>DLYT01000009.1:7012-8836 GCA_003447595.1 Porphyromonadaceae bacterium
CTCTTTGCGTTGTTTCTTGAGTGCATAATCAATCTTTGCTTTTGCCTTAGCTGTAGTTACAAAGTTGAGCCACTCTGCCTGAGGAGTCTGTGATTTTGAAGACAAGATCTCAACCTGATCTCCACTTTGCAACTTATGACTAAGCGGAACCAACTTGTGATTCACCTTAGCACCGATGCATTGATTCCCAAGATTCGTATGCAACGCATAAGCAAAGTCGAGAGCTGTAGCCTCTTGTGGCAATGTTTTAATATCCCCTCGAGGAGTAAAGACAAATATCTCTAAAGCAAATAGGTTTAATTTGATTGTATCAAGAAAATCAAGTGCATTGGGATTTGGATTCTCTAATATCTCGGTAATGGTCTTCAACCATTTATCCAACTCAGTATCTTCCTCTACATTGTGCTCTTTGTATTTCCAGTGCGCAGCAAAACCTTTCTCTGCAATGTCGTCCATTCTACGGCTGCGGATCTGAACTTCGATCCATTCGCCATCAGGACCCATTACCGTTACGTGTAAGGCCTGGTATCCATTTGCTTTAGGTCTGCTTACCCAATCTCGTATTCGATCAGGTCGCAACTTGTAGATATCGGTAATCACCGAATAGATATCCCAGCATTGATTCTTTTCATCTACCCCATTAGCCTGATCGAAAATAATACGAACAGCAAAAATATCGTAGACTTCTTCGAAAGATACACCTTTCGCTTGCATCTTATTCCAGATAGAATAAATCGACTTTACACGAGCTTTCATCTCGTAGGCGACACCCAACTTATTCAATCTGGCTTCCAGTGGTTGTGCAAAACGGGTAAATGCATCCTGACGCATGTTTTCCGACGCATCAAGCTTCTCTTTTATTTGTCGATATTCTTCGGGGTGTTCATACTTGAAGCTGAGATCTTCAAGTTCGGTTTTTATCGAGAAAAGACCTAAACGGTGTGCCAAAGGAGCATATAAGTACAAGGTCTCTCCGGCAATCTTATATTGTTTTGAGGGCAACATTGAGCCCAGCGTACGCATATTGTGTAGTCTATCCGCAATTTTAATCAAAATAACGCGGATATCATCAGACATGGTAAGCAGTAACTTTCTGAAGTTTTCAGCCTGAGCCGAAGCCTGCTCTCCAAAGATACCTCCCGATATCTTTGTTAATCCATCTACAATCGTAGCAATCTTCTCGCCAAACATGGCTTTGATATCCTCGACTGTAAATTCTGTATCTTCAACGACATCGTGCAATAACGCAGCACTAATCGAAGTCGAACCCAAGCCAATTTCTCTACAAACAATTCGTGCAACAGCAAGAGGGTGCATGATATATGGTTCGCCCGAGCGACGTTTTACCCCTTGATGTGCTTGTTTGGCAAAATTGAAGGCTTTTGTTATGAGCTCAACCTTCCGTCTGTGATTTGAATTAATATAATCTTGCAACAGAGCATCAAACTCTTGTTGAATAAGTAACTCATCAGACTCAAATTCATTTTTGATTTCATCCATAACACAAGCCTCCATTTCTAATTAAGAATTCAAAGATAACTAATTTTTTATTCTTTGATTACTACTTCGAGGGCTCCCAATAGCATCTTTTTGGCGATACGATTAGCCCCTGCTCTTTCAATTCTTTCATTGCTTTATCTACGTCTTTCTTTGTAAGACCAGAAAGCTCAACAATTTTTCCGGCGTTTAGTGGTTCTCCGGCATTTTTCATCACATCAAGAACTTTGTCAATTGAGTCCATAGTTACTAAATTATCTGTTAAACAATAGGAATTTTCAATGTTTGTCCGGGCTTGATATTACTTCCTGCAATTCCGTTTACTTT
>DLYT01000048.1:0-13139 GCA_003447595.1 Porphyromonadaceae bacterium
CCCGGCTAACGCTAGGATAATAAAGGCTACCGACACTCAGTAAATGAGAGGCGGTAGCCTTTTTCTTTTCGCAGAAGCAGAAGCAAACGCATGATGTCGATGGTTAATTATATCAATACAAATTGCTATGGTTTGATAACCTAAAGTATAGCATATCTGGTATATAACTTATCGGCAATCTGATAGTCGCAAATGTTCGGAAGAATTGAATAAATCGAAAAAAGGAATTAACTTTGAGAAAATTTATTGCAAATGATTACCAGACTAGATATTAAAGGATATAAATCGATTCGAGATCAAGTTGTAGAACTTGCCCCTATCAATATTTTGATCGGAGGTAATGGCGTGGGTAAAAGCAATTTTATTTCTTTGTTTTCCTTGGTCAGGAATATGTATGAACAGAATCTGCAAAACTATGTAGCTCGCAAAGGTGGTGCAGATGTTTTTTTGCATCGTGGACGTAAGTATACGCAGCAAATTCTTATCGATTTTTATTTTGGGGATCAAGAATACAATCCATACAATCGTTTTATCATTGATTTAGTAGAGCGTGGTGATGCATTGCTGATTGAGCAAACACAAACCGCTTTTAAACCGAATGGAGAATGGCACTATCAAATCTATGATAAGAATGTGTCTGAGTCTGGTTTTAAAGATACGGCAAAAGGCCAGGCATACTACGTAAACGACTGGTTGAAGGAGTTTGAAGTGTTTCACTTCCATGATACGGGAGATTTATCTCCGATGAAGAAGAAATGCAATGTCGAAGATAATCGAAAACTCAAGAGTGATGGATCTAATTTGGCAGCCTATCTTTATTTGCTTCAACAGAAACATCCGAGGCAGTTTAAAATCATCGAAATGACGATAGCTTCGATTGCTCCGTTTTTTGATGGTTTTTTGTTGCAACCTTCTCTACTAAACGAGGATATGATTGAGTTGAGATGGCGTGAAAAAGGGATGATCGATTCGTATTTTAATGCCGGACACCTTTCAGATGGGACACTTCGTTTTATAGCTCTAGCTACGCTGTTGTTGCAGCCCGAGCCTCCTAAGATAATTATTATCGATGAGCCTGAATTGGGTTTGCACCCATTTGCCATCTCCAAATTAGCAGCCATGATGCGAAAGGCTTCAGCGAAATCACAGCTTATTATTTCGACTCAATCTGTAAACTTTGTTGATAATTTTGAGCCGGAAGATATTCTGACAGTCGACCGTATTGGTGGTGACTCCGTATTTAAACGTCTCGATTCGGAGCAATTGAAAAGTTGGCTTGAGGAATATAGTCTCGGAGAGTTGTGGGAGAAGAATGTGATTGACGGCCAACCTTTATTGAAATGACCATGAAACGACTTGTTTTTTTAGTAGAAGGAGATACTGAGGCTATCTTGATTAACAAATTGGTAATACCTTATCTGTATAGTTTAGGCTTTACCAATGTGATGAATACGCAAAAGATTGTCACAAATGCTAAGCTCAATAAGAAGGGTGGAAATGTTAGCTTTCAATATCTTGAAAATGATATAAAACGTATTACTGCGCAAGGCGACGTTATTGTCACGACGTTTCTTGATTTTTTTCGACTTCCGGTTGACTTCCCAGGGTATACAAACGATGCGTCACGAATAGATTTTATTGAAGAAGAGACACAAGCTGTATTATCTAAGTATGGAGCAGTGTATCCATATATCCAAAAATATGAAATGGAAGCTTTGATGTTTGCTTCGATGGATGGTTTTGACTTGATCGTTGACGATGAAAAAGCGAAGGAAGAGCTACGTGTGATTGTAGACTCTTTCGATCCGGAGGAGATCAATGGGGGAAGGGATACAGCTCCTTCTAAGCGACTCGGTAATTGTTTCAACTATGACAAGGTTGCTGATGGCGAAATCATTTTGGAAATGATCGGTCTAGAAAAGATCAGAGAACGTTGTTTCCGATTTAATCAATGGATCAATAAAATAGAGAAGCTACTGAAAGACTCGCATAGGTAAAATCTGTCCGGCTATGGTGAGCTGCATAGTGTGATGGTAGAGAGCAGGATCGTTCGTGTGACAAAAAGCACTGATTAAAGAGTAACCTAGTCTACCTATATATCTATGATATTTTAGAGTTCCATGATTATTAAGAAAAAAATCACAGGTAAAGTACATGTTATAAATGTCAGGATATTATTAAAATAACGCATTGTCTTTTTATATTTGAGAAATACGAAATTGTTTAATATGAGAGAAGATATTCCCAATAGTATAAAGCATTATTTGTCGGAGATAGCAGATCGACTTTGGAGTGGTCATGCAAGTATAATGGTAGGAGCTGGTTTTAGTAAGAATGCTCAAAAAGCTAATTATTCAACTAAATCGTTTCCAACATGGAATGAATTAGGTGATATTTTCTATGAAAAGCTATATGCACAAAAACCTAATGCTACAGATAGAGCTTATTTAAATGTTCTGAAACTTGCCGATGAGGTTGAAGTTGGGTTTGGCAAAGAATATTTAAATAATCTAATTAAAAGAGAGCTACCAGATAACGAATATATTCCGTCTGAACTTCATGTAAAACTATTATCGTTACCATGGAAAGATGTTTTTACGACAAATTACGATACTTTGCTGGAAAGAAGTACAGAGTCTATCGTTGAGCGTAGATATGAAGTTGTAACAAATATGCATGATTTGGTATGGTCTACATCTCCACGAATAGTCAAACTACATGGTAGCTTTCCTTCAGAACGACCATTTATTATTTCAGGGGAGGATTATAGGCAATATCCTAAGAAGTATGCACCATTTGTAAATACTGTACAACAATCTCTTTTAGAAAATACATTATGTTTAATAGGTTTTTCTGGAGATGATCCCAATTTTTTAAACTGGATAGGATGGATTAGAGATAATCTAGGTAAGGAAAACTCTCCCAAAATTTATTTAATTGGTATTTTATCTCTTTCAAAAGGTCAAATTCGACTACTTGAAGAGAGGAATATTATTCCTATAGATTTGTCTAATTTCTGTTCAGAAAATATTGATCATTACAAAGCCTTGGATCAGTTTGTAAATAGCCTAAAAACTTTAAATACTTATAATGTTGGAAGCTGGGGAGACGATAATTATTCTGAAAAATATCAGACGAATAATTATCTAGACCTCTTAGAGAAGTGGAGAAAACAAAGATGTACGTATCCAGGATGGTTAATTCTTCCTGCAAATAAAAGAAATAGATTAAATATAGCGATAGAAGATATTTCATTGACTACAGATTTCTTAGAAAAATTGTCAATGCCCAATGATTTATTTTTTTTATTTGAGTTTAATTGGCGTTTGGAAAAAGGATTACAGCCAATGCGTAATGACTGGTTTGATATATATGTGAGTATTGTCAATAAATATAATCCATATTGTGAAACTCTACAAATTGAGGGGGCAATAACAAGATTAACAAATAATGATTTAGATTGGAGTCAAATTCAAGAAGCATGGATTGATATTCAGATTAGTATTATACGGCTTTGCCGAGAAGAAGGCTGGAGTGAAAAATGGGGTTGTTTTGTTAATAGATTAGATGAACTGATATTATTCTTATCAGCAGAACAACAAGCTCGTTTTCAATATGAAAAATGTTTATTTTTTGCTTATAATTTCGAGATAGCTAAACTGAAAGATGCGATCTCGAATTGGGTAGTCGATATGACAATGCCATATTGGGAGGCAAAACGTGCAACATTAATTGCAGAATTTAAATCGACAGCAGATGCTGTTAAGATTCTTGAGTCAGCTTTAGGTGTAGTAAGGTCAAGATTAAACTTATCACCTATAATAAATGACTATTCGTTAGTCTCTATAGAAGCATATATAATGCTTTTATATCAGTATGTTGTGAGGGCTAATGATTTAAATATAAATCACTCTTTACCCACTTATAACAATAATTATCAAGAACGTTGGCAAGTATTGAAACAATATGACTGTGATCCTAACACTGAATTAAAAGATTTTAGATTACAGATGCAATCAGTTTTAGTCGCTCCGAAGTCTGTAGAAAAAAAGTTGTCTTTTGATATTGGATGGTCAACAACGAATTATAAATCAGCAAATAATAAAACATATCGTTTAGCATGGGAGTATTTTAGATTTATAGAGGAAGTTGGTTTACCATATCATTTGCCATATCTGACTACATTAGATAAGGATTGTTTTAATAATGCCTTACCGACTATAGCAGGATCTTCATCATTTTCGGCTAATGTCGCAATGATTCGATCTGGTGATAACAATGCTATAAATACTATTTATAATAGGTTGTCTCTATCGAATTTAACAAAAGAAGATGTAACAGTTCATATATATCAATACACAAGACTTTTAGAACAAGCATATAAAACACATTGTGCTAAAGGAGAGGTTGATAATATAATAACTTCATTGTCTGAAACTTTACCAGAAGTTATATCTAGGTTGTGTTGTAAAGCTTCATTTGAGTCAAGAATTGAGGTTTTAAGGATATTGAAAGATATTTATTCTTCAGATGTTATTTCAGCTTTTCAACATATCGTAGTGTTGATGAAACGTTTAGTTAATTCCTTTTCTACAGAAGAGCAATACTTTCTTATTCCTAGATTTTTAGAGTTCCCTTTGGTTTTCAATCGAGTAGAGAAGAATAAATATGATCCATTTTATTATATTGATGTTGTAGCAGATTTAAAAGGTGTCGAAGTGGATAAATCAGTTATAGATGAGTTGATTTCAAATCTATTGAGTTCTGATTTTAAAAGGCAGTTAGCTTATAATAGATTATACATATTGTTTAAGTGTAATCTTCTTAAAGCTCGACAGATATCTAGGATGATGACAAATGCTTGGAAGGTTAAAGATAAATATGGTTTTCCTGCAAATTTAGATTATTATTATTATGTATATTTAGGATTGCCTCATCCTTCAAATATTGAACCATCAATTTTTTTGCACGATTATTTAACTAAAGCACCTTTTCCTATTAATGGGAAGGATGGGGATATGTATGTTTTCGGTCAAGATATGTCGTTGCTTTATAATATAAGAGGTACATATCAATATAAAGATCATTATCGATGGACGCAGCAAGAAATTAATAATCTTGTTATTAATATTGTTGGGTTGTGGGATTCTGATAAGAAATATCAATTAAGCAATGACGTTCCTTTTGGATTCTCTAGATCTAACGATTTTAACCATAAAATTGCACTAATAAATGCGATTATTACGACAGTTATTTCAGAATATTATTCTGAAATAAGCCAAGAAAATATTCTGCTACTCGAGACGATGGTGAATGAATATCCTGATTACGGAGTTTGTAATCTAGAGTTAAAAGCTGCTTTGCCTTTATTGTATGATGACTTTCAGGAGTTAGAGTCATCAATTATCCTAGCTATATCATCTCCAATTGAAAAGGTCATTCTAGATGGGGTACAGGCGATAATTGAACTGATAAAGAGAGGATATGATATATCGTATTTAGTTGATAATTTAACATCTAATTTTCGTTGTGGAAAGAAAGAAGGTTTAGAGTATAATATTGATTGTATAACAGAGATCCTCTCTTGTAAGTCTCTATTATTATCTTCGTTTTCATCACAGAATATTGAATTAGGTTTGTTGTATCTAATTTCTTATGCTCAAATAACATGTGATGATACAGAAAATGAAGCAAATAAAAAGACAGATTTGTTAGTAAAGATTGCAAAATTAGTTTTGGCTTATAAAAGACAGATTGGCATATCTGATGCTTGTACTAAATGGGAGCAAATTATTTTTGACAACAATCAATTTGTAGAAGTATTAAATGCTTATAAATAATAAAATGGCTAAAAATGATAAAATTCTGATCGATGGGGTTATAGATGAGCGGATTGATCTTAAACTTCCTTCTTATAGAAGGGATGAAGTATTCGAATATTTTGTTTTTGAACAAATCCTAAAAAACTATGATCTTTCTACTGATGAAATAATTTATGGAAGTGTAGATGGGCGAAATGATGGCGGAATTGATGGCTTCTTTATTTTTGTGAATGGTCACTTATTAACGGAGGTTGAAACGTTTATATGGCCAAGGTCTGGCTTGGTGCTTGATGTTTGGATTATAACATGTAAACATCATGATACTTTTAAGCAGGCTCCATTAGATAATTTAGTTGCAAGTATCTCTGAGTTATTCGATTTTTCGATTGAGGATAGAGACTTAAAGGGTGGATATTCAAAAGAACTACTATTGCAACGAAATAATTTAAAAATATCATATAAGAAAACATCATCCAAATTAAGTCGTTTTAATCTTAATTTCTATTATGCATCAAGGGGAAACACCCAAGATATTGGAGAATCTGTGATTTCAAGATCGGAGCATTTAAAACAAGCTGCGACCGATAATTTCGGTAATTGTAATATTAATTTTACCTTTTGTGGCTCAACAGAATTAATTGATCTATTTAGGAAGAAACCAGACTTTTTGTTAGAGTTGTCATTTTGTGAATATTTATCAAGTAATGGAGCTTATATATTATTAGTGAAACTCAGTGATTATTATATGTTTATCTCAGATCAAGATAAACTCAGACGATATCTTTTCGATTCAAATGTCCGAGATTATATGGGGCTAAATAAAGTAAATGAGGATATACAAAATACTCTTCATAATCAAGAATCTCCTGATTTTTGGTGGTTAAACAATGGTGTTACAATTTTAGCTACTAACGCTATTATTGTAGGTAAGTCTATTCAAGTAGGAGATATACAGATAGTTAATGGCTTACAAACATCTGAATCTATTTTTCGATATTTTAGTTCAGGAGGATCAGATGTTGCAAATAGATCGATCTTGGTAAAAGTGATAGTTTCGAATAATCTAGAGAGTAGAGATGAAATTATTAAAGCTACCAATAATCAAACGGAAGTTGGGTTGGCATCTCTTCACGCAACAGATAAAGTACAAAGGAATATTGAGGATGCTTTAAAGATAAATGATTTATATTATGAGAGAAGAACGAATTATTATAAAAATCAAGGTGTAAGTTCTGATAAGATACTTACTCCGTTTTATTTAGCTGCTGGTTTTATTAATTTGATTCATAAAGCACCTGATGAAGCAATTAAATTAAAAGTGAAGTTTATGAGGGATGAGAGTGCCTATTCTGAGGTGTTTTCTCACAATACAGATTTACAAGTCTGGTACAAAATTGCATATATTATGAAGCAGTCAGATCTCTTTCTAGAGTCTAAAAGGCTATCGAATAATGGCGAGCTACAAAGCTATCTTAAAAATAAAAGACATTTTCTGAGTTTTATTGTTGTTAGTAAGGTGATAGGGTGTTATAATTTTAATGTTAATGATTTGATTGATTTAGACTTGAATAAATTAACAAGGGGAGAATTCGAACAATCATGGAGTTTCTTAATTGGTAAAATGCCTTTTCTTTTTAACCGTAAAAGACCAAAATGTAAAGCATTTTTATCTTTATGTGAATTGGGAGACAATCTTTTAGGTATAAAAGGTTATGTTGAGTTAGTATATATGAGACTAGGAGTAAATAAAGTTCATAATTTAAAAAAAACTGCAAAACACATTGATGATATAACTTTTGAAAAAGTAAAAAGCGCTCTTCCGCAACAGCCATGGAAACCAGGGATGCATAAGGACTTAGCTTTAAAGCTTGGATGTAGTTGTAGTATAATTTATCATGTAATAAAATTATTAATTAAACAAGGAGTTGTATATCGTCAGAGAGATGGAGTTCTTTATGATCTTGATGATAATGTTGTTAGTTTTGATCAAGAACGTGTTGATGTGGATACCTTAGAATTAAAGATTAATTCAAAGGTAAATTGATTATATTTTACAATATCGTTGGGTCTTTTCTAGAGTTGATAGTTTTGTCTAATAATAAGTAAGGGCTGCCTGTTTTGCGTTGTGCAAGTAGGCAGCCCTTGGTGTATAATAAAATAAGCGTTTGCGGAATGTATTGGCTTGTAGTGCGCGATGCTACATAATGCGATTGCGTTGCTACTCGCCGCGTTGGTCGGGGTTGAGCTTTTTGTAGTGGTTGATGCGCTCGGTCCATGGGAGGTATTCGAATGGGAATACGTTTTGCTTGTGGGCCCATTTGTTCCAGCGTTTTTCGAGCTCGGCTACTTTGGCAGGGTTGGCCTGCGAGAGGTCGTGCTGTTCGAATGGATCGGTGCTGAGGTTGATGAGTTCCCAGTCTTTTTTGCCGTTGCCACGTACGAGTTTCCATCCGTCGGAGATGATGGCGCACGAGGTTTGGTGCTCGAAGTAGAGGTCGCGCTTGCGTAGCTGCTTGCCTTTGAGCGCGGGCAGGAGTGAGGTTCCTTGCAGGGCTACCTTGTTGCCGTTGTGTTTGTTAGGGTATGACACAGAGGCTAGGTCGATGCAGGTAGGGAACAGGTCGATGATGTGTGCTGCCTGGTTGCAGATTTGTTGCTTGCCGGCTAGCGGTGTGTTTTTTCCTCCTGCTATGATGAGCGGGGTGCTGGTTCCGCCTTGATAACACCATTGTTTGTAGCTGCGATAGGGGGTGTTGCTAAGGTCGGCCATGAGTTGCTTGATGAAGCCGCCTTCGCTGGTAGATCCGTTGTCGCTGAGGAATAGGAAGATGGTGTTGTCGTATTCGCCTTTTTGCTTGAGGTTTTGTACCAAGGCTCCGATGCCGTCGTCCATGATTTCGATCATGGCTGCATAGGTGGCCATGTCGTTGATCCATTGTTGTTGCTGTTTGTCGCTGAGTTCGTTCCAAGCAGGGCGTTTGCCGTTGAATTCGCGCTCGTGTAGTGGAAGGGTCATGTCTTGCGGAATGAGTCCTTCCTTTTTGAGTTGTTCGAAGCGTGCTTGCTTGAGTACGTCATAGCCTGCTTTGTAGCGGTCTTTGCATTTTTCTACACGGTCTTTGGGTGCTTCGAGCGGCAAGTGTGGCGCGTAGTGGGCTACGTACATAAACATGGGCTGATCGAAGTTGTGACGGTTGATATAGCTCACGGCCGTATCGGTGATGGCTGTGGTGTAATAGTAGTCGTCGGCGACTTGATCGATCTTGTCGGTGTTGTGATAGAGGGCTTTGGGGGTATAGTAGCTGCCTCCTCCGCTCAGACTTCCGTAGTAGTGATCGAATCCGCGTTGTGACGGATAACTGCCATTGGGGCCATCGAAGGCGCCGTCTACCGTTACGTGCCATTTGCCGCTCATATAGGTGGCATAGCCGGCAGTGCGTAGTACTTCTGCTATGGTTGGGATGTTGTCGGCTATTTGTCCGCGATAGCCGGTGCGGTGTTCGTCTACTGCGGTCATCCAGCCCATACCTGCGGCATGTGGATAGTATCCGGTAAGTAGGGAGGCGCGACTAGGGCAGCTGCGTCCGGCATTTTTCATTTGGGTGAAGCGTGTACCGCTTTGTGCGAGGTGATCGATGTTTGGGGTTTCTACTTCGCCTCCGTAGCAGCCGAGGTCTGAGAAGCCCATGTCGTCGCACATAATGAGTACGATGTTGGGTTGTTTGTGTGAGTGTTGTGCGGTAGCGGTGAGGCCCAGACCGGCTGCCATGGCTAGCGTTGTACTGATTGTCTTACTCATGTTGTGTTTGTATTTATTCGGGGTTGTTGATCTAGAAGGTAAGCGGTGTTGCTTAGTCTGCTTGATAGACTATGTAATTTTCACGAGACATTGCAAAGTTTCTGTTGAATTTTTGCGAAGCGATCCAATAGAGTAATCCGCCTAGTTTTTTAGCTTGTTTGGGGCAAATGCTGATGCAGTGCATACATGAGATGCATTTCTTTTTGTCGATCTTCTTGGGGTTGTCGGGATGCATGGCTTGCACGGGGCATTGCTTCATGCAGCTTCCGCAGTTGTTGCATTGCTTGGTTGTGGTAGGGCGTAGCGGTACCGGTTTGATGGCTCTATAGGGATAGCTGCCTTTGATGGTGATGGGTGCGTTGGTGTGAAGGTTTTGAATGCTTCTTACTCCAAATTGTGCTGCTTGTGCCAGGTCGGCTGCATGAGGTCTGCCTTTGGCTACTTTGGGAAATATGGAGTGTTGTGCCACGAATGCTGCTGCTGATACGACATTGAATCCGTTGGCTTGTGCCAGGTTTTTGAGTTCGAGCAGGGCGTCGTCGAAATCTCTATTTCCATAGATACAAGTGATGATGGCCGGAGTGTTGTTTCCTTTTATTCGTTGAATGGCTTTTTGTGCAAATTGGGGTATGCGACCCGAGAATACGGGGATACCGAAGACAATAAGTTCATTGGCCGGAATGGTGATGGTGTCGTCTTTGATTTCAGAGAGCTTGATGGTATTGGTCTGGGCTGCATCAATCCCTTTGCTGATGGCTTGCATATAGCGGGCTGTGGTGCCTGTGGCACTGAAGTAGGCTAAATGTATGCGTTGTAAATTCATGGTGTATGTGTGTTTATAAATAAAAACCGGATAACTCGGGAGGTTGCTCTCGTGATATCCGGTTTTTGTATGTTATGAGTAGGATAAGCTTAGTGTGCTGATTCGAATTGCTCTAGGAAACGCTGGTCGTTTTCGGAGAACAAACGAAGGTCTTTTACCTGGTATTTCAGGTTGGTGATACGTTCTACACCCATTCCTAGTGCGTAGCCTGAGTATACTTTGCTGTCGATACCGCAGCTTTCTAGTACATTAGGGTCTACCATACCGCAACCTAGGATTTCTACCCATCCTGTGTGTTTACAGAAAGGACAGCCTTTGCCACCACATAGGTTACATGAGATGTCCATTTCGGCTGATGGCTCGGTGAATGGGAAGTATGACGGACGTAGACGGATTTTTGTGTCGGCACCGAACATTTCTTTTGCGAAGAACAAAAGGGCTTGTTTTAGGTCGGCAAACGATACGTTTTTGTCTACGTATAGTGCTTCTACTTGGTGGAAGAAACAGTGTGCACGGTACGAAATGGCTTCGTTACGGTATACACGTCCCGGACACATGATACGAATAGGAGGTTGTGTAGTCTCCATTACGCGTGTTTGTACCGATGAAGTGTGTGTGCGAAGTAGTACTTCCGGTGTGTGTGCTACGAAGAAGGTGTCTTGCATATCACGTGCAGGGTGATCTTCTGCGAAATTTAAAGATGAGAATACGTGCCAGTCGTCTTCAATTTCCGGACCTTCTGCAATGCTAAAGCCAAGACGGTTGAAGATATCGCAAATCTCTTTCTTTACTAGAGATAGTGGGTGGCGTGTACCTAGGTGAATAGGATAGGCTGTGCGTGTAAGGTCGATCTCGTCGTTGCTTCCGCCCATGTTTTCAAATGCTTCTTTCAACGCGTTGATTTTGTTTTGCGCTGTATCTTTTAAGATATTAAGCATTTTACCTACTTCTTTCTTTTGCTCCGGAGCTACGTTGCGAAACTCGTTGAACAATACAGAGATCTCACCTTTTTTACTAAGGTATTTGATACGTAGTGCTTCTAGCTCTTCGGTATTTGCAGCCGATAGATTTTCTACTTCACCCAGTAGCGTATTTATTTTGTCAATCATCTTTAAAAGCGTTATTTAATTACGAGTTGATTATTTCGTGTTGCAAAATTAAAGGTTTATTTCAAAAACACAATTCTATAGTCTTCAAAATCTATCTTTCGTGTGATTAAAAGGTTGTTTGGTTTTTGTGTCATTATGTAAGTGTTTGGTTGCTTTGTAGTTTACACTTGTTGCTTTTTGATGGAATTGCTCTTTCAGTTGGATTAACTATTTGCCTTTTGGTGTGACAAAAACATACTTTATTATTTAATAAATGATAAAATGTTTATGAAGTGCGATTTATTTGCGTCTTTTCGTTTTGATAATTCATATTTATATATACTTTTGTCATGTGTGAATGTGATATAAGTAACATAAAGGTAATATTTACTACAAAAATATAGAAATATGCTACAGTTTACAAAGATGCAGGGTGCCGGCAACGATTATATATATGTAAACGGTTTTACCCACGAGATAACAGACTACGCCGAAGCGGCAAGAATACTTAGCGATCGTCATTTCGGTATTGGATCGGACGGTTTGGTGATGATTCTGCCTTCGGAAACGTGCGACTTTAAAATGCGTATGTTTAACTCGGATGGTTCGGAATCGGAGATGTGTGGTAACGCATCGCGGTGTGTAGCAAAGTATGTATACGATAAAGGTCTTGTAAATAAAGACGAGATTACGCTTGAAACAGGTGCCGGCGTGAAAGTGCTCCGACTCCATATTGAAGATAACACGGTGAAAAGTGTGACGGTAGATATGGGTGAGCCGATTCTTGAGGCTGCCAACGTGCCGGTTGCATGGAGTGCCGAGCGAATGATTGCCGAGCCTATACATGTAGAAGGCAAAGACTGGCGCATTACGGCTGTTTCGATGGGTAATCCGCACGCAGTAATTTTTACCGAAAATATAAAAGATCTCGACCTTCCTTTCATTGGCCCTTTATTTGAGAACCACACAATCTTCCCCCGACGTACAAATACAGAATTTATCGAAGTTATAGACCGCAATACGCTCAATATGCGTGTGTGGGAACGTGGTGCAGGCGAAACGCTGGCTTGTGGTACGGGTGCTTGCGCTGTGCTTGTGGCGGCTGTGCTAAACGGACTTACCGAGCGTAAGGCTACGATTCATTTGCTGGGTGGTGATTTGGTGATCGAATGGGACGAGAAATCAAACCATGTGTTTATGACGGGTGGTGCTGAGACTGTTTTTGAAGGAACAACCAATTTAGTTTAGAATATTATGGCGTTAGTAAATGAGAATTATTTAAAATTGCCCGGAAGCTATCTGTTTTCGGAGATTGCAAAACGAGTAGAAGCCTATAAAACTGCTAATCCGGAGGCGGAGATTATCCGTTTGGGTATTGGTGATGTAACCAAACCATTGGTGCCTGAGGTTGTAAAGGCGATGCATGACGCGGTGGATGAAATGTCTGTGGCTGCTTCGTTTAGAGGTTATGGCCCGGAGCAAGGTTACCGCTTTTTAATTGATCAGATTATTGAAAATGATTTCCGTCCGCGTGGCGTAGAACTTGATTTCGACGAGGTATTCGTGAGTGATGGTTCTAAGAGCGACTGTGGTAACATCGGAGATAT
>DLYT01000048.1:13408-17732 GCA_003447595.1 Porphyromonadaceae bacterium
CGTGCCGGTTCGCTGAACGAAATGGGCTATTGGAATAACTTGGTGTATATTCCTTGTACGGCCGAAAATGACTTTGTACCATCGCTTCCCGAAAAACGTGTAGATGTGATCTACTTGTGTTTTCCAAACAATCCTACCGGTACTACACTGACTAAGGATCAATTGAAGCAATGGGTTGATTATGCGCTTGCCAATCAGTCGATCATTTTATTTGACGCGGCTTATGAGGCGTTTATTACAGAAGAGGATGTTCCTTATAGTATCTACGAGATTGAAGGGGCGAAGGAGTGTGCGATTGAGTTTAGAAGCTTTTCTAAAACGGCCGGATTTACCGGTACGCGTTGTGCATATACAGTGGTGCCTAAGCAATTGATGGCTTACACTACTGAAGGGACTCCGGTTTCGTTGAATAAATTGTGGAATCGTCGTCAATGTACCAAGTTTAATGGTGTTCCTTATGTAATTCAGCGTGCGGCTGAGGCTGTATATTCTGAAGAAGGTAAACGCCAGGTGAAAGAGGTGATTGCTTATTACCTTGAAAATGCGAAGTTGATTCGCGAAGGACTGAAAGAGCAAGGACTAAGTGTAGTGGGTGGTGTAAACTCTCCATACATCTGGTTGAAAACTCCGGAGGGTATGTCTTCTTGGGATTTCTTTGACTTCATGCTTACAAAACTGAATGTAGTGGGTACTCCGGGCTCGGGCTTTGGTCCTAGTGGTGAGGGTTACTTCCGTCTTACGGCTTTTGGTACGCGTGAAAATTGCCTTGCGGCAATCGAAAGAATCAAAGGAGCGAAGTTCTAGTATATCATATTATTTACTGATTCTATAGGGATTTGATTTGTTTCTCCGGCGGAGGATTCGCTAAAGGGGCTTTTGTCGGGGAAATAAACGGATTCTATCATCAAGCTTAAAATTTATAAACTATGTCAATCTCACGTTTTCATGCTGTAGAGAAAGCATCGAACCGAAAGGCTGTAGATGCGATTGTGCCCGAAAAGAAAGTGTCTGAATATTACGGACAACACGTCTTTGACCGAAAAGCAATGCAGAAATATCTCACAAAAGATACGTATAAGCAGCTGGTCAATGCTATTGATAACGGATTGCCTATTGATCGCTCCATTGCAGATCATGTGGCTGCAGGAATGCGAATGTGGGCTTTGGAACAGGGGGCAACTCACTATACGCACTGGTTTCACCCGCTAAACGAAGGTACGGCCGAAAAGCACGATGCTTTTATCGAACACGACGGAGCGGGAGGAGTAATGGAGGAGTTTAGCGGTAAGTTGTTGGTGCAACAAGAACCCGATGCTTCGAGCTTTCCCAATGGTGGACTGAGAAACACGTTTGAGGCTCGCGGATATTCGGCTTGGGATCCTTCTTCACCGGCTTTTGTGATCGACGATACGCTTTGTATTCCTACCATTTTTATTGCGTATACCGGAGAGGCACTCGACTACAAAACGCCTTTGATCAGATCGCTCAGTGTGATTGATGAGGCTGCGACTAGGGTGTGTAAGTTGCTGAGCGAAGATGTAGAGTCGGTTACCTCTTACCTTGGATGGGAACAAGAGTATTTCTTGGTGGATGAGGATTTGTTTGCGACTCGTCCCGATCTAATGCTTACCGAACGTACCTTGATGGGGCACGAAAGCGCGAAAAACCAACAGCTCGAAGATCATTACTTTGGTGCGATCCCTAAAAGGGTGCAGGAGTTTATGAAAGATCTTGAGTACGAATCTTATTTGCTAGGGATACCGGTAAAAACACGACACAACGAAGTGGCTCCTAATCAGTTTGAATTGGCGCCTATTTACGAAGAGACCAATCTCGCTGTAGACCATAATCTGCTTATCATGTCTGTAATGAAGCGCGTAGCTTCGCGCCACAACTTCAGAGTACTTCTTCACGAAAAGCCTTTTAAGGGTGTAAATGGTTCGGGAAAACACAACAACTGGTCGCTTATTACCAACACGGGTGTAAACCTTTTCTCTCCTGGCAAAGATCAAACTCAAAACTTGCTGTTCATTACGTTTATCGTAAACACGCTGATGGCTGTTTACAAAAACAATGCTATGCTGAAGGCTGCGATTGCTTCGGCCAACAACGCGCACCGATTGGGCGCAAACGAGGCTCCTCCGGCTATCATTTCTTCTTTCTTGGGTACTCAGGTGTCGTCTATCTTGGATGCGTTTGAAACTTCAAGTATCGATGACGCGATTATCGTGGATGAGAAGAAGGGCTTGAAGCTTGGGGTAGGTCAGATTCCTGAATTGCTTCTTGATAATACGGATCGTAACCGTACGTCGCCTTTTGCTTTTACGGGCAATCGTTTCGAGTTTAGAGCGGTGGGTTCGTCGGCCAACTGTGCCGAGGCGATGATCGCGCTGAATACGGCTGTTGCGTATCAACTTAATAACTTCATGACGGAGATCGAATTGCTGATTGCCGGTGGGGTGTCGAAACAAGAGGCGATCTTCTCTGTTTTGAAGAGCTATATCAAGGAGTCGAAGCCGATTCGTTTTGATGGTAACGGATACAGCGAGGCTTGGAAGGCGGAGGCTAAAGCGCGTGGTCTTGACTGCGAAACAAGTGTGCCGTTGCAATACGATGCTTACATGAGCAAACAAACAATGGATATGTTTAAGCAAACGGGTGTGCTTTCTGAAGTGGAACTGCATGCGCGTAGCGAAGTGAAATGGGAGATTTACGCGAAGAAGATTCAGATCGAATCGCGTGTGTTGGGTGATTTGTCGCTCAATCATATCATTCCGGTGGGGATTCAGTACCAATCGAGCTTGCTTGAAAATGTGATTCGTCTGAAAGAGTTGATGGGACACAGCGAGTACAAGACGATGGCTGCCGAACCGCTTCGCCTGATTGCTAAGATATCGGAGCATGTGAACGCTGTGAATGCGTTGGTGCATGAGATGGTGGATCAGCGTAAAGCTGCCAATATCATTGAAGATGCCCGTGAAAAGGCGATTGCTTATCACGATCATGTGGCTCCTTATTTGGATAAAATTCGATATCATATCGATAAATTGGAATTGATGGTCGACAATCAAATGTGGCCTCTTCCGAAATACAGAGAATTATTATTTATTCGCTAAATTGGGTTGTTAAATGACAAAAGGAAGTCTTGGTGTGTGAGGCATCGGGCTTCCTGCTTTTTTCTAATTACAAAAAATACTACACATACAATGAGAAATTTAATTCCAGAAGAACAAGGACTTTATGTACCATCGCAAGAGCATGATGCTTGTGGGGTGGGAATGATCCTGAATATATATGGTCAGAAATCGCACGAGATTGTAGAGAATGGATTGAGTATTCTTGAGAATATGACACACCGTGGCGCAGAAGGTGCCGATAGTAAAACCGGCGATGGTGCCGGTATCATGGTGCAAATTCCACACGAATTTATCTTATTACAAGGTATTGCTGTGCCCGAGAAGGGTCGTTATGGTACCGGACTTGTTTTTCTTCCGAAGGATAATGACGAGGCCAATGCTTGTATGGCGCTTCTCGAAGCTACGATTAAGGAGGCTTCGCTTACGTTGCTTGCTGTGAGGGATGTTCCGGTATGCAGCGAAATTCTAGGTATCGACTCGGGTAAAAACGAGCCGCAGATTAAGCAGATATTTGTTTCGGGTAATGTTGCTCCCGAAGAACTCGAACTGGCTCTTTACATCTTGCGAAAGAAGGTAGAGAGGGCTGCGCTGGAGTTGGATATTACCCAACGACGCAGTTTCTATATCGTGAGTCTTTCTACGCAACGTATGATTTATAAAGGGATGCTTTCGTCTACGCAAGTGCGTCCTTATTTTCCGGATCTTTCTCATCCGAACTTTACATCGGGTATTGCTTTGGTGCATTCACGCTTTAGTACCAATACGTTTCCGACGTGGGACCTTGCTCAGCCTTTCCGTCTGATTGGGCATAATGGGGAGATCAATACCATCAGAGGAAACCGCTTGTGGATGGAAGCGCGCGAAACGGTGCTGAAATCGAACCGTCTTGGGGATATCGCCGAACTATGGCCGGTGGTTCAGCCTGCGATGAGTGATAGTGCGTCGCTTGATAATGTGCTTGAATTCTTGGTGATGTCGGGTATGTCGTTGCCGCATGCGTTGTCGATGTTGATTCCGGAGTCGTGGAATAGTAAGAATCCTATTTCGACCGAACTAAAGGCTTTCTATGAATATCATAGTGTATTGATGGAGCCGTGGGATGGTCCGGCTACGATTTTGTTTACCGATGGTCGCTATGCCGGTGGTTTGCTAGACCGTAACGGTTTGCGTCCTGCTCGTTATACGCT
>DLYT01000048.1:18018-24067 GCA_003447595.1 Porphyromonadaceae bacterium
AAGCCGGGTAAGATGTTGATGGTAGATACCGCAACAGGTGCCATTTGTTATGATCCTGAGCTAAAAGAAGAACTGGCAGATGCATTTCCTTATAGAGCTTGGCTCGAAAAGAATCGCTTGTTTCTTGATAAAATCTCGTCGGGACGTAGCGTGAAGTATAACGTAGCCGATTATGAAAAGTTGCTACACACCTACGGATACTTCAAGGAGGATATTCAACGTTCGATTATCCCGATGGCTGCCGAAGGTAAGGAGCCGATCTCTTCGATGGGGAATGATGCGCCGGTGGCTGTGTTGTCGCACAAGCCGCAACGTTTGTTCAATTACTTCCGTCAGCTGTTTGCGCAGGTTACCAATCCGCCTATCGATCCGATTCGTGAAGAATTGGTGATGTCGCTTAGCAGTTATATCGGTTCTATCCACACAAATCTGCTCGAACCGATGCCTGAGCACTGTAAAATGATTAAGCTCAATTCGCCTATCATTACCAATGTAGAATTTGACCTGATGGTCAATTTGAAATACAAAGGCTTTAGCTGTCGTACGTTGCCAATGGTATTTAAATACGACGAACAAAGCAATAGCCTACAGGATGCCCTTGACGCTCTTTGTGCCGATGCCGAAGCTGCCGTAGATGAAGGTGTAAACTTTATCGTACTTAGCGATAGGGGAATTGACGCTGCTCATGCGCCTATTCCGTCGTTGCTTGCTGTTGCTGCCGTGCATCACCACCTTATCTCTACACGCAAACGCGTGCAAACTGCTATTGTGGTAGAAACTGCCGAACCGAGAGAGGTAATGCATTTTGCATTGCTTGCCGGATTTGGCGCAAACGCAATCAATCCTTATTTGGCTTTTGCCGTGATTGATAATGTGGTGAAGAACCGCGAGATTCAGCTCGACTATGCTACGGCCGAAAAGAACTACATCAAATCGGTGAATAAGGGCTTGCTCAAAGTGTTCTCGAAAATGGGTATCTCTACGCTGCGTAGTTATTGCGGGGCTCAGATATTCGAGGCGGTGGGTATTGGTAGCAGTGTGCTCGATAAATACTTCAAGGGGATTGCTTCGAAGATCGAAGGGGTGGAGATTGTTGATATTGCGCATGAAGCTTGCATTCCGCACTACGAGGCGTATACGCAAGGCGAATCCAAATCTGCCGATACGTTTCAAGGTGTATTTGCTTGGCGCAAAGACGGTGAGTTTCACGCTTGGAATCCTGAGACGATCTCTACGCTTCAATTGGCTACTCGCTTGGGTAGTTATAAGAAGTTTAAGGAGTATACGGCTTCGGTAGATCATAAAACAGAAAAATCATTTATCAGAGACTTCCTTACGTTTGATCGCAACCCAATATCGGTAGATGAGGTTGAGAGCGTGGAGTCGATTACGAAACGCTTCTGTACGGGAGCAATGTCGTACGGGTCGATCAGTCGTGAAGCGCATGAAGCGATGGCGATTGCGATGAATGCCATCGGCGGTAAAAGTAATACCGGTGAAGGTGGAGAAGATCCGGAGCGTTTTCATCCGAAGGAAGATGGGGCGAGTGCTCGTTCTGCGATCAAGCAGGTGGCATCGGGCCGATTCGGTGTAACGACAGAGTATCTGGTAAATGCAGATGAAATACAAATCAAAGTAGCACAAGGTGCTAAACCGGGAGAGGGTGGTCAGCTGCCGGGTTATAAAGTGGATAAAGTTATTGCAAAAACACGCCACTCTATACCGGGTATTTCGCTGATCTCGCCACCTCCTCACCATGATATCTATTCGATTGAAGACTTAGCTCAGCTGATCTACGATCTTAAAAATGTGAACCCTCGTGCTCGTATCAGCGTAAAGCTGGTGTCGGAATCGGGAGTGGGTACAATTGCTGCGGGTGTGGCTAAGGCCAAAGCCGACATGATCTTGATTAGTGGTTGTGAAGGTGGAACCGGAGCGAGTCCGTCGAGCTCGATCAAACATGCGGGATTGCCGCTAGAGATCGGACTAGCCGAGACGCAACAAACGCTCGTTCTTAACAACCTACGTGGTGTGGTTCGCCTACAAGCAGATGGTCAGCTCAAGACCGGTCGTGATATCATCATCGCAGCGTTGTTGGGAGCTGAGGAATATGGCTTCTCAACCAGTGCATTGATTGTGTTAGGGTGTGTGATGATGCGTAAGTGTCACCTCAATACCTGTCCGGTTGGTGTGGCAACGCAAGACGAAGAACTGCGTCGTCGCTTTGTAGGACGTTCAGAATACTTGATCAATTTCTTCCGCTATCTAGCTCAAGAGGTACGAGAGTATCTTGCGGAGATGGGCTTTAGAAGTTTGGACGAGATTGTAGGTCGCAGTGAATTGCTTTGCGTGAAAGATGAAAAGCGCGAAGGAAAACAAGCGAAACTAGACTTCTCTCGTTTGATTTATCGTCCGGATGTACCGGCTGATTATGCAATCCGAAATGTGAAAGCACAGCATCATGCGATTGATGAGGTGCGCGACAGGGAATTGATCGCGTTATCCGCGTCGGTTGTAGCCGGAGAGGTAGATAAGGTTGAGATCTCACGTGAGATTTGCAACACGGATCGTTCGGTTGGGGCAATGCTCTCGGGTGTGATTGCTTCGAAATACGGGAATGAAGGGTTGGCTGAAGATTCGATTGTTTGTCGTTTCAACGGTTCGGCCGGCCAAAGCTTTGGCGCATTCCTTTCGAAAGGGGTTACCTTCTGTCTCGAGGGTGATGCAAACGACTACTTGGGTAAAGGTCTTGCCGGTGGTAAGATTACGGTGGTGCCTTCACATCAATCCATATTTGCTGCCGAAAAGAATATCATAGCCGGCAATACGTTGCTATATGGTGCTACATCGGGACGTGTCTTTATCTCGGGACAGGCCGGAGAGCGTTTCTGTGTACGTAATAGTGGTGCGATTGCTGTGGTAGAAGGTGCTGGCGATCACTGCTGCGAGTACATGACCGGAGGAAAGGTGGTAGTGCTGGGTCGTACCGGGCGTAACTTTGCAGCCGGTATGAGTGGTGGTGTTGCGTATGTTTATAATCCGGACGGAGATTTTGACTACTTCTGTAATATGGAGATGGTTGAGCTTTCGTTGATTGAGGATTATAGTGACAACCGCGAACTGAAATCGCTTGTAGAGGAGCATTATTATGCTACAAACAGTAAACTGGCTAATCGCTTGTTGCAAAATTGGCATGAAGAGGTGCAATACTTTATCAAAGTAACTCCGATCGAGTACAAGAAAGTAATCGAAGAGGAGAAGATTGCAGCGATCAGTAAGAAGATTGCACAAGTGGAGTATGACTATTAACTTTTAGCAGTATCGTGTATCATGGGAAATCCGAAAGCATTTTTATCAATAAATAGAAAAGAAGCCGGTTACAGACCGGTTCATGAGCGTGTTGCCGACTTCGGAGAAGTGGAGCAAACGCTAAATAGCGAAGATCGTAAGTTGCAGGCATCGCGTTGTATGGATTGTGGTGTACCATTTTGTCACTGGGCTTGTCCGTTGGGCAATCGCATTCCCGAATGGCAAGATCACCTACACAAGGGTGAATGGATCAAAGCCATGCAGATCTTGACTTCAACGAATGATTTTCCGGAATTTACAGGACGTATTTGTCCGGCATTGTGTGAGAAGAGTTGTGTGCTTTCGTTGCAACAATCGCCGATTACATGCCGAGAAAACGAAGTTGCAATTATCGAGAAGGCCTTTCTCGAAGGATATATCAAACCTACGCCTCCTGCTACAAGAACAGGTAAGAAGGTTGCTGTAGTGGGTTCGGGTCCTGCCGGACTTACGGTGGCTAATCGCCTGAATAAGCTCGGACACGAGGTTACGGTGTATGAAAAGAATGCTAAATCGGGAGGTTTACTCCGTTATGGTATTCCGGATTTCAAACTGAATAAGTCGGTTATCGACAGACGTATTCGCTTGATGGAGGCTGAAGGTGTACAGTTTTGTAACAATCAAGCAGTAGGGCATAACCTGGCTGTAGATAGGTTGCGAAAGGAGTATGATGCCGTTTGTTTGGCTATAGGATCAGAGCATCCGCGTGATTTGCAAGTTGCAGGGCGTGAGCTGACCGGGATTTATCCGGCAATGACTTACTTGGCTGAACAGAATAGACTTTGCTCGGGCGAACTTGTAGCTGGTGAGCAGTCTATTTCGGCAAAAGGCAAACATGTATTGGTAATTGGTGGTGGTGATACAGGTTCCGACTGCGTAGGAACAGCGATCCGTCAGGGTGCTGCATCTGTAACGCAGATTGAGATTATGCCTAAGCCGCCTGTAGGGGTAAACGACGCTACACCATGGCCTCAATATCCGAATGTGTTGAAGACGAGCTCTTCTCATGCCGAAGGATGCGAACGGATGTGGAGCAAGAATACGGTGAAGTTTGAAGGGGATGCTAATGGAAACGTTACATCTGCAACACTGCAAACCGTATCTTGGAGCAAAGCTGAAGACGGTCGCATGCAGATGGTTGCCGTAGCAGATTCTGAGGAGGTTGTAAAGGCTGATCTCGTCTTGCTAGCTCTAGGCTTTGTGCACCCGATAAAAGAAGGAGTTATTGAATCGCTGAGTCTGACAACAGACGGAAGAGGCAACATTGCAACAGATGATAGCTTGATGACTTCTGCCGAAGGCGTATTTGCTGCCGGAGATGCTGCAACCGGGCAATCGCTGGTTGTGAAAGCAATAGAGCGTGGTCGCACAGTAGCTCAAGCTATCGATGCTTATCTAAAATCAAAAAACAACGAATCGACAAAATAGCTGAAGTGGGCAACCTTACCGTTCTCAATGCCATAATTCCTCTACGGTGGGTTGCCGACAAAGCTTCTTTGATTATACTAAAAAAGGATATCCTACGAATATAAGTTGAATTCGTAGGATATCCCATAAAATAGCAAAACCGTCGCGGATCACTCCGAGGCGGTTTTTTCGTTGTTGCTTGTGTGTGTATAAATAAGAGGTAAAAAAAATTAGTATCTCTCTTCAACAACGTCCCAATTGATAATATCCCAAAGGGCATTCACATGATCTGGACGTCTGTTTTGATAGTCAAGATAATAAGCATGTTCCCATACGTCAAATGTTAGAATAGGAGTAAGACCTTTAGTAAGAGGATTACCCGCATTACTTTCTTTTACGATAGATAACTTACCATCTTTGTCTTTTACCAACCAAGCCCAACCCGAGCCAAATAGGCCGGTAGAAGCTGTGTTGAATTCTTTTTTGAAGTTGTCGAATGAGCCCCAAGTAGCATTGATTGCTTCAGCTAGTTTGCCTTTAGGAGCTCCTCCGCCGTTTGGTTTAAATGAGTTGAAGTAAAAAGTATGATTCCAAACCTGAGCAGCATTGTTAAAAATAGGGCCGTCAGATTCTTTTATGATTGTAACCAAATCCGCATTCTCAAACTTCGTACCTTGAATAAGATTATTCAAATTATTTACATAAGCTTGATGGTGTTTGCCATAGTGAAAATTGATAGTTTCTTCACTGATTACAGGTTCCAATGCATTATTGGCATACGGTAATTTTGGTAATTCAAATTTCATGACAGTATCATTTTGTATATAATTATTAGGTGACGATACTAAAAGCATCGTACTCAGCAGAAATGTGAACATAATAGTGACATTTTGCGGTTCGTATTTATAACATAGAATCTCCAAAAAAGGTTTTCAAATATTTTCGAAACTTTATACGGTTAAACTTTTCACTAGTTCTTTTGGTTGTATAGAGAATTAATAACTATATTTACATCCGACGAGAACATCTCTTGTTTTTGAAGATGTGAGTATTGTTGTCTTTTAAATTATAATAACATGAATCAGAAATTTTTCTTGGCTGCAATGTCAATCAGAAATCATGCAAACTCTATCAGCAAACGTGTAGTAGGTCTTTTAGCTATGGACCAAACAGGTTATTTCTACAAAGTATTGTATGAAAACAACGAGTTTCAGTATTTCAAAATCAGTATGCAAAATGCCGATATCGTTTATATCGCGCCTATGAATGAAGAAATCTAATTTGTGAAAAGAAA
>DLYT01000163.1:0-628 GCA_003447595.1 Porphyromonadaceae bacterium
GGCCGCTGCCTCTTTCAATCCCCCCATACCAGAATAACCATTAATTATCATTAATAGTTTTTTCGTATTAAGAGAAATTTTAGTTTTTTCTTCATCACTGGTTGGAGTCCCTATGCCTCCTACCTGATCACGATATACAGGAAGCCCTTCTATATTCAAGGATCCACGACCTATCGCGTCAAACTTTTCGTCAACTCTTCCCACACCTAGTTCGAGAGCTCCTTCAACCTTTTCGGCGTCAAAACCACCAATCGAAAAGCCCGTCTTGAGTGATACCAAGTTGATCAAATCAACTAATGTGTCGATTCGATACAACGACATTTCCTTCACCACACGCCTACTCAACGCTTCGGCCGAAGGACGATACCGATTCGGATCTTTCCCAAAAACCTTATAAGCCGCACGTGTAGCAGCTATTGGCAAACGTTTATTGATCTGCGCCATTTCGTAAGTAGAACGGAATTCTTTTTCGAACGCTGTTATTTCGTCCCATAACTTCGGATCGGAAGGAGTATTCGTCACATCACACTCAATAACTGCAATGTGCAAATCAGGACAGGCCTGCTTTATTTGATCTGACAGTGTTATTTCAATCATACTTCTTTTCACTTTAACGAATTACGATACC
>DLYT01000163.1:933-12746 GCA_003447595.1 Porphyromonadaceae bacterium
CTCTTATTAGCTTCCCAAAGATCAATATGCGCTTTATCGGTTTTTGCATTACGCCCCACCAAAGCATCCAGATCGTATGCGGCCGAAGCAAAAGCCTCCACCACTTCATCGCCAACCTCAAACGCATCGAAACCGATAGACGGACCGATAGCCGCTTGCACGTTCGCAGGATTACAACCATACTTTTGCTGCATCAAAGCAATAACCTTCGAGCAAATACGCTTCACCGTACCGCGCCATCCGGCATGCACCGCCGCTACAACCTTCTGCTCGGGATCATAAAGCAACACCGGAACACAATCGGCCGTAGAAACAGCCACCGCCACACCCGGCACGTTTGTTACAATCGCATCGAAACCCGAAAGCGCATTCGTTCTATCCTCCATACTCATCGACAAAAGCGCATCATCCACCACAGCAATGCGATCTTCATGCACCTGATAAGGCAACAACACAAGAGAAGGCTCAATTTTAGCTACCGCGCACAAGCGTTGCAGATTATCTGTCACCGCATCCGCTTCATCGCCACAATACGGACTCACGTTAAACGAAGCATAGTTTTCGCGCCCCACGCCACCGTTTCGAGTAGTCACAAAATGAAAAATGTTGCAATCCCTGCCTAAACAGGGAAATTGCAACATTTCCGGATATTGAGATACTCGAATCATTCGATTATTCCCAATCAAGTTCTTCATATTCGAATTCTTCAAAATCGTCCTCGTCTTCATCCGCTTCGTAAGCAGGGAAACCTTCTTCGTCAGCAGCAAGTCCCAATGCAGCCACATCGATTGGCTTATGCACGATAGACTCTGCGTCGTGGAAAGATTCCTTGTTAAGCTCGCTCCACAAAATATCTTTCAATTCTGTGATACCGAAACCTGTAATCGAAGAGATAAAGATATGAGGTATATCTTTTGGTAATTCTTCAGTCAATGCCTCGATCAACTCTTCATCCAGCATATCCGACTTGGTGATAGCCAACACACGACGCTTCGTAAGCAATTCGGGATTGTACTTAACCAACTCATTGTGCAAGATGTCGTATTCTTTTGCGATATCATCCGAATCAGCCGGAATCATAAACAAAAGAAGCGAGTTACGCTCGATGTGACGAAGGAAACGAAGTCCAAGACCTTTACCCTCGCTGGCACCTTCAATGATACCCGGGATATCGGCCATCACAAACGAACGATTATCACGATAACTCACGATACCAAGATTTGGCTCGAGTGTTGTAAACGGATAGTTCGCGATCTTTGGCTTAGCCGCCGAAACAACAGACAATAAAGTAGACTTACCCGCATTTGGGAAACCAACAAGACCCACATCAGCAAGCAATTTCAATTGCAGGATAACTGCACGCTCTTGGAATGGTTCACCCGGCTGCGCATAACGCGGAGCCTGGTTTGTCGACGTTTTAAAGTGTGCATTACCAAGACCACCTTTACCACCACGCAACAGCATGATTTCTTGACCGTCTTTTGTAACATCACAGATAAACTCACCGGTTTCGGCATCGTATGCAGCAGTACCTAGTGGCACCTCAATTACACGATCCTCACCATCTTTACCGAAACTGCGTTTAGCAGATCCGCCTTCACCACTTGTAGCGAAAATATGTCGTTCGAATCTCAAGTGAAGAAGAGTCCAGTAGTTACGGTTGGCCCTGATAATAACATGGCCTCCTCTCCCTCCGTCGCCTCCATCTGGTCCTCCTTTTGGGATATACTTTTCACGACGGAAGTGACTTGATCCTCTTCCACCTTTGCCCGAACGGCAATAAATTTTCACATAATCAACAAAGTTCGATTCAGCCATTTTATACTCTTAAAACTTAAATTATTTTACTGCGTCAATAGCATCAGCTACACGAGAGAAGATTTCTTCTACAGTACCCATACCATGGATAGCTACGTGTTTGCCTTCGCCAATATAATACTCCTTCAATGGAGATGTTTGGTTGTTGTAAACATCAAGACGAGACTTGATAGTTTCCAAGTTGTCATCTGAGCGACCAGAGATCTCACCACGTTTCAAAAGACGTTGGATCAATTCTTCTTCAGCAACTTCAAGATTCAACATTACAGAAACGTCTGTACCTCTTTCGTTAAGCATTTTTTTCAACGCTTGTGCTTGAGGAATTGTACGTGGGAAACCGTCGAAGATTACACCTTTAGCTTCTTTTTTGCTATCAAGAACGTTAGCAAGCATGTTGATGATCAATTCATCCGGTACAAGTTGACCTTTAGAAATGAAATCAGATGCGATTTTACCAAGTTCAGTTTGGTTTTTGATCTCAGCACGCAATACATCACCTGTAGAGATGTGAGCCAAATCATATTTCTCGATAATCAATTCGCTTTGAGTTCCTTTACCTGAACCCGGAGCGCCAAAAATAACTACGTTCAACATTTTGTTTAATATCTTATTGGTTAAAAATAGAGCGGGGATTATTCAGCTACGATTTTGTAGATATCACGATAGGCTCTGCCCATTTCATCGTAATCAAGACCGTATCCAACAATAAATTCGTTATCGATTTCGAAACCAACATATTCAGGCTTCAAGTCACACTTCAAAGCTTTTGGTTTCAAGAAAAGCGTAGCCAAGCGAGCTTCTGCCACTCCACGAGCTTTTACATTTTCAAGCACAGTTTGCATCGTAAGACCCGAATCAACGATATCTTCGATAAATACCAGTGTTCTGCCTTTAATTTCATCTCCTAATCCGATAATTTCTTTTACCTCACCGGTAGAAGAAGTTCCGGCGTATGAAGAACATCTCATAAATGTAACCTCAAAAGGCACGTTAAGTTCTTTTAGCAAGTCAGACGCAAACATGAATGCACCGTTAAGTACTACTACAAACAGTGGATTCTTGTCTGCTACATCTTTACGGATCTCATCAGCCAGGCGTTTAATTTGGGCTTGGATCGTTTCATCTTTAATATAAACAGCAAACTCTTTATCGTGAAGGCGTATTCTTTCCATCGCACTTTTTATTAGTAAAGCGCAAATGTACAACTTTTTCACCTCTTCGCAAAAAAGTTGAGGACTTAGCAAACTTTGTTATACTTTTGTAGCAATTGAAGTACAAGATTATTTAACGTCAGTAACAAAACGTATGAAGATATTTGCAACCGAAACAATCCGAGACCTAGATAACTACACCATTCAGCAAGAAGGGATCTCGTCGATTGATTTAATGGAAAGAGCAGCCACTGCTTTTACGTATGAGTTTAGCCGCCGATTTCCGAAACACACGCGTGTAGTAGTATTTGCCGGACAAGGCAACAACGGAGGAGACGCTTTAGCGATTGCACGTCTGTTACTCGAAGCCGGATTCAGAGTAGAAACTTACCTATTTAACCCTACCGAAACCCTGTCGCAAGACTGCCAGATCAATAAGCAACGCCTTATTAAGATGGATCGCGTAGAATTTACGGAAGTGATATTCGACTTTGCACCTCCTACACTCGGGCCTGATGATGTCGTGATCGACGGTATCTTTGGTAACGGAATCAACAAGCCACTCTCGGGAGGGTATGCCGGACTCGTAAACTACCTCAATCAAACCGGTGCATATATTGTAGCTATCGACGTTCCTTCGGGATTGTTTTGCGAAGACAACCGCGAAAACGACGCACATGCCGTAATTCGTGCCAACTTGACGTTAACATTTCAATTTCCTAAAGTTGCTTTCTTCTTTGCCGAAAACCAACGCTTTGTAGGCGACTGGAAGATCCTCGATATCGGCTTGAGCCGCGACGGCATAGACCGTGCCGAAGAAATCGGAAACTACATCGAAGAAGCCGATGTGGCCCGACTATTGCAACCGCGCAACAAGTTTTCGCACAAAGGAACCTACGGACATGCCATGCTGATTGCAGGTAGCCGCGGCAAAATGGGAGCTGCGCTTCTTTCGGCCAAAGCAACGCTTCGCAGCGGAGCCGGATTGCTTACGGCGCACATTCCTTCTCGCGGTGAATCTTTCTTTCAAACGGCTTTCCCGGAGTGTATGCTTTCGCTCGACAACAACGACGAATGTGTTGCTATGACACCCGACTTGGCTAATATATCGGCTATTGGTTTAGGCCCGGGCTTGGGACAAAAACTATTCACTTCACGAGTTGTCGAAACCGTAATTAAGAATGCGAAGGTGCCGTTGGTGCTCGATGCCGACGCTCTTAACCTGATCGCGGCCGACCGCGACTTTATCGACGCCGTGCCAAAAGGAAGTATCCTTACACCACATCCGATCGAGTTTGACCGTCTTGCCGGCGACAGCGACACCTCAATCGAACGTCTTTACAAAGCAGTAGAGTTTGCACAAAAGCACCAACTCATCGTTGTACTGAAAGGCGCTAACACCGCCATTTGTTCGCCCGACGGAATTGTCAACTTCAACAGCACCGGCAACCCAGGCATGGCAACAGCAGGCAGCGGCGACGTACTTACCGGAGTTATCCTCGGCCTACTCGCCCAAGGCTATCCGCCACTACAAGCCGCAACCATCGGCGTGTACATCCACGGACTAGCCGGCGACATCGCAGCACGCACCCTCTCGGAAGAATCCATGATTGCAGGCGACATCATCGACCACCTAGGCAAAGCCTTCAAAATAGTACAAGCATAACAGCAATAAAGCGTCATCGTCTATACGTTACGATGGCGCTTTATTTTTCCCGCCTTATTGTATAATCCTTAAATTCACGGAATAAAGTTACAACTTGTCGATCATGTTAGAAATGCTCTGTTTTCACCCAGATTACGGCCTTTTGAGACAATTTCAAATCTGACGTATTGTAAGAAAAGAGCTTTGTTTCCAAACCTCTCCTCCTCACGCCTCACTTAGTCGATCAAAACCAACTACCATAAAATCGGATTCCTCTTGCGTTGCATATCCTTTTGCAAAAGGCAACTCGCTCACAGTTGCTTGCAACAAATCCTTCCGCTCCCTGCTACCGAATCACTCCTTCTAGGACAAACAACAGACATAAGATTCCCCAATAACCCTTTTATTCTTCACGAATAGTGTTTTCAGTAATAGTGATGAGTGAATTCACTCTTCGACGAAGACTGTTTTCACTCACCGTTATGATTGAAAATCGTTTTCATTGAAGACTTTTTTACTCCTCGAAAATACCAAACGAGGTCTTCAAAAATACCAAACGAGGTTCTCCCGACAACCAAACTTGCTTTTTCCAAGAAGTAAACATGCTTTTTGCACGAACGATGCATGGTTTTTGCCCCAACTCCCCCTTTTCTATTCTTTCCCCACGCCAGATCTCCAACGAAACCCCTGTTTTCTAAACACTAAAAATCGCACAAAATCACCAATCTAGCGCCTCTAAACCATCAAAAACAGCGTAAAACATCCTAACAAACATCTTTCTCTCCTCATGTAGAAAAAGGACTTAATATAAATTACGAGCGACTTACAATCCATAAAAGCCTTTATTTCATCTTATGAAGGAGCACAGAAAAAGACACATCTGCTTATTTATAAAGGGGCTTACTACATGTGCGTGCAGCAGTAAGAAACAATACTGACACTTACGAAACCATTGATCCTGAAAAGAATGTTTACATCGAACAACTTCATTCCGCTACTTCCGACGGTGCAATCGTAGGACTGATCGACACCTATACCTGCATGGAAGACGGGAAGAATAAAAACGCTTTCAACGTGAAGGACGACGACAACCCCATTGCCGTTATCATCGAGTAATAGTTTCATCAAAGGTGACGCTATCACTGTAAATATTCAAATATCACAACCTCGTAACACAATTGCATTATGCTCGCAACAATACATGCATACATTAGCCACATCTAAAAGTTAGAATTAGACCTTTACAACGAATCGTGTATGAAGAAATTTAACTACATCAATCTTGCGCGTCAGATAGAAGTGCGCAAACAAGAATTGGAAGCGCTGCACTTAGCAAAGGAGCAAGAAAAAGAGCAAGAACTTATTCCACATCGAATCAACTCGAAAACAGTTGTACTTTCCAAGTCGAACCACAAGCAACTATCCGGTTGCTGATTTAGGAGGAGAACACATGGAGCATTATCCCATTCTTGTTTTGTCGGACATCCATCTAGGCTCTGAATATTCGCGTTACGAAGACGTAATCTCACTTCTTGAAAAAGTAAAGTGCGACTTACTTATTCTTAATGGCGACATCATTGACGGATGGCAACTGCGCAAGTCGATACGCAACCTTAAGCCTGATCACACCCACTTCTTCCGGGTGCTTTTGAAAAAGATAGAAGAGGACAATACGCATATCATTTATGTAAAAGGAAACCACGACGACTTTCTCGATCGCGTATTGCCTTTTGAGTTTGCCAACTTCTCTATTGTTTCCGAATACATGCTGCAAACGCCAATCGGACGGTATTACGTCACGCACGGCGATGTATTCGACAGCATTACCACACAAACCAAATGGCTTGCCCAACTTGGCGATGTGGGGTTCACGCTACTACTACATCTCTACAAGTATTATAACAAATACAGAATCAAACGAGGAAAACCATATTTGTCAGTATCGCAAAAGGTGAAAACGAAAGTTAAGTCGGCCGTTTCATATATTTCCGACTTCGAAGAGAAGCTGGTCACCATTGCCCGAATTAAGAAGGCCAACGGTGTGATCTGCGGACACATTCACCATCCTGCCAATCAATACTACAATGAAATCCATTATCTAAATTCGGGCGATTGGGTGGAAAACAGAACGGCATTGGTTTTTACATATGAAGATAAGTGGGAGGTTATCAACAAATGAAAATACTATTTATTGTTCAAGGCGAAGGGCGGGGGCATCTCACCCAAGCCATCTCGATGGCACAGATTGTGCGCGACAACAACTTCGAACTGGTGGGCGTGCTCGTGGGAAAAAGCAAGCATCGTGAATTGCCTCACTTCTTCCGGCAACGAATCAATGCCCCAATTAAGACTTTCGAAAGTCCGAACTTCTTGCCTACTCCACAGGGTCGTTCGGCCAGTATAACCAAAAGTGTTGTCGGAAACTTATCGTTGATACCGCACTTTATCAACAGCATCTTATTTATCCGTAAAGAGATTCAGGAAGCCAAGCCCGATGTGGTCATCAACTTTTACGAACTACTCACCGGTATTACCTATGCGATCTTTCGCCCCGAGACTCCGCTTGTTTGCATCGCGCATCAATATATATTCCTGCATCCAGACTATCAGTTTCCCAAGTGCAACCCCGTATCCCTCGGATTACTTAAGTTATTTACCCGACTCACGGCCATTGGTGCCGAAAAGAAGCTTGCCCTCTCGATACGGCCCATGCAACAGCCTTTCGATACAAAGCTTTCGGTAGTTCCGCCTTTATTACGCAACGAAGTTTTTAAACTGAAGCCGCAAAAAGGAAATTACCTGCACGGCTATTTGCTCAACAGCGGATTCAGAAATGAACTTGAAGCATGGCACAAACGCGAACCCAATCAGCAAACCGAAATATTCTGGGAGCATGAAGCTGCCTCGCCACACCCCCAACTTCATTACCATCCGCTTCACGATAAAAAGTTTCTTTCCTACATGGCCGGATGCAAAGGCTACATTACTACCGCCGGCTTCGAATCGGTATGCGAAGCTGCCTATCTGGAAAAGCCCGTATTCATGGTTCCTACCCACATTGAGCAGGCATGCAATGCACACGACGCAGCACTTCATGGCATCGGAAAAGCATCTGCACACTTCGATCTCGATGGCTTTACCCGATACATCAATGATTACCAACCACATAAAGAACTAAAAACGTGGATACAGCAAGGACAATTCGCGATCACAAATGAGCTAATTACAGTTTTGAAGGCAAAAAACGGCATGTTTGTTTTCAACTAAGCACCTATACAAAAAGCACTTAACCTTAAAACCCTAAAAAGGCCTCAAAAAGTTTTCAATGAAGAATTTTGATGTCTGCAAGCCGAACACTTCGTAACCAGCTGAAAACAAAGCATGTCGTAGTAGTGCTGCCGCCCATTATATTGTAGAAAAAAAACGAGTTCGATATAACACCAACTCGTCAACACGGTACAGTTACGACGAGGTTTGCGAAATCTTACGGCAAAAGTTGGACGAGGTGAAGACGCAAATCAAAAAAATGATTAGATTTGCGTAAACTTGTTTTGCAATGAGAAAAATCAGCAATTATATGAAACATCTGGCTCTATTGCTAGGCGCACTACTTACTACTCAAGCTTTTGCTCAAACGAAAGTGACTAAGAACAGTGCCGTAAAAAGCAATAACTACGGAGTTACTTACATCCTTCCACAAACATCTTTGATTGTCGACGCTGCTGTAACGAAAGTAACGCGTCAGGCAGGTCCGTACTACAAATATGCCGAGCGATTGCTAGGTATCAAAGACGCAATCACCGAAAGCGAAGTATATTACGAACTAGGCAAAGTAAACGTAATCAACAAGGGTGTACCTGATCCAAACAGATCGTATACGGTAGAATTAAAGAGCGGCACCTATGCTCCGTTTGTCTATCTTACCGAAGACGGATTGCTTTGTACCATCAACGCGGAGTATACTCCCGAAGAACTTGATTCGAATAAAAAGAAACAAAGCATCAACAACGAAACAACTGTAGAAAATACATCCGTATATACAGAAGAACTATTGATGGCGGGCTCTACTGCAAAGATGGCCGAGGTTGCTGCAAAGCAAATCTACCGCATCCGCGAAAGCCGCATGAATATTCTTACCGGTGAAGCCGACAACCTTCCACCCGATGGCGAAGCGATGAAGCTTGTAATCAAAGAACTTGAACAACAAGAGCAAGCATTGGTAAATTTGTTTGCAGGTGTTACTACCAAAGAAGTAATGCACAAAGAGTTTGTTGTGAATCCGGTTGAAGATATCGCGAAATCGATTGTATTCCGATTCTCTTCGAAACTAGGCGTTGTTCCTGCCGACGATCTTGGCGGAATGCCGGTTTACCTAAGTTTGAATCAACTCGACAAGCAACCTCCTCTCGATGCAAAAGAGCTTGAAAAGAAAGAGAAGTCTCTAAAAGGAATCGTTTACAACGTTCCGGGCAAAGCACTTCTTACCATTGCGATGGGCAAGCAAACACTGTTGAAAGAAGAAGTAATGGTTACACAGTTCGGAACACACGAATCGTTGACTCCGAAAATGTTTGAAGACAAAAAAGCTCCTGTTAAGGTTTACTTCTATCCCGAAACCGGCGCAATCAAGCAAATCATTCAATAGTTTCGTTGAATTAGTTCAAGAAAACAGAAAAGCTTATTATTTAATACGTACATGAATCCCGGATTTGTCCTGCCACGATAAATTCGGGATTTTTAGTTTGTAAATAGCTATTACAATTCATTAAAGCGTGAAATTGTAACATTTTCGCCACGATACTGTAAATTTGTATTAAACAGAAACATAAGCTAAAAGAATATATACTGTGAAATTTATGAATAAGATTAAATCGCTCGTAGTGGGCTTGTGTGCGGTAAGTGCCTCGGCATTCGCACAAGAAGCAACGACACGACTTATCAACCTCGACAGCGGATGGCAATTTACCGAAGCACGTCAGGACAAATGGCAAGATGCAACCGTACCGGGTACCGTACATCAAGACTTGTTACGTTTAAAGGAACTTCCCGATCCGTTTTACAGAACCAACGAAGAGAAGATTCAATGGGTAGAAGACCGTGACTGGGAATATCGTAAAACCTTTACCGTAACGGCCGAAGAGTTGAAATACCAAGGCGCGATGCTTGAGTTTAAAGGACTCGACACCTATGCGGACGTGTACCTAAACGGTTCGTTGATTGTGAAAGCCGAAAACATGTTTGTGGCATACGAGGCTTCGGTAAAAGATGTATTGCGCGAAGGCGAAAACCGTTTGCACATCTACTTCTACTCTCCTATCAACAAAACGCTTCCGCAGTGGGAAAGCAATGGATTCGATTATCCGGCAGACAACGATCACCACGACAAGCATACCAGCATCTTTACCCGCAAAGCTCCGTATCATTACGGTTGGGACTGGGGTATCCGTATGGTGGGTGTAGGTATCTGGCGTCCGGTAGAGTTGAAACTATTCAACGTAGCCGAGATTGAAGACTACTTGGTAAAACAAAATAAAATCAGCAGCGACCTTGCTTCGGTTACGAATGTGCTCGAAGTAAACTCGATCGAAAAAGAAAACACGCCGGCAGAGGTTGTGTTCTCATGCTCATTGAATGGCAAAGAGGTTTTACTGGATAAGAAAGCCGTAACCTTACAGCAGGGTCTTAACAAAGTAGAAGCAGACATGAACATCTCAAAACCGGAGTTGTGGATGCCTGTGGGCTGGGGCAACCCGACTTTGTATGACTTCAAAGCGGAAGTGATCGCAAAAGATCAAATCATTGCGTCGACCAGTCACCGCATTGGCTTGCGTACGGTTAAGGTTGTGAACGAACGCGACGAGCACGGCAAATCGTACTACTTCGAAGTAAACGGCAAACCGCTATTTGCAAAGGGATCAAACTACATTCCGAACGATATCATCCTGACGAACGTTACCAAGGAAACATACGACCGTTTGTTCCGCGACGTAAAAGAAGCCAACATGAACATGATTCGTGTATGGGGTGGTGGTATCTATGAAGACGACTATTTCTATCAATTGGCCGACGAAAACGGTATTCTTGTATGGCAAGACTTTATGTTTGCTTGTACGGCTTACCCTTCAGACCCTGCATTCTTGAAGAATGTAGAACAAGAGGCCGACTATAACATCAAGCGTTTGCGCAACCACCCAAGTATTGCGATGTGGTGCGGAAACAATGAGATTCTCGAAGGTATTCGCTATTGGGGATGGGAAAACCGTCTTACCGAAGCGCAACACAAAGGTATGTTCAACGGATACGACAAACTATTCCGCGAGCTATTGCCTGAACGCGTAGAAGAGCTGGATCCAAACCGCTTTTACGTACACAGTTCGCCCGACTCGGCAAACTGGGGTCGTCCCGAAGGTTGGGGCTGGGGAGACAGTCACTATTGGGGAGTATGGTATGGCCAACAACCTTTCGAGGTATTGGATACAAACCTTCCTCGTTTCATGAGTGAGTTCGGTTTCGAAGCATTCCCTGAAATGAAAGTGATCTCTACCTTCGCAGAGCCGGAAGACTATGCGTTGGAATCGGAAGTAATGAAAGCGCACCAAAAGAGTAGCACCGGTAACTCGATCATCCGCACCTACATGGATATGTACTACCATGTACCGGAAGACTTTGAAGATTTCGTGTACGTAGGACTTGTATTGCAAGGACAAGGTATGCGCCATGGTTTCGAGGCTCACCGCCGCAACCGCCCTTATACAATGGGAACGCTTTACTGGCAGTTGAACGACAGTTGGCCGGTGGTATCATGGTCGAGCATCGACTACTTCGGAAACTGGAAAGCTTTGCATTACCAGGCACAACGCGCGTTTGCTCCGGTATTTATCAACGCGTTTGAAGAAAACGGCAAACTAAACTACTACCTGATTTCCGACGAGTTGGAAGATCGTAACAACCTGACACTCGAAACGAAACTAATCGACTTCAACGGTAAAGTATTGAAGAAAGATTCGAAGAAGGTAAACATGCCGGCAAACACATCGACATTGGTTTGGTCGCAAGACTCGGCCTCGATCGTAACGCCCGATCAGCGCAACAATACGCTTATGCTTCTTACCTTGAAAGACAGCAAGGGCAAAGAACTTAACGAGCAGATCTTCTACTTCGAGAAACCGAAAGATCTGAACTTGCCTGAAACAACAATC
>DLYT01000163.1:13029-13713 GCA_003447595.1 Porphyromonadaceae bacterium
CGCTTTACCGACAACTTCTTTGATTTGCTTCCGGGCGAAACAAAAACAATCGTGATCACTTCTCCGGAATTGAAAAAAGACAACAAAACCGAAGTGAAAGTAAAACACCTGCGCGAAACATACAAGTAAACGCAACGCAGACACAATAAAACCGAAACGGCGATGCCCCCTTCAACGGGAAGCATCGCCGTTTTGTTTTATCCGCACTCTCTGTATATTTCAATCACAACATTCGTTTAGTCTGTAAATATTCTCTGCAATGATCAAATCGTCAGGTGCCGACCTGACGATTTGATTATAGTGAAGAGTGAATCGTCAGGTCACCTTCTGACGATTCACTCTTCACTATGTTTGTTCGTAAACCTTACGGCAATCTTTCCTGAAATACACTATACCACAAAACAACCTCCATTTAAAGCCGAACAATTCAACACTCACTCCAGATATAAATACTCTTTTAACTAAATCTTTTATTAGAGTGTTTATGTTGTACAGCATAACAAGCGTGCAGAAGAAAAGACAAAAAACCAACAGAAACAACAAAGGGAAGCGGCTTTGCACCTTAAAGGTGACAATCGTCTGTTATCTCCTTTTAAATGATAGCTTTTTGCTTTTATAGAAAGATTTTTTATCTTTGTTGCTAAAGAATAATTTTAACTTAGCATAAAACACTAACAACATGTT
>DLYT01000151.1:0-2466 GCA_003447595.1 Porphyromonadaceae bacterium
TCTGCCACCTCTCCAAAAGAACTCATTCGTTCTGCTCTCGTTTTCTCTCGATTGCAATGCAAAGGTAACGCAATTTCATCAATAAGCAAACATTTTAGGCACTTTTTTGTCAATAAATACATTCATTGCTTATAATCACCCAATTAGCAATAAGCATTTTTATTCAAGATAATAATGTTTAATTGAATGTAGATCTTCATCCAACTCATAAACTAATGGCTTACCTGTTGGTATTTCTAAATTAACAATATCTGCATCACTTATATTATCTAAATGCTTAATCAAAGCACGTAAGCTGTTGCCGTGTGCAACAACTAATACGATATTACCTTGCAAAAGAGAAGCCGCAATCTCATCTTCCCATAAAGGAAGCACCCGACGTATCGTTAACTCAAGCGATTCGCCCAAAGGCAAAGCTTCCGGAGCAACTAATGCATACAAAGGATCATGTAGTGGAGAGCGAGGATCATTCGCTTCAAGTAATGGAGGCACAACATCAAAACTTCTTCTCCATATTTTCACTTGCTCGTCGCCATACTTTTGAGCTGTCTCTGCTTTATTTAAACCTTGTAGAGCCCCATAATGACGCTCATTCAGTCGCCAAGACTTTATTACTGGCTCAGACAACAAATTCATTTTATCGGCTAGATAATATTGCGTTTTTATCGAGCGCTTTAACACAGAAGTAAAAGACACATCAAATTTAAGCCCAGCCTGACGAAGAAAATATCCGGCTTGCTTAGCCTCGGTTATACCATTTTCTGACAAATCGACATCAGTCCATCCCGTAAATTTATTCTCCTTGTTCCAAACACTTTCTCCGTGACGCAAAAGAATCAGTTTATGTATCATAATTGTATTTGTTTCTTAGGTATTTCTTTCATAACAAGAAAAGATGTGGTTGAAGTTGCTTACATTTCAATATTATAACTTTATTCTGTTTGTTTTTCCCGATTTTCACAAAAAAGCCTCAAGAAACGTCTATTTATTACGTCTCTTGAGGCTTCTGCTCTATTATTTATACTTCCCGTTATTTCCTAAAAGGAGGTTTTACAACTTCTGCTTTGATATTCTTATTTCGAATTTTCACAAAGAATTGCTCCCCTTGATTGGCATATTTACTTTCAACATACGCCAAACCAATTCCTTTTTTAGTTGTAGGAGAAATCGTTCCGGATGTTACACGACCAATTACCTGTTCGGCTTCATTGACAATATCATACCCATGACGAGGTATACCCTTTTCAATGATTTCAAAGCCTACTAACTTTTTCTCTACACCATTTTTCTTCTGACCTTCAAAGATAGACCTCGATGCAAAATCTTTTCCTTCCTTAAACTTAGTAATCCATCCAAGTCCGGCTTCAATCGGAGATGTTGTATCATCAATATCATTACCATACAAGCAATAGCCCATTTCAAGACGAAGTGTATCTCGCGCACCTAATCCTATCGGTTTGATACCAAACTCTGCTCCGGCTTCAAATACAGCATCCCAAATAGCCTTCCCATCGTGACTATAAAAATACAATTCGAAACCTCCGGCTCCGGTATAACCTGTATTAGAAATTATAACCTCTGGAATACCTGCCATTGGACCCACAACAAAAGAATAATATGAGATTGTTGATAAATCAACAGAAGTTAGTTTTTGCAACACTTCTTGTGCTTTCGGACCTTGTATTGCTAATTGACCTATCTGATCAGAAGCATTCTCCAAAATAGCACCTTCTGTATTTTTACTAATACACCAATTCCAATCCTTCTCAATGTTTGCTGCATTTACAACAAGCATGTATTTTTCCGGCTCAAAATGATACACTAGCAGGTCATCAACTATCCCTCCATTATCATTAGGAAAGCAAGTATATTGAGCTTTTCCAAGAGACAAAGTTGACACATCGTTTGAAGTGATCTTTTGTAAAAAAGGTAATGCATGAGGCCCTTTCACCCAAAACTCGCCCATATGCGACACATCAAACACACCAACAGAATTACAAACAGCCATATGCTCGTCAATAATCCCAGTATATTCAATCGGCATATTATAGCCTGCAAATTCATGCATTTTAGCACCTAAAGCTTCATGCATTTCAGTAAATGGTGTAGTCTTCATAATATTAAATCGTGATATAAATATTAGTATGATTAGTCTTTTTTGTTAACAAGCTCAGCAATCTTCACTACCGTTTCCATAGCCTTTTTCAAAGATGGAATTGGAAGGAACTCATATCGCCCGTGGAAGTTATGCCCACCAGCAAAGATATTTGGACAAGGTAATCCCATAAATGACAAACGAGAACCGTCTGTTCCTCCTCTAATTGGCTTGATCAAAGGAGCAACACCCACTTGAAGCATTGCGTCGTGCGCAAAGTTGATAATCTCTTTACGAGGCTCCACAATCTCACGCATATTAAAGTACTGATCACGAATTTCAGCTGAAGCACAACCCTCAAACTTCTCGTT
>DLYT01000151.1:2803-26571 GCA_003447595.1 Porphyromonadaceae bacterium
TCCGGTTTTTCTTCAGCAGGCATCCACGCGTCAAACTCTGTAGCAAGATGACAAGCATTGATCATTTTATTCTTAGCGTATCCAGGGTGCACATTACGACCTTTGAATGTAATCTTTGCAATAGCCGCATTGAAGTTTTCATACTCCAACTCCCCTATTTGACCTCCATCTATCGTGTATGCCCAGTCACATCCAAATTTAGCAACATCAAAATGATCAGCCCCCTGACCAATCTCTTCATCAGGAGTGAAACCGATTCTTATTTTTCCATGTTTGATTTCTGGATGTTCTTTCAAATAAGCGACTGCACCAACGATAGCAGCAATACCTGCTTTATCATCAGCTCCTAGCAAAGTTGTGCCGTCTGTTACAATCAACTCTTGCCCCATGTAGTCTTCCAATTCTGGAAATTGGTTTGGAGACAAGATCACTTTATGCTCTTCATTCAAGACAATATCTCCACCTTCATATTTTACAATACGAGGTTTTACATCTTTACCCGACATATCGGGACTTGTATCCATGTGAGCGATAAAACCAATGGTTGGTGTTGCGTCATCATTATTATTAGCCGGAAGCGTGGCCATTACATAGCCATTCTCATCAAGAGAAATATCTTCGAGACCGATAGCCTCTAACTCTTTCACCAATTCCGCGGCCAACACAAGTTGGCCGGGTGTACTTGGTGTAGTTCCGGTTCCTTCTTTCGCCTCTGTGTCGAAAGAAACATACTTTAGGAAACGATCAACTACGTTCATAACTATATCTTTTTATAATTAGAATTCTCCTGTTCCGTCGTAACAGTGTGTACAAATCTGTTCTTTCGGAAGTCCTATAGCTTGAACAAGATTCTCGACAGTATTGAATTTAAGGGTTGTAATATTAAGTTTTTTTCGAATACACTCAACCATTTGGCAATATTGCGGCGAATTGGTTGTTGCATATTTCTCCAAATCCTTTTTATCATCACCTTCAATCTCTTTGACAATACGGCGAGAGATCAATTCTAGTTCTGATTTAGAAGCAGAGAAGCCGATAAACGGACATGCATATAATATAGGAGGACATCCTGTACGCATGTGTACCTCTTTTGCTCCATAGCTATATAAGATATTTACATTGTCGCGAAGCTGTGTTCCGCGTACAATTGAGTCATCGCAAAATACAACTCTTTTTCCATTAAGCAACTGCTTATTTGGAATTAATTTCATTTTCGCAATAAACTCACGTACCGACTGATTACTTGGTGTAAAGCTTCGAGGCCATGTTGGTGTATACTTCACGATAGCACGACGATATGGGATTTGTTTTCCTTCGGCATAACCAAGCGCCATACCAATACCAGAATCAGGAATACCTGACACGAAGTCTGCAACCACATCATCTTCTTTAGCCATTGCCATACCACTAGCATAACGAGCAGCATCTACGTTAACCCCTTCATAATCTGAAACAGGGAATCCATAATAAACCCAAAGGAAAGAGCACACTTGCATTTTCTTATTCGGCTCACGCAATTGAGTCATTGTCTCAGAAGTAAGATGTACAATCTCTCCAGGACCTACATTATACTCAGGCTCATATCCTAAATTCGGAAAACTAGCAGGTTCACTTGACGCAGCCCATGCACCTTCTTTTTTGCCCAAAATAATAGGGGTCCTGCCCATTTTATCTCTCGCCGCAATAATTCCGTTTTCGGTAAGCAGCAACATGGAACAAGACCCCTTAATTTTATTATAGACATTTTCGATGCCTTCTACAAATGTTTTCCCCTGCGTGATAAGCAGTGCGATAAGTTCAGTACTATGCTCGGAACTTAATTCTGAAAAGTGTTTACCCTCATTTATTAATTCCTGCTCCAACTCTTTCGCATTGTTTACTTTTGCGACAGTCACAATCGCAAACTTGCCAAGGTGTGAGTTGATACAGATTGGTTGCGGGTCGGTATCACTAATCACCCCTATCCCTGAATTTCCTTCAAACTTGTCTAGTTCGTCTTCGAACTTAGATCTGAAGTATGAGTTCTCCAGGTTGTGAATTGAGCGATTAAATGCCCCATCGTGCAAGGTTACAAGACCGCCGCGACGAGTACCTAAGTGAGAGTTATAATCTGTTCCGTAAAACAAATCATTTACGCATTTTGTGTTTGAAATAGTTCCGAAAAAACCACCCATTTTTGTTTATATTTTATATATGAAACATGAGTCGCAAAGATAATAAAAAAGTAACAATTATATAGATTAGAAAACCATCAAGTTTCACAATCAAAGCAATCACTATACATATTGTAAATAAAATTAGATTGATAGCAAAACTTCAATCCACATCTATCGCATCAGGATATAATAAAAAAGCTACAAATATATTTATATAGATCATTAAGCTCAACACTTATCGCCCGCTAGCTCCATTTTTCCGACACCTCTACTCAAACACCGTCGAATATTAAACTCTCATTGCGTTGAACCTTGTTTGGATTTATTTTTATGTGATCAGAAATCATTCTTCGCGGAAACAATAAATAAAAAGCATATATAGTTCTTTCCCAAAGCATGCATGCTTCTTGGCTAAACCTTGCATGGTTTACACAAAAACCTTGCAAGGTTGCTCCAACCAACACTTTTGATTTCTATCCAAGTTCTATATCAGATAGAGAAAAATCAAACAATCCCTCCATCACTCTACAAGCTTATTGTATATCTTCTTCAAGCATAATCACCACTTCACTTACTATATTCACAAACAAATCAACCCTGCTTCATTAAGCTTCTTAATGCAAATTTGATCTACTTATTTAATATTTGCCACCTCTGCAATAAAGCCTTCAAAAATAAACGCAAAATAATCACATAAGACATCTACTGAAAATCAGTAATTTACAAATTTATTGAAAAAAAAGTACTAGAAACGCTTGCTGTTTCGGAAATAGTTTCTACTTTTGCATTCGGGTAAGTGCTACACGGCATGCTCCTAACAAATCCCCCAGGGCTTGACCGCAGCAAGGGTAGTTAGTCGTAGCGGCGCGATGTGGTTAGCTTACCCACCTGCCTCTTTAGCTCAGTTGGCCAGAGCACGTGATTTGTAATCTCGGGGTCGTTGGTTCGAATCCGACAAGAGGCTCAAAAAGAAGGAACTTGATCCAATCAAGATTCCTTCTTTTTTTTTGCCCTTTTTTCACCTTTATTCTGCAAATTAATTTACTTTTGTTTGTTACAATATTAAAAACACAAACATCATGGAAACAAATACACATTCACTTACAAAGTATGCGATGCATTACGGTGCAATTTTCGGCGCATACTGGATTGCTAAATATCCACTGATGATGCTGTCTTTTACATATAACAGCGCAATTATTCTTTACTGGGGTTTAACACTACTAGTACCCGTACTAGCTTTTCTTCTCACAAAAAACTATCGTGACAAACACCGACATGGAGAAATCTCATTCTTTCATGCTTGGCGTTTTGGCATCATGCTCTACTTATGCGCTGCCATTATGATATCGCTTCTTCACTTCGTATTCTATAAATATGTAGCACCGGAAGACTTTATCGCAAACAGCCTAAACACAGCCACTAAAATCATGACAGAAGCAACCGATAATCCGGAGTTTCTAAAAGCAGTAGAAAACCATCATTTCTATTCGCCTATCACAATGGCTGTTCAAGGCATTTTTTCAAATGTGTTTTATGGTATACTTTTATCTATACCTGTAGCCTTCTTTGTAAAAAGAGAACCAAAGGAAGCCCACAACTATAATGAAAACTAATTAAATACATGGATATATCTATTGTAATTCCGTTGTACAACGAAGAAGAATCTCTTCCAGAACTAAACGCTTGGATCGAACGAGTGATGGAAGAGAACCATTTTTCGTATGAAATCATTTATATAAACGACGGAAGTACCGACAACTCGTGGAAAGTAATTAAAGAATTACAACAAAAATCATTACATATAAAGGCTGTAAAATTCAGACGTAATTATGGTAAATCACCCGGTCTACACTGTGGATTTGAGCGTGCTCAGGGAGATGTGATCATTACAATGGATGCCGACCTACAAGACAGTCCGGACGAAATCCCAGAATTATATCGAATGATAATGCAGGATGGCTATGATTTGGTATCAGGATGGAAAAAGAAACGTTATGATCCGCTTTCTAAAACAATTCCGACCAAACTTTTCAACGCTACCGCGCGTAAGGTTTCGGGCATTCAACTACATGATTTCAACTGCGGACTAAAAGCATACAAAAAAGATGTAGTAAAGAATATCGAAGTATATAACGACATGCATCGCTACATCCCTTATTTAGCAAAGATTGCAGGTTTTAATAACATCGGGGAAAAGCCGGTACTTCACCAAGCTCGCAAATACGGAACAACAAAGTTTGGTATCGACAGGTTTGTAAACGGATACTTAGACTTAATAACCCTATGGTTTCTTTCTAAGTTCGGGAAAAAGCCAATGCACTTCTTTGGACTTTTGGGCAGCTTGATGTTTATACTTGGCGTCATCGCTTTAATAATTGTGCTTGGATACAAATTCTATTCATTGATGGGCGACAACCCTTTTCGATTGGTAACAGATACTCCTTATTTCTTCTTATCATTAACGTTTATGATAATTGGGACACAATTGTTTCTTGCCGGCTTTGTTGGAGAACTCATTAGCAGAAACTCACCAACACGAAATCAATATAAAATAGAGGAAGACTTATGAAGTTTATAGACTTAGTTCAACAGAGATACTCGGTGCGCAAATACAAATCGCAGCCTATCGAAACCGAAAAGCTCGAATATGTAATCGAAGCAGCTCGCTTGGCTCCGTCTGCTGTAAATTTTCAGCCGTGGGTTTTCGTGGTTATAACCAAAGACGAAAGCAAAGCAAACATCCGTAAATGTTATGCCAGAGAATGGTTCAACTCAGCACCAACATATATCTTAGTTTGCGGAGATCACAATACTTCATGGAAGCGATCTTTCGACGGCAAAGATCATTGCGACATTGATGCTTCCATAGCTATAGAGCATATGTGCTTGGCTGCTACAGATCAAGGATTGGGAACGTGCTGGGTTTGCAACTTTGACCCACAGCTATGCCGTGAGTTATTCAACATCCCGGCTCATCTTGAACCTATTGCAATTCTTCCAATCGGGTATCCCGAAAGTGATGGATTAGAAACTCCAACAAAAAAACGCAAACCATTATCTGATATTATCAGAATGGAAACTTTTTAATTCGATATGTGGTATTTAGAAATAATCCTTTTGGCTATAGGTCTTTCGATGGATAGCTTTGTTGCATCCGTAGCATCGGGCACCCAAATAAGAAACTGTACTATAAAAAATATCTTTAAGATTGCTCTTATCATGGGAGCTCTTCAAGCAATGCTCACCTTGATTGGCTTTTTAGCAGGTCATGGCTTCGAACGCTTTATCACCTTTTATGATCATTGGATTGCCTTTGTTCTCCTCTCGTATCTTGGTGGTAAAATGATCTATGAAGGATTTAAAAAAGATGATAGTGATGAAGTGCAAGAGGTCTTATCCAAGCGCTCTGTTTTAGCAACCAAACGTCTTATTGGCCTTGCCATAGCAACCAGTATTGACGCCATGGCAGTAGGCATCTCCCTTGGCTTGTTGAAAAATCCGATTGTATTCCCAGTAACAATGATTGGGGTTATCACTTTTATCTTCTCTGCAAGTGGAGTATACATTGGACATAAATTTGGAAACAAATTCAATATGCGCATCGAGTTAATTGGCGGTATAATATTAATTCTCATCGGATTAAAAATATTACTCGAACACACTATCTTTGCATAAACTTTTCACAGTGCGTTTTTTGCACTGTGTGCTAAAACAAAATCGCATATGAAACTTTACAAACAGCTGTCGCTCTACATGCTCCTTGCTGTTTTACTGATTGTTACATCTTGCAATGGTAAAAAAGCTCAACAAAAAGAGTACTTCGAAGAGTCTGGCACTGTATTTCACACCTTTTATCACATCAAGTACGAGGCCGAGAAACCTTTAACGGATTCGATTGCAACCGAATTTGAGAAATTCAACAATTCTCTTAATCCATTCAATCCAATCTCTATCATCTCAAAAGTAAACAAAAATGAACCTGTGGTATTAGACGAATGGTTTACTGATGTTTTCCTCAAAGCTCAAGAAGTATCCCGCAATACCAATGGCGTTTTCGATATAACATGCGCTCCCCTAGTCAATGCTTGGGGCTTTGGATTCAGCAAGATGGATTCAGTCACGCCTCAACTCATCGACAGCCTAAAACAATACGTGGGCTATCAAAAGATTGAGCTTAAAGATGGACAGATAACAAAAGATAATCCCGGAATCATACTCAACACCTCTGCCATTGCAAAAGGATATGCTAGTGATGTCATCGCTAATCTTCTTGCCCGCAATGGTGTATCAAACTACATGGTTGAGATTGGAGGAGAGGTTACCGTGAATGGTAAAAATCCAAAAGGAGAATGCTGGAAAATCGGCATTAACAAACCTGAGGATGATCGATCAGAAAGTGTTGGAGAGATACAAGAGGTCGTTCAAATCTGCAATGGTGGACTCGCCACATCTGGCAACTATCGCAATTTCTACATCAAGAATGGAAAGAAGTATGCCCACACCATTGATCCACGCACAGGATATCCATCAGAACAAAACATCCTTAGTGCAACAATCATTGCTCCTACTTGTATGATGGCAGATGCATATGCTACCGCATTCATGGCAATGGGACTTGAGCAAGCTCGCATTGTAGCTGGCATTGTTCCAGAAATACAATATTACATCATTTACACGGATGAAAATGGAGATATGAAAACAGACATCTCTAAAGGAATGCTCGAGTATTTACCTCAACGAAAAGAGCTTTCCACATCAGAAAAATAAATAATCCGGAAAGAGCTCATTCCTTTGCTTTCGGTAAATAAGATAAACAAAGCCTGTATATGCACATTCTACATGTAATATACAGGCTTTACTATTTTAATATATCAATTAGATTACTTCTTAGGCGATAAGAATTTGTTGTAAAGAGCCAATCCTATAATCGTAGAAACACCAATCATTGAGAAGATGATCCATAACACCTTTGGTTCATTCAACTTATCTACATAGTGCACATAAAGTTGAGAACCTAGAATACCTCCTACTCCACTGCCAATTACTCCATAAAGGAATGAGTAACCTAAGTAAAGTGCTTTTTTATCAGCCGGTGCAATCAAACCTACATACGATATGAATTTCGGATGCGCGATCATTTCTCCAATTGAGAAGATAAAGATACCTGCCATAAAAACCCAGATGCTTTCTGAAATTGCAAGACATGCCATCCCTGAAGTTGCGATCAATAACCCGACAATCATTGTAGGAAGTGCCTTCGTATTCTTCACAATATTAGAAATAAACAATTGCAATGCAATAATCGCAAATGCATTGATAACTGTAACGTGTTCCGCATCAAACTGCCACTGAGGATTAGCCACAAAATGAGACAAGAAGTTATTTACAAGATTATTTACCGGTTCTACATTTACGTAATCCTTCAAATACCACAATACTGTATCAAACATTTGGAAATAAAGAATCCAAAAACCGCTATAGATAACAATCATCAACATAAAGCGGAAATCTTTCAATACCAATAAAGCCTCTTTAAACACAACACCAAGAGACTTTGTACTCTTTGGTCGTTGTGGCTCTTTATATACAAAAAGATTTAGTAAGACAAGAGAACCTGTAGCAATAGCTGCCATTATGAAAATATAGCTCCAAGACAAACTCTTCAAGTAAGGAACAAAGATAAGTGGGAAAATAAAAGCCCCCAAGTTGATTGACCAATAGAAAACACCAAAGCCTAGCGTTGAATTCTTTTCATTGGTTTCACGTGCGATTGTACCTGAAATAATTGGTTTGAACACACCAGCTCCTAGTACCATTAGCATCAAACTTGCAAAAACAGTTGTATAAGTTGTGCTCATACTGGTGAGAAAATATCCGGCAGACATCACTATAAATGCAAACATAAGCATCTTACGATAGCCATATCGATCTGCAATAGCTCCGGATATAATAGGCAATAAATACAAAAGCGGAGTAATCGTACTTTTGATTACGCCGACGCTTTCACGAGTAAAGCCAAGTCCACCCTCGTCGATACCCAATACTAGATAAACAGAAAGCACAGACATCACTCCATAGTAAGATCCACGCTCGAAAAACTCCATCAGAATTACCGTCCAGAAATTCTTTGAAAAGGATTTGATTCCGGTTCCAGTTGTTTTTTGATCCATAAGAAATAGTTAAATAAAATGGTTAGTGTAAGTAAAAGTTCTTATATATGCGAATATAGTAAAAAATCGCTCCATTTCGATTATATTTACAAACACAAAGACACACTAAGAACCCTTTACTTAGCTAACACGACCATCATTCATGAAAAGCAGTATTCTACATATCATCATTACCGCCCTTTTGTATATCGGCATTACGACAAGCTGTAATAGCGCAACACAAAGATCAGATTATGCACATACCGGTCAGCTTCCATTGTTTGCCGATTCGTTGCAATCGCAAATCATATCAATCGAACAAGTCAATACTATTCAAAAAGACTCTATAGATATTACACATCCGATTCTAATGAGTGGATGGTTTTATCTTGAAGATATTGCGTCAAAGACTCATACTATTTTCGGAGCAAAAGATCTATTTCTTCTCAACACAACATCAAATGGAGGATTACACTTTAATCAACCGGAAATATACGATACATATATTGATTCGTTATCTATAAGCCCTTTCGAGTGGAATCATTATGCGATTAAGATCAACCGCCCTGAAGTTGAAATTTATCTAAATGGTAAGAGTGTCGCAAATCTGAGCTGGGTAGATAGCAGTCGAACCAATCAATCTGTTCAACCGATTGTTATTGGATGGCAAGGATGGAATGACACATCCAAAGGATATGCATATAACTTTATTGGAGAAAATAAATCTGCGACAAAACTTAAAGAGCATAACTTCTCGGCTGAGTACGAGCAGATAATTAGTAGACTATCGCTTACTGCAAATCTCATTTTCTTTCACACATTCGACAACAAAGACAGTTACTGGCATGTAAATCAAAAACAAATACATTATGCGGAAACTCCGAACTTTTTCGTTGATGAAGATCATTGTAGTTATGCACGTTTCGATACTACATGCTCGTTTCACATCGCTACGGACGAAATATATAAGTCTCTAACCATAGCATGTAAAATTAAACAAGATGCCTTTTATCGAGATTATGGTGCTCTTGTTTCAATAGGCGAATACATTGCACTGCGCACATCCAACAACGGTATGTATGCAACCATACCACAAGTACGCGACTTTTATACACCAAATGCAGATTTTCCTAAAAATAAGTGGGTACACTTGGCTATCACCTATATCGAGAAGGAAGGTGTCTCCTATTATATCAACGGCAAAAAATGCGACTTCTTAAGAGAACCTAGAACAATTCAAGCTTTTAAAGATATACTGGTAGGCAAAAACGTATGGAACAATACTTTAATAGCTGACATAGACAACATATTTATTTGGAATAGATCTTTAAGTGAAAAAGAGATTGCAACTATAGCAACAATACCAGAAAATGAATTGTCAGATATGGTATTTTCAGACAATTCTAAGCAACCCAATTTAATTATTGCATTAGGGATGGGAATCTTAGTTATTATAGTCGCAGGAACATTTTTGATCTATAAGAGAAGACTGCACAAACTTCAACGTTTTGGTCACACTATCAATAAACAAGAAGAGTTGCCTGTTGCATCCACGACACTAAACGACGTATCAAGCTCAAATGAACCATCCAAAGAAGACATATCAACGCTATTCAAAGAAAAGCTAGATGAAATTATTATGGCTAATCTATCATCTTCCGAGTTTCAAATTAAAGAGCTAGCGATCGAAATGGGCGTAAGCCGTACGGTTTTATACAACCAATGCGCCGGATTCCTTAGTGAAAGCCCAAAACAATATATTCGCAATATTCGTCTTGATCAAGCCAAGAGGCTTCTTACCGAAACTGACAAACCAATTGTACAAATCATGGATGAAACCGGCTTTGAAAGTCGAGCCTACTTTGCAAAATGTATCAAGGAGCGGTTTGGCGTAACGCCTGCCGCTTTACGACAAATCCCTTGAGTTGCGTAAAACACAACATCAAGGGACTAACAGGCTAACTACAATTAAACGTCTTAATCTCTGAAATCAAGATTTATTTTTTTATCTTTTTTCTCACAACCCTTTGGTTCTGGAGTCTTCGAAGGATCTCGATGATCATGATAATAAATACCTTCTTTTGCGAACAGAAGATACGCTTGATTGAGTCTCTGTTCAAAACAAGCATAATCTTTGCGTTCGGGTACACTCCATGCCGACTCAGCCAATGCACATATACGAGGATAAGTCATATAATCAAGACGATCGGTGTTATGAATACGTTCTGTCCACACATTAGCTTGGACTCCCTTTATAAAAGAAAGGTCTGTATCGGTTAAACCCCAATCGTCCATCCCTTTGTCGGGAAATGTATATACATCTTCGAGCGGACAAAAGCCATTCCATACACGCCCCCACTTATCATCCTTATTTTGGATAAAATCGAAATATAGAGGTCTGCGCGGACATAAAATTGTCTCGTACTTATTATTCAACGATTTCTTCAATTGATTTACACGATCGTGACGCCACCACATTATAGTCGTAGAAGTAGGATCTGCATCAATCTCGAGCAACTCATCCCATCCAAGCAATTCCTTACCTAGCACTTGAACCGAGTCTGTCATCCTATTTATAAAGTAGCGCTCCGCATCTTTTACGTGTTTTAATCCTTCTCGTTTTAGCAATGCCTGCACATCCGGATCACTCTCCCAAGCCTTGATCCCAAAAGAAACTTCATCGCCACCTATGTGCATATACTTGGAAGGAAACAGTTCTGCCACTTCACGTAAAATATCTGTTAGATAAGCATACACTTCCTCTTTACCTGGATTAAATGTAAAGTCGGGATGATCCGTTGTTCCCCCTCCAGAAAACTGTGGATAAGCACGATTAGCTGCAGTTGCATGCCCTGGCATATCTATTTCTGGGATGACCTCAATATGTCGATCTGCAGCATAAGAAACGATCTCTCGAATATCATTCTGAGAGTAGGATTGCGCAGGTAGGTCTGGATCACTCCAACTACCCTCTGCCCCAACCTCTGTCAGCTTTGGATATTTCTGAATCTCAATCCGCCATGCTGGTTCGTCTGTTAGATGCCAATGAAACTTATTCAACTTATAGTAGCTCATCATGTCAAGCAATTGCTTTACTTTTTCTTTCCCAAAAAAATGACGAGATTCGTCTAGCATGTATCCTCTCCATCCATAGCGAGGAGAGTCTTCTATTTCCATACAAATCAACGAACCTTTTGGAGTATTATTAATTTGCTGCAATAACGACTGCGTTCCATAAAATACACCGGCCTCATCTGTTCCGACTATAGAAATCAGTTTTTTGCCAATACTCAACTTATACCCTTCGGCATCTGTTGCAGAGTTATTGATTGTTAGAAGAATCCCTTTGTTTGCATTCTTTGCCTTGACTACTTTATAACCTCCGCCCAAGCTCTGATTGAGTTGCTCTGCTTCATTTTTCAACACATCGTTTGTATATGTAATTTGCTTCTCTCGCAACGGATTTACCCCCATAGTTTCTACAGCTTTGAGTGGCATTGGTATAATCGACACTTGTTGTGCCTCCATTGTCATACTGCACAAGATAAGTCCGCAGCATAAAACTTGAAAGATTCGTTTTCGCATGGTATATTTAATTTCTATATTTTCAAACTTAATTTGATTTACCTATTTGCACAAAGTTATTTGTTTTAAACGAATCAAAACTCCAGTATCAGTTCATCTTACTCCTTTATGTTATCAATATACGTCGTTTATAGCCAAGATGTATAAACAAAAACCTTATTAAGATAAGAGAAATAATAATATATTTGGAAAGCAATGATGCAGCTTGTATATTTACCAATCAAATATCCACCCTGTTTTTGTACCTGAAAGCAAAGGCAAAAAAAGGGACAAGCAACTATAAAAAAACAACTAGTTTACAAGGACTTTACAGACATGTTAAAACGCTAAATTATCCCGTTTGTTTGCTTTTTATTGTCCTTTTTATATTCTATTTTTGTCCCCAGACTGTCCCCCTTTCAATCATGGAGGCAGGGAATTAAATAGAATGACATGAAAGCAACAAAGAATAAATCTCAAAAAGAGATAGTAAAGCTCAGAGAGAAGCCACTCACAAACGGCAGTAAATCTTTATACCTCGATATATACCGAGATGGGAAGCGAGTAAAGGAGTATCTAAAACTCTACTTAGTAAACCCAAAAACACCATCTGACAGGGTAGCAAACAAACAAACTCTACTACTAGCACAAGAAATCAGAGCAAAAAGACAGATTGAAATCTTAAATGGTGAATTTGGAGTTGCTTCACGATTTAAACAAAATACTTTGTTTCTGGAGTATTTTAGAAAGACATGCAGCGAGAGGAAAGGAAGCAAAGGCAGCTTAGGGAATTGGCTTAGCTGCTTAAAGTACTTAGAAAGCTATTGCACAGAGCAAACCACGCTTAAAGACGTTACAAGGGACTTTGTAGAGGGTTTCAGGGACTTTTTGGGAGATGTGGGCAGGTATACCAGAGAAAGAAAAACCAATGCCTTAGACGAGATTAAACCTTTGTCCCAAAACTCAAGGGCATGCTATTTCAGCAAGTTTAAAGCATGTATACACAAGGCTTTTAATGAGGGACTTATACAAGACAATCCATTAAGAGGGGTTAAGGGGTTGAATACAGTAGAGACAGAAAGAGTTTATTTAACATTTGAAGAGGTGAAGCGGTTAGCGATTACAGACTGTAAAAACGAGGTCCTCAAGCGGGCTTTTTTGTTTAGTTGCTTAACAGGCATAAGGAAGAGCGATATTGAGAAGATGAAATGGGAGGAAGTCCAACAGTTTGGAGACTACAAGCGGATAACTTTCAAGCAGCAAAAGACCGGAGGCATGCAATATTTAGACATTAATAAACAAGCTGAAACCTTTTTAGGTGATCCGGGCGAGGGCTCAGGCTTAGTTTTTGAAGGGTTCAAATATGGAACAACTCTTTTAGAGGAGCTTGAAAGGTGGCGATTGAGGGCAGGCATAGAAAAGAAAGTAACCTTTCATACTGCCCGACATTCCTTTGCTGTAATGATCCTAGATTTAGGGAATGATTTATACACGGTTTCAAAGCTGTTAGGGCACAAGGACATAAAAACAACCCAAGTTTATGCAAAAGTATTAGATAAGGCAAAACAGGAGGCAGTGAGCATGATCCCGGACTTGCTTTAACTCACGAGTCAATAATACATTCACAGTAAAAGAAAAAAAACAACCGGTTAAACTAGCTGTAAACGATTGATAAACAGTGATTAAAGGGAGGGGAGCATATTATAAAGCAGATTTGTTATTTGTTTGACATATCTTTGACACAGTTAAAAAAGATACAAACAAGGCTTAGAATCAGTGCACGGGTTTGAAGCCACAAATCAAAAGACAATGAACATCCAAAGTCAATTGGCAAGAATCGAGGCTTATTCTCTACTTGCTGCAAAAAACGTTCTAACGCTTGAGGACGTGGTTTTATTAACCGGCTTTTCAAAAGGCTATTTATACAAGCTAACAAGTAAACAACAAATACCTTTTTACAAGCCCGGAGGCAAACAAATGTATTTTGATCGGGCAGAGGTTGAAAACTGGCTAAAACAAAACAAAGTATCAACTATTGAAGAGATAGACCACAAGGCGACAACCTTTGTAACTACTAGAGCAAAGAAAGGGGGCGAGTTATGAGCGTTATAAATGGCTATTACAGGTTTGAAAAAACAACCGATAAAAAAACTAGAATTGACTGTACCGCCTCAACGGGTAACTATTCCAACTTTGAGGATCTTAAAAGAAACGGTAAACTAACCATTTATCTAACCGGAGCACATGCAATAACAAGCAGCAGAGCAAGAAAACCTGATTTGGCTCTATCTAAGACGGTACATATAAGCGGATTGTATAGGCAAAGCTTAGAAAACCCTGTCTACTTTGGGGACGTTAAAGGGAGCTCAGATGTTTTTCTTTGCAAAATAGAGGGCGAGATAATAAACGGAGCATTAGCAAAGGGCGGAGTACTTCACATTTATATAGCTCAGGGGCAAACCGGGAATGAACTGCAATTATACAACGCTTTCATGGATGGCGAGCTTGAAACAGACGTTTCACTCGTTGAAGCAAAAGCAGCTTTAAACGGGCTGAAATAGGGTTTCTCTATATTAATACAACAATTATTCCAGTTTTAGGAACGGAAAGGAGTTTAGATGTATGACACAGTAGAGCTAAAACTCACAAAAGAATCAGCTCCGGGAATCAACTTTTTAGAGGAAATCCCTTGTTATCTTTCAAACCCCTCTCATCACCACCATGAAAATGGCACAACTGTAACAGGAAAATTAAAGGAGCTGACTGTATCGGTTAGCTCCTTTACTGTAAGAATAACAAAGGGGAGTCTTTGTAAATGGTTCAACGGTGATAACTTAGGCACGTTACAAAGAAAGACTGTAAAGGAAGCAATAGGGCGACTGTCCGACTGTCTTCATTTACCGGTAGACAAAGCAGAGGTAACACGGTTAGACATAGCTGGCAACCTTAAAACAGCTTTTAAACCTGCTGTATACTTTGAGCACTTTGGACAGCTGAAAGGATTCCAAAGGCTTGAACAGTCAAACGGGCTATATTACAAGAGAGAGAGAGAGGGCTTAATGATCTGTATGTATGACAAGATCAAGGAAGTTAAGAAGAAGCGTGAGGACATCCCGGAGCTATATTCTAAAAGCAATCTATTGAGGTATGAGTTGAGATATACAAAGGGCTTAAACAAGGCTTTTAACGTCCCTGAACTAAATGCAGAAATGCTTTATAATGAAGACTTCTACATAGAAGTGATAAACAGGTGGCACGACTTTTATTTTGATATTGAGCGAGTGAATAACATTTTAATAAACATTTCAGAAATGGGAAGCGTTAAAGATCTTCACAGTATGGGAATATTAGCTTTAATTGAAAAGGCAGGCGGAGAGTTGTCTTTCTTGAAACAGCTTGAAATCTCAAGGGTTAAAGAGGAGCTGACAAACAAGCAAGCTTTCAGCATAAGGGAAGCGGTTAAAAAAGCTATAAAAAGCAATACTGATCCGGTAAAGCAGGCTGAAACACTTAGCGAGCTAGACAAGAGAGTAAAGGAGTTGAGGCGGCACTATCGGTAAAACTCTATATTAATACAACAATTATTCCACTTTTAGGAATAGACAGCACAGAAAGCAGGGACTAAAACAAAGGTTCTTGCTTTTCTGTTTTATCGGTAGGCACAAGAAACAGGGCTGCCCGTTTATATCCATTTGGTTCAATTGAAGACTTTACAAGTGTAGATGTTTTATCGGTTGTGTTATTTCAAGCTAACAAACACGACACCTAAAAACAAAGGGCTTAGAGAGCTTAAACACTTCACGGTATAAAAGACATGCCAAACACAAAATAAAGGGCTTAAATGGGCTTAAAATAACCTATAGGCGGTTTTATGTTAGATCGTGATAATTATATAGATTATTCAACGCTTTCAGAACAAAAGGGAAAAAGAAGAAAAGGCAGAAGACCTATTCAAGGTAAAAAGTAGGGTTTATGACAATTTTTGTCCCCCTTTTGTCCCCTGAATCAAAAACAAACATCATAACAACCTATACAACAACGCTTTAAACATACTGTATTATATTTACCAATCAAATATCTAGACACTTTCTGCTACAACTTATTAAATATGAAGCTAGCAAAAAGATGTTATGAAAATACAAATCACCACTTATTAATATATTAATATGAAACTACTCGCATATATACTTGCGTATGCAACAGCTGTTATAGCTAGTTATTTTATATATCCAATATTAGGTTTGGAGTTAAACACTATAAAGATATTTACAACTCCTTTAGTTGCAATTATTGTCGTCATAGCATTAGGTTACATGAAGAGAAAAAGAAATTTATAATCGTAGATAACTCTTTTTATGAATCACTATTTTCCCAATGCTATAATTATCTCTGAACATAATATCAAAATAAAACGACAAACATTACATGTTCTGCATGCATTGCTTGTCGTTCAAAACCAGACTTAAAGCTTCCCGTACAACGGTTGCCTTTAATAATCACATAATACTCTATATAACTTCTGCACAGGAAGTCCCATGACATTAAAATACGAGCCTTTGATTGATTTCACTCCGATGTAACCGATCCACTCTTGTATGCCATATGAACCAGCTTTATCATATGGACAATACTTTTCTACATAATAATCAATTTCTTCATCGGTAAGCACATCAAATAACACACTTGTTACTGAAGCAAATGATTCCGTTTTACCCAATGAAACGATTGCTACGCCTGTTACTACTTGATGTTCTTTGCCTGAAAGTTTTCGAAGCATTTCTACAGCTTCGTCTTTACAAGCAGGTTTACCTAGTATTTCTGTTTCAGTACATACCACCGTATCTGCCGTAATCAATAAGTCATTTTCTTTTAACGCATGCATATAAGCTGCAGCTTTCTTTTCTGCCAAATATACAGGAACCATAGACGGTGCTAACGTATCGGGATACGACTCATCAATATCAGCCATCACGTTCACGGTAAATTGCAAGTCTAATCCACTCAACAACTCTTTACGACGAGGCGAGTTACTTGCAAGTATAATATTGTATTTGTCGAGATTTTTCATTGTCATTATTTCTCTTTACCACCCGAAGGCTTCTGCTTTCATCCATTCGCCCTGAGCTTTCATTACTTGCTCTATCAAGTCACGGGCAACACCTTCGCCTCCTTTTTTATGAGAGATATAGTTTGCAATTTGCTTAATTTCAGGTGCAGCATCAAGAGGTGCTACGGCTAGCCCGGCAATACGCATTACATCATAGTCGGGAATATCATCTCCGGCATAAGCTATTTGCTCTGGCTTCAATCCTGTTTTATCCATGAAGTCATTAAAGTCATGGATCTTCACAGCCGATTGCATATAAATATGTTGCACTCCTAAACGCGAAAAACGCAGTTCTACAGACTGTGTGTTTCCCCCAGTAATAATACCTACTTGATAGCCATGCTTCACTGCAAGTTGCATTGCATACCCATCTTTAATATTCACTGTACGCATAGGTTCACCATTGGGATGAAGCGGAATCATATCACTTGATAAAACTCCATCTACATCAAACACAAAGGCTTTTATTTTCATTAAATCGTAATTAATACTACTCATCTTTTTTCTGGCTCAACTTGTGAATACTTTTACTAACAATAGCATAGATATCGCGACTATCTTGATCAGTTAGCATCTGAATGTGCTTTTCGATAACTGACTCATCATAACGAATCGCCGGACCGGTTTGGGCGTCAATCGGATGCATTTCGTGTATTTTTGATGCAGTTTCATCAATAAGTGGAACCAGATAGTCGAACTTTAACCCCTCATCTTCTAGTATCGATGCTGCTTGTGCATACATATGATTGGCAAAGTTATTAGCAAAGACTGCTGCCAAATGCAACTTCTTACGCTTTGCAGAAGTCAGCTCCACAACGCGCTCAGTTAATGCACCTGATATCTTTTTCAACATTTTAAGGTCTTCGGCATGCTGAGCTTCGATAAACACAGGAATTACAGAAAAATCGACTTCTCTGGTTTTGCTAAACGATTGCAGCGGATAAAGAACACCACAACGATCATGATACTGTTCAAGTAATTCCACTGGAATACTTCCGGCTGTATGCACCCATAATCCTGATGTCGTATTCATCTGCTGTAAAACGGACTCTAGAATAGAGTCCTTAACAGCAAAAATATACAAATCAGCATCTGTGTCTACTGCACTAAGATCAGTTATCGGCATTGCACCTAAACGCTTTGCCAATGTCTTTGCTGATGTTTCAGTTTGGCTAAATACTTGTGCAATTCGCATTCCTTTGCGATGCATCTCGTGAGAAAGACGGGTTGCCAAATTACCGGCACCTAAAATCACTACTTTCATTCGTTTTACTCGTTATCCAAATTTGTATCAATCGATTTAAACGACCCGATGTGTACTTTCTCCCATTGCAGATTGGTCTCATCGTATGGCTTACGCTCTTGCCCTTTATGCCCTACAGCTACAATCGAAAGCACCTGCATATGGTATGGTATATTTAATAAATCACGCACATATTGTTCAGAGCTTGTTGCTTCTGCTGTTTCTCGCTCTCGCACCTGCACCCAGCAACTTCCAAGGCCCAAATCTTCAGCTTGAAGCTGAATGAAAATTGAGGCAATTGAGGCATCTTCGATCCAAACATCACATTCCATCGGATTGGCCACAACAACAATTGCCAGTGCCGCATGCTCAATCATAGCTGCTCCATGTGGTTTACATTTTGATAGAAGTGCTAATTGAGCTTTATCCTCAACGACAACAAATTGCCATGGATTGCGACTTTTGGAAGACGGAGACATCAATGCTGCTTTCAATAACAATTCTACCTCTTCTGGCTTTAATAGCTCGTCGGTAAACTTACGTATACTACGTCTGGTTTTAATCAATTTTGCAAAACTCTCCATATATGTATATTATGCTGTCTATTTTATTATTCGATAAAGACAAAGATAGAAAGAAATTTTGCATGCCTATTTTATTCTTATTGATTATAGCACAGATTTGTAATACTACGGCCATAAGTCTAATTTTAACCCGACGAATTATTTAGAGATTAATTTCTTCATTAATATAAAAATTAATGTACATTTGCGACAATCCTTATTTAATATTTTACTAATTATTTAAACATTCAGTTCATGAACATTTCACATATTGAGCATTTAGGAATTGCTGTAAAAAGCATCGAAGCATCTCTTCCTTACTACGAACAAGTATTAGGTTTGAAATGCTATAACATCGAAGAAGTTGCAGACCAAAAAGTGAAAACAGCATTTTTCAAAGTTGGTCAAACAAAGATTGAACTTCTAGAACCAACCAGTGAAGAGAGCACAATCGCTAAGTTTATCGAAAAAAGAGGCGAAGGCATTCATCACATCGCATTCGCTACCGATTCAGTAGCTGAAGCATTAGCAGAAGTAGCAGAAAAAGGTGTACAACTAATCGACAAAGCTCCACGTAAAGGTGCTGAAGGCTTGAATATCGCATTCCTTCACCCAAAATCAACTTGTAGCGTACTTACAGAGCTTTGCGAAGAACCAAACAAGTAACACCTTAATATCTTACCATAAAAAAACGTACTAAAATGAGTAACCAACTTGAAAAAGTAAAAGAGCTAATTCAACTACGCGAAAAGGCTCGTCTTGGTGGTGGAGAGAAACGTATCGAATCTCAACACAAAAAAGGAAAATACACAGCCCGCGAACGCATCGCTATGCTTCTTGACGAAGGAAGCTTCGAAGAGTTTGATATGTTTGTACAACACCGTTGCACCAACTTCGGACTTGAAAATGAAAAATTTCTTGGTGACGGTGTCGTTACCGGTTATGGAACAATCGATGGCCGTCTAGTTTATATCTACGCTCAAGATTTCACCGTATTCGGAGGATCACTTTCCGAATCGCTAGCTATGAAGATCTGTAAAGTAATGGATCAAGCAATGAAAATGGGAGCCCCTGTCATTGGTATTAATGATTCGGGTGGCGCACGTATTCAAGAAGGTGTAAATGCTTTAGCCGGATATGCGGAGATCTTCCAACGAAATATTTTAGCTTCGGGAGTAATTCCTCAAATCTCAGGCATCTTTGGTCCTTGTGCTGGTGGAGCAGTATATTCTCCAGCCCTTACCGACTTCAACATCATGACTCGCGGAACAAGTTATATGTTCCTTACAGGTCCTAAAGTTGTAAAAACAGTAACAGGAGAAGACGTAGACCAAGAGTCGCTAGGTGGAGCAAGTGTTCATGCTACTCGTTCAGGGGTTGCTCATTTTGCCGTTGATAACGAAGATGAAGGAATCACACTTATCCAAAAACTTCTAAGTTTCTTACCACAAAACAACCTTGAAGAAGCACCTCTTAGAGAATGTACCGATCCAATCGACAGACTAGAGGACGCTCTTAATGAAATTATTCCAGACAATCCGAACAAACCATACGACATGTATGAAGTAATCGGTGCAATCATCGACAACGGCGAGTTTCTTGAAGTACATAGAGAATACGCTCAAAACATCATCGTCGGTTTTGCCCGTTTCAACGGACAGTCTGTTGGTATCGTAGCTAACCAACCAAGCAAAATGGCAGGTGTACTAGATATCAATGCATCAAGAAAAGCGGCACGTTTCGTTCGATTCTGCGACGCATTCAATATTCCATTAGTAACATTAGTAGATGTTCCGGGCTTCCTACCGGGTACTGGTCAAGAATATGGTGGTGTAATCCTGCATGGAGCAAAACTTCTTTACGCATATGGCGAAGCCACTGTTCCAAAAGTAACAGTAACATTACGTAAATCATATGGTGGTGCTTATTGCGTAATGAGTTCGAAACACCTACGTGGAGACGTTAACTATGCATGGCCAACTGCCGAAATTGCTGTAATGGGTCCATCGGGTGCTGTTGAAATCATCTTCTCTAAAGAAGTTGCTGCATCGGAAAATCCAGCTGAATGCACAAAACAAAAAGAAGCCGAATACCGCGATAAATTTGCAAACCCTTACAATGCGGCTCAATATGGTTATATCGACGATATAATCGAACCTAGAAACACCCGTTTCCGTATTATCAGAGCATTGCAACAACTTCAAACTAAGAAGCTGACAAATCCGGCGAAGAAACACGATAACCTTCCTCTTTAATCCTATTAAACCATTTAAGTATGATACACATGAGAATATGGGGTGTTTTGTTTGCTTTGCTGATTTCGTTCGGTGTAAGCGCGCAACGCACTACCTCACTCAAGCTCAACGAAGTGCTTGTGATTAACGAGGATAACTTTCAAGACGATTACGGTAAAAAAAGCCCTTGGATTGAGATTTATAATAATTCGGCAGGAACAGTTGATATTGCAGCATGCTATCTAACAGACGATCCTAACAATCCGAAAAAGTACATGATCCCTAAAGGTGATGTACTTACTAAAATCAGACCTCGTCAGCACACTTTATTTTGGGCAGACAATAACCCTAGTCACGGTACGTTTCACTTGAACTTTACATTTGATCCTACAAAGGACAATTATCTTGCTTTGTATGATTCAGACGGACGTACACTTATCGACGAGGTAGTTATTCCCGCATCGCAAAAAGCAGACGTTAGCTACGGACTTTCGCAAGATGGTAGTGGAGATTGGATTACGTTTAACAAAGTAACTCCAAGCACTAACAACATCACGCTAGACTCTAATGCAAAGATTGATAACTTTAAAGAAAACGACCCATCGGGTGTAGGTATGACTGTCACTGCAATGGCTGTCGTATTCTGCGGTCTTTGTGTTTTATTCCTAGTATTCAAATTGGTTGGCAAAATCGCAATTGCACTTAGCAAGAAAAGAGCAGAAATGGCAGCCAAAGCAGCAGGAGGTGTTGAGATTGCAGATGTTAGTGAAGCTTCCGGTGAAGTATTTGCCGCTATCGCAACGGCATTGCATGAAGCTGCCGAAGATGTACACGACATTGAAGATACAGTCTTGACTATCGAGCGCGTACAACGCACCTACTCTCCTTGGAGTTCGAAAATCTATACATTGCGTAAGAATCCGAGAAACTAATTATCTAAAGCTATTGAAAAATGAAACAATATAAATACATCATTAACGGTAATGAATACAATGTTACGATCAACAGCATGGAAGACAACATTGCCGAAGTAGAAGTAAATGGTACTCCATATAAAGTTGAAATGGAGAAACCAGCAAAAAAAACACTTAAGAAACCACATTCAGTAATATCACGTCCTGCGCAAACAAGTGCTCCGGTTGCAGCAGCTCCGGTCGCAGCTCCGTCTCAAAGTAGTGGTGCTGCAGGTGCAGTACGCTCTCCTCTTCCAGGCGTTATTCTTGAAGTGTCTGTAAAAGTAGGAGACGTTGTAAAACGCGGACAAAAAATCGCAATCCTTGAAGCGATGAAAATGGAAAATAATATCAATGCCGACAGAGACGGTAAGATTATTGAAGTAAAAGTAAACAAAGGAGACTCTGTACTAGAAGGCGCAGATCTTATCGTAATCGGTTAATGTTATGCAAGAAGGATTCTTTTCATTTCTGGTAAGTAACATTGAAACGTTCCTTACCTATACCGGCTTTGCCAACATTACGCTAGGACATATCGCCATGTTGGTTGTTGGGCTGGTGTTTATTTATCTGGCTATTGCCCATGAATTTGAACCTATGCTTCTTATCCCAATCGGTTTCGGTATCCTTATCGGTAATATTCCGTTCAAAGATGCCGGCCTACAACTGGGAATCTACGAAGAAGGTTCTGTACTCAATATTCTCTACCAAGGGGTAACCCAAGGCTGGTATCCACCATTGATATTCTTAGGTATCGGAGCGATGACCGACTTCTCGGCTCTTATCTCTAATCCTAAGTTGATGCTTATCGGTGCAGCAGCGCAGTTTGGTATCTTCGGAGCATATGTAATTGCGCTTCAAATGGGTTTTGAACCGAATCAAGCCGGTGCAATCGGTATTATTGGAGGAGCAGACGGTCCTACCGCGATCTTCCTTTCATCCAAACTAGCACCAAACCTGATGGGAGCAATCGCCATATCGGCCTACTCCTACATGGCATTGGTTCCAATCATTCAGCCTCCTTTCATGAAGTTGCTGACAACAAAGAAAGAGCGTTTGATCCGAATGAAAGCACCTCGCGCGGTATCTTCTACAGAGAAAATCATTTTCCCTATCATCGGATTGTTGTTGACAACATTCCTTGTACCTTCAGGTCTTCCTCTTTTAGGTATGTTGTTCTTTGGGAACTTGCTAAAAGAAAGTGGTGTAACCCGTCGTTTGGCAGAAACTGCTCGCGGCCCGCTTATCGACGTTATCACGATCTTATTAGGAGTAACAGTTGGTGCTTCTACACAAGCAACACAGTTCCTAACTTGGGACTCAATTAAAATCTTCGCACTTGGAGCCCTTTCATTCGTGATTGCAACATGTGCCGGAGTATTGTTTGTGAAGTTCTTCAACTTATTCTTGAAAGAAGGAAACAAGATCAATCCACTTATTGGTAATGCCGGAGTATCGGCAGTGCCAGACTCTGCTCGTATTTCACAAGTAGTAGGTTTAGAATACGACCCTACAAACTACTTGTTGATGCATGCAATGGGTCCTAACGTAGCGGGAGTTATCGGTTCGGCAGTAGCTGCCGGTATCTTGCTTGGATTCTTGGGATAATCGAAATCATCAAGTAGATCTATACATAGCAAAGGAGACATTCAATTGGATGTCTCCTTTTTTTTTGCCACTACCTATACTTCGTCGAATAGAATTCTTGTGTTATATTTACCACGCAACAAATAATAAAACCTTATGAATACCTATGTTCCTTCCGAAAACAGGTATGAGCAATCGATGCAGTTTAC
>DLYT01000151.1:26820-30898 GCA_003447595.1 Porphyromonadaceae bacterium
AACTTTGGCGAGGTAGATACCTTTGCCAATTGCCGCGAAATGCTCACATACGCCTTCGATCACGGAATCACACACTTTGACTTGGCCAATAATTACGGGCCTCCTCCCGGAAGTGCCGAGCAAACATTTGGCAAAATACTTCGAAAAGACTTTGCTGGTTATCGCGACGAAATGATAATCTCCTCTAAAGCCGGACATCGTATGTGGCCGGGACCCTATGGCGATGGTTGTTCGCGTAAAAGCATGATGGCCTCAATTGATCAAAGCTTGCGTAGAACCGGTCTCGAATACTTTGATATTTTCTATAGCCATCGTTACGACTCTACCACACCTATTGAAGAAACCATGCGCGCACTTGCCGATATCGTACGTCAAGGAAAAGCATTGTACGTAGGATTATCTAAATACCCAATAGAAGAAGCATGCAAGGCGATGCAACTATTGAAAGAAGAAGGCGTACCATGCTTAATATATCAAGATCGATACAACATGTTGATGCGCGATGTCGAAAAGCAACATTTCGATCTTGTACAAGAATCCGGAGCCGGGTTTATTGCATTTTCACCTCTGGCACAAGGTTTATTGACCAACAAATACCTCAAGAATATTCCGACAGATTCGCGTGCGGCAAAACCACACGGATTCTTACAAGAATCAGCCATTACCCCACATCTTCAAGATGTGTTGAATGAATTGAACAACATTGCTCAATCCATTGGCAAAACTCTTGCAGAGCTGGCCCTTCTTTGGATATTACGAAAACCGGAAGTTACCTCTGTCATTATAGGCAGTAGTTCGGTAGAACAGCTCAAAACAAACCTTTCTATCCTCGACGAAACTCCTCTGAGTGAACGAGAACTGGAACTAATTGAAGAAGTATTAGCCAAAATATAAAAATAAAAGAAGCCGAAGCTATAGTCTCACGACTTGGCTTCGGCTTGGCGTTTCCAGAAATATTTAAAATTAATCGTCGTATCTGACAAAATTGTAATTCAAATCGAATATAAGATCTAACCCATTGCTTAATTCGATCTCAATATCTCTTCTATCTCTATCTATTTGTATAATTCGTGCATTTGGATGTCTTGCATCTACAAAATCCAAAATCTTTATTGGAATCAAGTCTGCATCAATACCGAAAGGCATATAAATCTCTTCCCACTCGCCCGAACGGTCGAAACTCACAGAGCTACCGTCGAGAAATGTAACTTTATATTCACGATCAGAAAAATCTTTATCATAAAAGATTGCCATAATCGTAGATCCTTCAAAATAACTTTCTACAAATTCCTGAGCTGCCACCGGCAACTTTTGGTATGAGATTTGCGTATCGTCATCGTTGTCGCAAGAAATAAAGAAACCAAAGCTCATCACGAGCATAGCAAGAAGAAATAAACTCTTTTTCATCATTAGTGGATAATATGTTTTTTGTTCTGATTAATTAGTCTTCGTAACGTTTAAATTGGTGATCTTTACCAAAAACCAATTCGATCTTATTATTCAATTCAATCTCTAGATCACCTCTATCTTTTTCGATTTTCATGATCTGAGCATCAGGATGCTTCTGCTCGATAAATGTTCGAACGGCTCCTGGAACCACCGAATACGGTACCGGCCTAACACGACATTCGATTTTTTTCCATTCACCATTCTTTAGAAACTCAACTTTGTCGCCATCTGTAAAGATCACATCATACTCTACGTTAAAAAAGTCTTCTTCCTCTTTCACCATAGAAATCTTATGGTCTGGGAAGTATAAACTAATAAAATTCTGAGCCGGTTTTGGCAACTGATCTACTGTGATTAGCCTTTCATCATCTGCTTTTACCATTGTTTGTAAAGCAAAAAGGCCCATCAACAAAACACACAATTTTCGTATCATCTTATTCTTTGTTTTATTATTATACTGCAAAGTTGCAACTTGATTCTGAAATGAAACTGAAACAAATTAACTTTCTAAACTAAATTGATGCAAACCATCAACAAATTTATAATTACACTTCAAGTCATACAGCTTACAGATAGATTCGACAAGAGCCAAACCTAATCCTGTAGACCCTTCACGCTTACGTGTATGATAGAAGCGTTCGAATATTCTTTCTGCATCAAGAGCTCCGTCATCACCCGTATTTGCTACGGTAAAAGAGTCGAAGTAAACATTGATGTGAATCTTTCCGTTATCTACATTATGCACAAAAGCATTTTTGAGTAGATTCGTCACCAATATTACCCCAAGCGATTCGTTGATTTCGAGAACGAAATTACCATGCACTGTATACGTAACGTCAATATTTTTATACGCGTAGGCTTCGCGAAAGTCGGCCAGATAACGCTCAATCAACGTATTCATCCGAATTAAGTTTACCTCAATAAACTGTCCGTTATCAATTTTACTTAGCAGCAGCAACGATTTATTCAGTTTCGTAATACTACCAAGCGTCTTATGTACTTTGATGAGCTCCTCGAGCTGTTGCTCAGAAATATTAGGATCTTCCATCATCATTTCGAGACGATTCCTACAAATGGCCAGCGGCGTTTGAATCTCGTGAGAAGCATTTCCGATAAACAGTTTCTGCTGTTCGAACAACGTCTCGGCACGTTGTGCGTTTCGCAAAGCGGCATTGTTTAGCTTCTGAAATTCCACAACATCGGTTTGATTCTGGAGAGGTGCATTGTGCCCGCCAATCTTATACTTATCGAGCCATCTAAGCAATACATAAAGCGGAGAAAGATTCTGCTTAAACATCCACACGTTGATTAAGATAATAATAATCAGCAACGAAAAGTACAGAATAAGCACCCACTTAAGAATGGCAGTTTGTAAGTCGGCCTTTTCGATCGTAGGAGTAGAAACTACCAGTTCTAACATTCGATCATCATCATCTCTAAAATAAGTTTTCAAGATACGCGCAGGCTCGGTCTCCTTTTTAGACTTGATGTAAATCATCGAATCAATAAAACGCCTGTGCCTATTGGCACTGGCATAATCATCAGTCACCTCATGAATATAGTATTGATTATTCGTTCCATGATTTACTTGCGACACATCCTCCCCTGCCAAAGTTCGGATAATTATCTGCTCAGAAGCAGTCTCTAACGAGTCGTCTACCTCGTCATTAACCTCACTAATTATGACAGTATAAAACCATGAAGCCCACAAAGTCATCACGATAAGCAACAACGGCGATATCTGAAATAATATTTTATTCAGTAGCTTCATAACTTATTCATCTGTCGTAAATTTATATCCGAAGCCATATACAGCTTTTATTTGCGGAGTAGCCTGAGCCTCTTTGAGTTTCTTACGCAAGTTTTTGATTTGCGCATAAATGAAATCAAAATTATCCACTTGATCAATATGATCGCCCCACACCGACTCTGCCAACGTATTCTTATTGATGAGCCTGTCGGGTCTATTCATTAAATAGAACAATATATCGTACTCTTTTCGATTGAGATCGAGGGGTTTTTGATCGATACTGACAGCAAAACGATCGGGAAACAACGTAACATTTCCGTACGAAAGGCTCATCTCTCCATTATTTTGGTTACGACGAATTACACTTTTGATACGAGCCGTAAGTTCGGCGAGGTGAAAAGGTTTAGGCAAGTAATCATCGGCACCCAAGTCAAGGCCATGAACCTTATCTTCTATCGAGTCTTTGGCCGAAATAATAATCACGTTTTCACGCTTTCGCAATTGCTTCAATTCTTTGAGAAGGGTAAGTCCGCTACCGTCTGGCAACATGATATCGAGCAGAATACAATCATAATCATAGTCTTCTATTTTCTGCATAGCCGATTTTAAATCTCCGGCAGTTTCTACCACATAACGCTCCTTTTCGAGCGAATCTTTCAATATATCTCTAAGTTCAGCTTCGTCTTCTATTATTAATATTTTCATCGATATGGATTTTCTATACAACAAAGGAAATATTCATTTCTGAAAAATTACGGGAAAACTAAACATTACACACATGATTGTGCAACGTGTATGTTGTTTCAACACTTCGGCTGCGAAAAAGTTTGCCACAATCCCAACTCTGCACAGCCATCGTGCATTACAACAAGAAACAAT
>DLYT01000088.1:0-743 GCA_003447595.1 Porphyromonadaceae bacterium
TTCGGCGAAGGTCGCGACGGCGAAAGAAAGCCATTTGGCGAAAAGAAAGACTTTGAAGGACGTGAAAGACGCGACTTCAGAAAAGAAGAAAAGCCAAAAGGAACTTTCTCAGCTCACCAACGTGACGGCAAAGTATTACGTGAAAGATTTAAAATCAAAAAAGAAGGCGAATCACAAGACTAAAAACGAATGAGATTTAAAAGATCACTTTTATTTTTTGTCGCTATTCTGTCCTTTAGTATTTTAGATAACGTGAAAGCACAGAACAAAGCGCTAACCCTGGAGGACCTTACTCCGGGTGGCAAAACATATTCTAAGTTCGTACCAGCCACGAAGCAACAGCTTCAGTGGTTGGGCGATCAATATGTTTATGCCTTATCCAATGAATTCAAGATCGGTAACCCCGAGAATACGAAAGAAAACACACTGCTCACCCTTGAGCAAATCAACAATTCCCTCCAAAAAGCCAATCTACCGGCACTCAAGTCGCTACCATCCGTTTCAGTTATAAACAACGACATTCCATTATTTGTCTTCAATACCAACGGCAACCGTGTGGTGTTGAATCCGTTTACAACCGAAATCGTATCCGTAGTAAAGACTGAGAAAAACTGGGCCAACCAAGACTACTCCGCGGCTGGAAACAAACTGGCATATACCATCGACAACAACTTGTTTATCGTTGATAACAATGGAACATCGGTGCAGGTAACGGACGAAAAAGATCCGGCCGTAGTATGTGG
>DLYT01000088.1:1132-1794 GCA_003447595.1 Porphyromonadaceae bacterium
GAAAGCGGTAAAACCACTTTCCTTCAAACAGGAAAGCCGGCCGACCGTTATTTCACCAACCTCGCTTGGAGTCCGAACGAAGAAGCTATTTACGTAGCTGAAATCAACAGAGAGCAAAATCACTTCGATCTCAACCGTTACCAAGTAAGCAACGGTGCCAAAGAAGCAACACTCTTCAGCGAATCGGATTCGAAGTACGTAGAACCGCAAACTCCGGCATTGTTCTTACCCAACGATGCGTCCAAGTTTATCTGGCAAAGTCAGAAAGACGGATACAACCACCTTTACCTGTACAATACAAACGGTAAAGAGTTGAAACAACTCACCAAAGGAGCATGGATTGTAACCGACGTTTTGGGCTTCGACCCAAGCGGCAACAACCTGTTCTACATGGCCACTACCCGCAGTCCGCTCGACCGCGACCTATTCAAATTAAACTTGAAAAGCGGCAAAACAGAGCAACTGACACAAGAAGCAGGTATGCACAACATCGCATTGTCGGCAAATCGTAAATACTTTATCGACAATTATACCTCGCAACACAATCCACGCACCATCAACATCACTTCGACCGGAAAAAAGAAGTCGCAAACCCTTCTTCAGGCAGAGAATCCATACAAAGGATATGCATTTCCGGAGATTGAAGTAGGCACAATCAAAGC
>DLYT01000088.1:2054-5489 GCA_003447595.1 Porphyromonadaceae bacterium
CAAAAACACCCGGCAGTCGTTTATGTATACGGCGGACCGCATGCTCAGCTTATCAACAACTCGTGGATGGCGGCAACACGCGGATGGGATATTTACATGGCATCAAGAGGATACGTCGTGTTTACGGTAGACAGTCGCGGATCGGCCAATCGCGGTCGTGACTTCGAAAACGTAATTCACCGTAATCTGGGCGTAAACGAAATGGCCGATCAGGTAAAAGGTGTTGAATTCCTAACTTCATTACCGTATGTAGATGCCGACAAAGTAGGCGTACACGGATGGAGTTACGGCGGATTTATGACAACAAACCTCATGCTTAGCTATCCGGAATTATTTAAAGTAGGTGCAGCCGGCGGACCCGTTATCGACTGGAAATACTACGAAGTTATGTATGGCGAACGCTATATGGATACTCCGAAGGAGAATCCCGAAGGATATAAGAACTCTAATCTTCTCAATAAAGCCGGCAATCTAAAGGGACATCTCCTGATGATTCACGGCGACATCGATCCCGTTGTGGTGTGGCAACATAGCCTTGCTTTCATGAAAGCCTGCGTAGAAGCCCGCACTTATCCCGATTACTTTGTATATCCGGGACACGAACACAACGTAATCGGCAAAGACAGAGTACATCTGCACGAGAAGATTACCCGCTATTTTGATGATTATCTCAAGAAGTAATAACTAAATAACAAGACAAAACATCCATGAAGATTTTATTACTAGGTTCGGGAGGTCGCGAACACGCTCTAGCTTGGAAGATTAAACAAAGTCCTAAAGTTGAAAAACTTTTCATCGCTCCGGGCAATGCCGGAACCGGACTTGTTGGCGAGAACGTTGCAATTGCAGCAACCGACTTTCCTGCTATTAAAGAATTTGTGCTTAACAATCAAGTGGATATGGTCGTAGTCGGACCTGAAGATCCGTTGGTTAAAGGCGTATATGACTATTTCAAAAACGATAGTCAACTAGCTTCAGTGCCTGTAATCGGACCTTCAAAAGAAGGTGCACAGCTAGAAGGCAGCAAGGATTTTGCAAAAGCATTTATGATGCGTCACAACATCCCTACCGCTCAATATAAAAGTATCAGCGCCGACAATCTTGAAGAAGGTTTTGCTTTTCTTGAGTCACTACAAGCACCATACGTATTGAAAGCCGATGGTCTTGCAGCAGGAAAAGGTGTATTGATTATCTCAGACCTTGACGAAGCAAAAAGAGAACTAAAAGGAATGATCGAAGGTATGTTTGGCGATGCCAGCAAAACCGTTGTGATCGAAGAGTTTCTTTCAGGTATCGAATGCTCGGTTTTTGTAATGTCGGATGGTAACTCGTATAAGATCTTACCGGAAGCAAAAGATTACAAACGTATTGGCGAAGGAGACACAGGTCTTAATACCGGTGGTATGGGTGCCGTTTCTCCGGTTCCGTTTGCAAACGAAGAATTCATGAAGAAAGTAGAAGACCGCGTCATCATCCCTACAGTAGAAGGTTTGAAAAGCGAAGGTATCGAATACAAAGGCTTCATCTTCATCGGACTTATCAAAGTAAACAACGAACCATTGGTAATCGAGTACAACTGTCGTATGGGTGACCCTGAAACAGAAGCTGTGATGCTACGTATTCAATCAGACTTCGTTGAGTTGCTTGAAGGCGTTGCTGAAGGCAACCTTGAAACGCGCGAATTGGTAAAAGACCCAAGAGCAGCTGTAACAGTAATGCTTGTATCGGGCGGATACCCTGGCGATTATGAAAAAGGTAAAGTAATCAGCGGACTAGACAAAGTAGAAAACAGCATTGTATTCCACGCGGGTACAAAAGAAACAGCAGAAGGCATTGTAACCAATGGCGGACGTGTTATAGCTGTAAGCTCATACGGAAAAGATAAAGACGAAGCATTGGCGCAATCATTTGCAAATGCGAAAGTTATTAACTTTGACGGAAAATACTTCCGTTCAGACATCGGTTTCGATCTTTAATGAGATACGATTACAGAAATACAAATAAAACGGTGAGTTCCTATTTAGGAACCATCGTTTTTTCCATTTTACTGGCCTTCGTATGTTGGTCGGCTACATTCTTATTCGATACATTCGACTATCAACAAGCGTTGACAAACAATTCGGTTTGGAATCTCTTTGTATCGAAACTCAGCAACATCGAAGCCTATATCATGGGCTTTACCATCATGGGGTGCAGTGCTTTTCTTTTGCAACGAACCAACTACATGATGAACATCATTCGCGTAAAGACAGCTTTACCCCTATTATTCTTTATTCTTTTTTTCTCATCAGCCCCACGTTTCATCCCGCTTACCTCGGCAACCCCGGCACTTTTGTTGCTCGTATTGGCTATCTATTTTCTTTTCAAGTCGTATCACTATGAACGCTCGCAAGGATATATATTCAATGCCTTCTTCATGATCGGTTTATCGAGTTTATTGTGGACACAAATCATCTGGATTATTCCGGTTTTTTGGTTGGGGATGTATAAGTTCAGGGTACTCAATCCACGCAACGTAGGCGCTTGTCTGATCGGGCTATTTATGGTCTACTGGTTTGCCTTTGCATGGTCGTTTTACAAACATACCCCCGAAGAGCTAATCAACAACTTCAAACTACTTTATACACTCAATCCGATACGGATCGATGCTGCCAACTGGCCTGTTTTAATACAGCCGGGACTATTAGCCGTAATGTATTTGATTTCATTATTTCACCTTACTACAAATCAACATTCGGAAAACATCCGTAGCAGAGATTATCTATCTTTTCTGAGTTGGCTTACGTTTGCAATGCTTATCTTAGGCTGTTTGTTCAACTTCGATCAAGGACAGTTTATACAACTAGCCACTGTACCTTGCTCCATCTTAGTGGGACACTTTTTCGCATTAAATACCGGACGAGCTGTAAGCCTTTTGTTTTCTCTGATTGTTACAACTTATATACTAACATACGCATATCAATTATGGATTTTCTAATCGAATGGGGATATATTGGCGTTTTCATCGCCGCTTTCTTAGCCGGAACCGTAGTTCCGTTTAGTTCGGAAGTTGTGCTCACGGGCGTACTTCTTCTTGGTGCAGGCTATTGGCCATGTATTATTGCCGCGACGCTGGGCAATACACTCGGTGGAATGACCTGCTACTATATGGGACGTATGGGAAAGAAAGAGTGGATTGTCAAATACCTCAAACTCGATTTGGCCAAGCTCGATAAAGTCGAAGCCTATGTAAGTAAAAAGGGAGCATGGATGGCCTTCTTTGTTTTCCTTCCGGGAATCGGAGACTTCATTGCCGTAGCACTCGGCTTTCTTCGCGCCAATCAGGTGGTAGTAGGTCTTTGCCTGCTCACCGGCAAGTTTATCCGTTATTGGATCTGGATGGAGATGGTATTCAAAGTACAAGACATGCTATAAATAAATACTACAACAAAGGCT
>DLYT01000088.1:5702-7640 GCA_003447595.1 Porphyromonadaceae bacterium
AGCCTTTGTTGTAGTATTTATTTTGTGGCGCGGAGCATTTCGCGTTTTCCCGGAGGGCCGGGTAGGCGTTCGGTCGTAAAGCCTACTGCCTGCATGGTACGCCTTACCACTCCTTTCGCGCAATACGTAGTTAGAATACCCCCCTTGTTGGTACGATCGTAGATGCGTTGAAATAATTCTTCGCTCCACATTTCGGCTTGCTTGTCGGGAGCAAACGCGTCAAAATAGATCAAGTCGAGACCGTCTTCAAACTCCATGGTGTTGATATCGCCTTCGAGCTTCAAGATGGTAAAGTAGTCGGTAATCTCAACCGGCTTGTTCCATTCGCAAGCATGCATACTACGAAACAAAGCCTTCTCTTCGTCCGAATATCCGGCCGTAAAGTTTAGAGCCGCGACAATATCATCACCGAGCGGATACAATTCGGTCGTAATAAAACGGACACGTACGCCCCTTCTTTTCGCTTCGAGCAACGTCAAAAACGCATTTAGTCCGGTACCGAAACCCACTTCCAAGATATGAATTTCTTCTTTTTGCACTTGGTCGAGACCGGCTTGTATAAAGACGTGATTCGATTCCTGCACCGCACCGTTTACCGAGTGGTAATGCTCGTCCATCGATTCTATATAAAGTGTATGCGAACCATCTGCCGTCACCATGAGTTTAGGCGCACGATCCACACTTTCAAACTGTTCCATCTGCTATCTTCTTTTTAGATCAATCAAAGATACAAGCTTTGTAAAAATTAAAAAAGTGCAGACATATAAGTTAACTTACAAATCAATTTTAGATATTTGTTGTTTCTTTTATAAACAGTATAAACTTATTCAGCTAGAAACCATCCATGCGCAACACATTCAGACTCTCACTTCTCTTTCTCTTGGTAGCGATTAGCAGCCTGAGTGCTCAAAACGATTACGCAATAAAAGGGATCGTAAAAGATAAACTCAACAACGAACCATTACCCTATGTAAATGTCTCCATCTGGAACAATCCCGGCAAAGGAGCAACCACCAACGACAACGGCGAGTTTGTCATTGAAGACGTAAAGCCGGGAACCTATCGCGTGAGTGCAACCTATATCGGATACAAGAACTTTATCAGTCCCGATTACATGGTAGGATCGAAAGATGTGTATGTAACCATCGAGATGGAGGAAACCACACAAGCCTTGCAAGAGGTAGAGGTCACGGCATCACCGTTTAGGCGCGTAGCCGAGTCGCCCCTCGGACTCAACGTGATCGGTTTCAAAGACATTGAGAAAAGCGCCGGAGCCAACCGCGACATCTCCAAAGTAATACAATCCTTTCCCGGAGTAGCATCATCGGCAGAATTTAGAAACGACCTCATCGTGCGCGGTGGTGGCCCATCGGAAAACAGTTTTTACCTCGACGGAGTCGAGATTCCCAATATCAATCACTTCTCTACGCAAGGAGCTTCGGGCGGACCGGTAGGTATTATCAACCCCGACTTCATACGCGAAGTAAACTTTTACTCGGCAGCCTTTCCGGCATCACGCGGCGATGCCCTCAGTGCCGTGCTCGACTTCAAACTGAAAGACGGCAATAAAGAACGTGCCAACTTCAGAGGCGTAGTAGGAGCATCGGAGGTAGGAGTCTCGGTAGACGGACCTATCGGAAGCAAAACCACGTATCAAGTATCGGCACGACAATCGTACCTACAGTTTTTATTCAATGTATTAGGTCTGCCTTTCCTTCCTAAGTTTACCGACGCACAGTTTAAGGTAAAACATCAATTCAACAGCAAGAACGAAATCACCTTCATCGGCTTGGGAGCGATAGACGATATGAAACTCAACACCGATCTAAAAGATCCCGACGATGACGACCTGTACATCCTCAGTTACCTTCCTGTAATCAAGCAGAAAACCTATACGCTAGGTGCCGTATACAAGCACTTTACATCGCGCTCGCAACA
>DLYT01000088.1:7934-10681 GCA_003447595.1 Porphyromonadaceae bacterium
CGCTTTCGCTCCGAGAATACGTTTCGCCTACCCTTCGTAGACCTGTCGGCAGGGGGCGGCGTGAACTACGCCAAGTATAAAAACCATACCAAGCAACGCATGTTTGCCCAAAGCGAACCGTCGTTCTTGATCTACGATACCAACCTCAACATGTGGCAATGGTACCTATACGCTTCGGCCGTATATAAGAGTTACGACGAACGATTCACCGCTTCGGCCTCTTTCCGCATGGATGCCAACGATTACTCTTCGAAGATGAACAACCTCTTCAAGCAGTTTTCGCCGCGCGCATCGGTAAGTTATGCCCTTACCCCTAAGGTAAACATCAACGCCGCGGCAGGTCGATACTTCGAACGCCCGTCGTACGTAACCCTAGGCTATAAAGACAATGCCGGCAACTACGTAAACAAATCAAACGGAGTTACCTACATCTCATCCAATCAATACTCCATGGGAACAGAATTCGTGCCCAATACCAACTTCAAATTCGGACTCGAAGGATTTTACAAGCAATATGGCGACTACCCGTTCTCGTTGGTCGACTCCATTCCTCTCGCTTCAAAAGGGGCAGATTATGGAGTAGTAGGCGATGAGTCGGTCGTTTCTACCGGAGTGGGCCGTGCTTACGGTTTGGAGTTCTTAGCTCGTTGTTACAACTTCCGCGGGCTTACTTTCCTTTCGTCATTTACACTTGTGCGAAGCGAATTTAAAGACAACCGCGAAGGACGCAACAATTACATCCCTACCGCATGGGACAATCGCTTCATCCTTTCGCTTACCGGAACCTATGCCCTACCTAAACATTGGGATATTGGTGCCAAGTTCAGAGCGTTGGGCGGTATGCCTTACACCCCTTACGACCTCGAAAAGTCGAGTTTGGTCGATGCATGGAACGCAAAAGGCCGCCCTTATCTCGACTACGACAAGTTTAATTCGGAGCGATTGGGCACCTACACGCAGCTCGATATCCGCGTAGACAAAACGTTTTACATGAAGAACTGGATGTTTGGTCTATACCTTGATATTCAGAATGTATTGGGAACGAAATACAAGGAGCAGGAAACCTATATTTCGACCGGAAAGATTCTCAATCCGACGGCACCGCAAGACGAGCAACGCTACGAGCTGAAACGCATCAACCGATCATCGGGCACCGTTTTACCTACTATTGGGGTTACCGTCGAGTTTTAATAATGCAACTTTGTAGTTATATTTGTAGAAAGAGAAACCGTCTCTTTGTAACACAGAAGACAATAAACGAAAAACCTATGAACAGATTATTCACAGCCATATCATTATTTACCATATTATTTCTTGCGGCATGCTCGCAACCAAAAGACAGTAAACCGGTTGTAACCGTAACCATCGAGCCGCAGCGTTACTTTGCAGAGGCAATCGCGGGAGATAACTTTAAGATCAACTGCATGGTTCCGGCAGGATCCAATCCCGAAAGTTACGATCCTACCACTCAGCAAATGGTAGATTTGGGCAAAAGCGAAGCCTACTTCAAGATCGGTCACATCGGGTTCGAACAAGCGTGGATGCAGAACATCATCGACAACAACAAGCAACTGAAGATATACGACAACTCCGACAACTTTCCGCTTATCGAAGGGGTAGAACATACCCACGAAGACGGAACCACTTGCTCGGCTTCGCACGATCACGACCATGCGGGAGTAGATCCGCATACGTGGAGCTCGATTCAGGGTGCCCGTATTATCTCGGCCAATATGTTGAAAGCTTTTGAAGAGTTAGACCCGGAGAATGCGTCGGTTTATCAGGCAAACTACAACAAACTGGTGGCTACGATCGATTCTACGGCTTCGGTAGTAGATCGCTTGATGCAGCATCCTTCGTCTCAAACCTTCATCATCTACCATCCGGCACTTACTTATTTTGCGCGCGATTACGGGCTTACGCAGCTTTGCATCGAAATAAACGGAAAAGAGCCTTCTCCGGCACAAATCAAGAAACTGATTGAGGGTGCACGCGAAAGCGGTGCGAAGGTGGTCTTTATTCAACAAGAATTTGACAAAAAGAATGCGGAAGTAATCTCGAATGAAACCGAATGTAATCTGGTACAAATCAACCCACTATCCTACGACTGGAACAGTGAAATGATCAACATTGCCAAAGCACTTTCGAATGAACAATAAACTTGTACAAATAGATCACGTTTCGGCCGGATACGACAAGCGCTTGGTGCTGAAAGACATTGTGCTTTCGGTCGAAGAGAACGACTTCTTGGGCATTATCGGTCCCAACGGTGGCGGTAAAACTACCCTGCTGAAAGTGATGCTCGGACTCCTCAAGCCCGCTTCGGGATCGGTGCGTTTTTTCGAAAAAAACCTTCCCGTGTCGCATCTCAACATCGGCTATCTACCGCAATTAAACAAAATAGACCGCCGCTTCCCCATCAGTGTGCGCGAAGTGGTGGCCTCGGGGCTAATCGATCACAAACCTTTATTCCGCTCGTATACTAAGGAGCAACAACAACAAATCGAACATGTATTGGAGCAAATGGAGATAGCCGAACTGGCCGATCGTTCCATCGCGCAACTGTCGGGCGGACAACTGCAACGCGTTTTGCTGGGCAGGGCAATCGTGTCGCACCCTAAGCTTTTGATCCTTGACGAGCCCAACTCGTACGTTGACAAACGCTTCGAATCGAAATTCTACCACCTGCTGGAAGAGATCAACAAAGAAGCAGCCGTCGTTCTTGTTTCGCACGACATCGGCACCGT
>DLYT01000088.1:11021-14207 GCA_003447595.1 Porphyromonadaceae bacterium
CACGACTAATAAAGAATATATCGACAATATAATAGCAATGTAATCAGCTCATACTCCTACAATGAATTGTTGTAAAAAATAATTTACTATATGGCTGTTTGTTTTAATTTAATAACTAATATTGTAAATGAACTAATACAAATAACCATGAGAAAACCATTATTTTATTTATGCATAGCACTCATTTGTTGTGCAGCATGTTCGAATGACCCAGAAGTTAATCTAGAACCACAAGCACCTCGACTTAATGTAAACGACAGTTTAGCCATCGTCGATATTTGGGAGAAAGCCGACGGTAAAAACTGGTTTAATAAATGGGACCTTAAAGACTTTTGGACTTGGGGCGGAGCCGGAATTATTCTCGATAAAGAGAAGAATGAATATCGAATTGTCAAATTAGATATTAATATACCTGCCGGGAATAACGTAAATGGGATAATCTCTTCTAAAATAGGAGAATTAACTGAATTACGATGGCTTCAAATAGGCAATAGAGGAATCAAGGGAAAGATACCAAGCAGTATTCAAAACTTGAAAAAGATGGAAAATCTAAGCATTGCATTTACAGATATAACAGATACCATCCCTAACTATTTCTTTTCATTTGAAAAACTAAGAGAGCTAGAGGTCAGCGATAATAAAGGAATCACAGGAAATATTCCATCAAGTATTCTAAATTGTCCTTCAACTATAACATCTCTTAGATTAGGCTATAACAATTTATCGGGCGAAATACCACTTGGAATAAATACGGATCATGTATTACTTGATGGAAACAACTTCTCAAGCTTCCCTTTTGAGTACTTAGAAGATAATGCTACTATTTTATATTTTCGTGAGAATAAAATACAAGGACTTATTCCAGACTCTATATTGCACTCACCAGATAAATTAAAAAAGCTCAAATACCTCACAGCAAATCCAAAGAAGGGGTATGGTTACGATAACGCACCATCAGATTTCCATAACAACAATAACCTTTTGGTTCTAAGCTTAGACTAATCATTCAAAATAGAGAAGCCATGAGAAAACCATTCTTTTATTTATGCATAGCACTCATTTGTTGTGCCGCATGTTCGAATGAACCAGAAGTTAATCTGGAGCCACAAGCACCTCGACTTAATGTAAACGACAGTTTAGCCATCGTCGATATTTGGGAGAAAGCCGACGGTAAAAACTGGTTTAATAAATGGGACCTTAAAGACTTTTGGACTTGGGGCGGAGCCGGAATTATTCTCGATAAAGAGAAGAATGAATATCGAATTGTCAAATTAGATATTAATATACCAGAAGGGAAAGATGTTGATGGATATATATCTCCTCGTATAGAAGAACTTACAGAGTTAAGATCTTTTAGAGTTAGCGGACATGGCATCAAAGGTAAGATTCCAAGCTCTCTATCTAATCTTGACAAACTACAAATATTGACAATCCAATTGACTAGCATTAAAGACTCACTTCCTAATTATATTTTTTCAAATAAAAATATATTAGAAATAGATATATCAAATAATAAGGGAATAACCGGTCATTTGTCTACGAACATTACAAATTGTCCTAAATCAATTATATCATTAAGGCTCAATCATAACAGTTTATCAGGCACTATTCCGTCAGGCATTCAAGTCGAAAAAGTATTACTAGATGGAAACAACTTCTCGAGCTTTCCTTTTGAATACTTAGAAGATAATACGTCTATTATATATCTTCGTGAAAATAAAATACAAGGATTTATTCCTGACTCAATATTGAACTCACCAGAAAAACTAACAAAACTTAAGCTTCTAACGTTGAATCCAAAAGAAGGATATGGTTTTGAGAACGCTCCTTCTGATTGGTAATACTATGAATACACTGTTAATGATTTCGCTACCCGAGATCGGATTTATCGTCGCAATCGTCTCCATTTACCTAGGCGTGACTGCCGTGTTGCAAAATCCGTTCCTCCCTGTCGTAAAGAAAATTCTCTGGATTGTCCTCATCCTCCTTACCAACTGGATCGGACTTCTGGTCTATTACTTCACCTTCTACGTAAAAAAGAGTAATTAGAGTTTTTCAGACTTTGGGCTTTGCTGTGGGGCTGTCTCAAATAGTGCTTTCTGATCTTCAATACTCATTTTGAAAACCGTTCCTTCTTTAGCTTTATCGATCTTTTCCAAATTTCGTTTATCCGCAAAGAAAGGATCTCCCGACGGGCTTACGTCAAACGGATCACATCGATACTCTTCAGGGATTGCTTTCTTTTTCATATCTCGAGGTCTTTGGTCTGCGCAAATATATACATACTAATCAAATAAACCAACCGTACAATATTCACAATAAGCCTGATTATCATAAAAATAGATGATGGTTTTTGCGAGGGTGATTTGGGCTTTTTAGGGCTGTTTTTTGTACTAGATTGAAAGAATCTGTTGATTTTTCACCGTCAGAAAACGGTGTTTTCGAGCCGGACTTATGACGTTTTAATGCTTGTAAAATGGCTTTGACCGAGCAAAAAGGTGGAAATCCTTCAAAAACCTTACTTTGTTCTTGAAAAAACCCTATTTGGTTCTTCCAAAAAGGTCATTTACTTCTTTCGAAAAGCTTTTGAGGTTTTCGTGGAGACCTTTTTGAGTATTCACGGTAATTGTTTTTACTCACCACGAAGACTTTTTGCATTCTCCACGAAGACGTTTTACACTCACCGCAGTAACTGAAAACAGTCTTCATTGAAAACGTTTTACGTCTTCATGCAGTAAATACGCCGTTGTTTCGACGACACTACAACGACTGCCCCATCACACACCTACCTTTGCCCCCAAGCCACTGAGCGGCAGTTGAGCCGTTACAACTTGTTTCTCGGATACCCATCCTACCGTCTTTTTGAAACCTCACGAAAAAAGCTTCGGTAACGAATTTCGAAACCCGTCATACAATCAAGCTATTTCGACTACAAAACGTTAGCAAAATTCATGTCGACAATTTAGCTCAACCAGCTAAAAACAAGGCTATTTTCGGGATGTTCGCATACATCTGACGTGAAATCTAAATGTTTGGGCTTCCATCATAGAAATACAATAAGCCTGACGCAACAAGGATCGTTTACAAAATAAAAGCAGCATAATAGCAGTGATCTAAAACCAAAAACGGTCGCCCCGTGATGGAGCGACCGTTTGTATATGAGGGGAGTTGCGTTTATTTTGCAGC
>DLYT01000034.1:0-230 GCA_003447595.1 Porphyromonadaceae bacterium
ATCATGTCGCCCAAAGACTTGAAGACCATTCACTTCATGAATAAAATGATGGATGCCGGTGTACGTGTCTTTAAAATTGAAGGACGAGCACGCGGCCCCGAATATGTACGTCTTGTTACTGCTTGCTACAAAGAGGCCGTAAAAGCTTACTGCGACGGCACCTACAGCGAAGAAAAAGTGGCTGAATGGGACGAGCGTCTGCGTTCGGTATTCAACCGCGGATTCTGGGA
>DLYT01000034.1:400-763 GCA_003447595.1 Porphyromonadaceae bacterium
GTATTCAACCGCGGATTCTGGGACGGTTATTACTTGGGGCAACGTTTGGGCGAATGGAGCAGTAAATATGGCTCAGGTTCGACCAAGAAAAAGGTATATCTCGCAAAAGGAGTCAAGTATTTCGACAAACTGGGCGTAGCTGAATTCGAAATGGAATCGGGCGACTTGAAAGTGGGCGACGAAATCCTGATTACTGGACCGACAACTGGTGCGGTGATGCAAACCGTGGATGAAATTCGCGTAGAGCTTACTCCCGTTGAGCAAGCCGTTAAAGGAGAGCGCTTCTCCATCAAGGTAACAGAAAAGGTGCGTCCTTCCGATCGCCTTTATAAAATGGTAAAAAATCCCGTTAAAAAGGAGTTG
>DLYT01000034.1:969-1135 GCA_003447595.1 Porphyromonadaceae bacterium
ATAATGAAAACCTATCAATTCAAACTAACCGACAAGGTGCGTGATTATGAGTGCGATTTGCAAGGCGTTGTCAACAACGCCAATTATCAGCATTACATGGAGCATGCGCGTCATGAATTCTTAGAATCACTGGGCGAAAACTTCGGTGCGATGCACGACAAAGGCC
>DLYT01000034.1:1355-5104 GCA_003447595.1 Porphyromonadaceae bacterium
GTGTAGATATCCAATTCAAAAACCCATTACGCAGTGGCGATTCCTACATCTCTTGCCTGAATGCCTATAAAAAGGGCGTGAAACTGGTTTTTGAGCAAGACATCTATCGCCAATCGGATGGTGTACTTGCCGTGAAAGGCGTAGTAGAATCTGTCATTGTTGAACATGGAAAATTAACCCGAGGTGAATACTTCGACGAAATGCTTAAAAGAATGAATAAAGAATGACAGACAAACGGATTTACCAAATTGGCTTAACTATGATTAATGGCGTGGGCGATATGCTGGCACGCAACTTGCTTCAATCGCTGGGCGATGTAGAGGCTATTTTTAATGAAAAACAGCACCTGTTGGAGAAGATTCCGGGTATCGGCCGCACACTAGCGGCTGAAATCAAACATCCGGAAGTGCTTCTTCGTGCTGAAAAAGAGCTGACCTTCGTCGAGCGAAACAGCATCGCCACCTATTTTTTGACCGACTCGCATTACCCGCTTCGTTTGCGCGAATGCGCTGACGCACCTGTCCTCTTCTACTTCAAGGGCGACACAAACCTCAACCAGAAACGGATTCTGAGTATTGTGGGTACACGCAATGCCACAACCTACGGCAAAGAACAGTTGGATCTACTGATACGCGAACTGGCCACATCTTTTCCCGAATTACTGATTGTAAGCGGTCTGGCTTACGGTATCGACATCCACGCACATCGAGCAGCATTGCAACAGCAATTGCCGACAGTGGCCGTTTTGGCACATGGATTGGATCGGATTTATCCGGCGACGCACCGCGAAACGGCCGTCAGAATGCTGGCTCATGGCGGACTCTTGACCGAATTTCCGAGCGAAACGCAACCCGACCGACCTCATTTTGTAAAGCGAAACCGCATCGTTGCCGGATTAGCTGACGCGACATTGGTTGTCGAATCGGCGGAAAAAGGCGGCTCGCTCATCACGGCCGACTTGGCATTCTCGTATGGACGCGATGTTTTTGCGTTTCCAGGACGCGCCACCGATCCGCAATCCAAAGGATGCAACGAACTCGTTCGTCAAAATAAGGCTGGATTAATCACATCTGCAGCCGATTTAATTGCTGCGCTGTGCTGGGACATCCAAACAACCTCTGCTCCGAAACAGGCTTCGCTCCTTTTTGAAGAGGAACTGACCGATAATCCGTTATTGCGACTGATCTATGCGCACGATGAAATACACGTCAATACGCTAGCACTCGAATTGGACACACCGATTCATCAGTTGTCCGCGAAATTATTTGAATTGGAAATGGAAGGGAAAATACGATCGATACCGGGAAATCGGTACAAACGGGTATAAAAAATTAAAGGCTGTCTCACGACAACCCCTAACCAACTTTGTTAACCTTAAATCTAATACTATTATGAAAAAACCACAGTGCAAAGATACTGTGTTTTTTTAGTTTGTCAAGGGTTTTCGTTATAAGAAGTGTTAAGTAATCTAGCATTCTTATCAAAAAGTTTTAATTCAAAGAAAAGCCAAACTCAAAGCTCGAAATCTATTTGATTTTCGATCTAAATATTCTTCTGATTCAGCCAAATTCTTTTGTTTACCAAAGGTAATAAACCGATTTTTTCCCTGCAATTATTTTGTAGCAAATACACAACCCATTCATCTCAAAGATAATCGTATCTTTGTTTCATAAAAGAGAAGGTCAATAAGCATTAGTTTTGTGCATGAAAATAATTAATCCGGAGATCGTATTAGAAGTGTTATATCGTGACGAATGGTTCATCGCGATCAATAAACCGTGTGGACTGTTGGTACATCGTACCCGCATAGCCGAAGAAGATACCGTTTTTGCATTGCAGATCTTACGAGACCAGATTGGTTGTCATTTGTATCCCGTGCATCGAATCGATCGTCCTACATCGGGAATCTTATTGTTTGCTTTTACTCCCGAAGTGGCCAGAGCATTGAATGAACAATTGGTTTCGCATCAGGCCGAGAAGATTTACACGGCATTGGTGAGAGGATGGATGCGTGAGCCTATTTCTTTAGATCACCCGGTAAAGAATGAAAATGGAAATATGTATGAGGCACAAACCGACTTTAAACCGTTGAAATGGCTCGAAGTACCTATTTCTGCAGGCAAGTATCCATACAGCAGGTATTCGGTGATTGAGTGCCGTCCTTTTACTGGCCGTTGGCATCAGATTCGTCAGCATTTAGCGCATTTGCGACACTACATCATCAACGATAGGGTACATGGTGACAACAAACACAACAAACTGTACACCACGCAGCTTGATATTTATGAAATGTTTTTGCACGCTACTACTATTGCGCTCGATCATCCCATAAAAAAAGAGCGACTACACATAGCCGCTCCATTTCCTCCCCATTGGGAACGTATTGTTTCATATCAAATTGATCCTGAAAAGATGTAGTTGAGTAGATCACCACTCAATTGCATCAATGAAATCTCACAAATCTTCGTCGCAAACTCAGCCGAGGATTCACGCTCTTCAGCGTCGAGCAAACTCAATTGCGCTTCACGCAGTTCGATCCCGGCAATTTCACCCAGTTTGTATCGATCCATCGCAATTTCGTAATTGTCACGAGCAATCACGACGTTCTCCTTTTCAAGTTTTAGGAGTTGGAGGTTGTTTTGATAAGCCATCCAAAGATTCGACATATCCGCCTTCAATCCTAATTCCAGATTCCCCTTTTGTAGTTCACGGATCTTGATTTGTGTTTTCGCATTGCGCTGTTCGCGTTTGCGATTGAACCCGTCGAAGATGGTAAATCCAGCCGTTGCTCCATAGTTGAGACTCATGTTTTCGCGTATCTTAATTGCACTATCGTCGTACCAGTTGGCCGAATACCCATAACCGGCGTTCAACTTCACATACGGATAGTTTCTCGACTTTGCGATCTTCAAATCCATTTCAGACAAACCAACCTCCTTTTCCGCAGCAAGTAACTGAGTATTGGATGAAAGCGTTTTGCTCCAAAGTAAATCCCGATCAGGGATAGGGGTAAGCACAATAGTAGAATCGGCCGTGCGTGTAGGAGCATAAACCGGTTCGTAAGCCATCAGTTGGTTTAAGACTATTTGCGAGGTGTATACCGTTTCCATCTGTGTCATCAAGCGCGAGCTATCTGCATTAAAATCGACGCGTGCTTGTTGCACGTCCAAGCGAGAAGCTACCCCCAGTTGGTAACGTGCCTCTGCAATACGAAGACGTTCTTTGGATAAGGACACGGTAGAGCGCAAATTGCCAAGGCGTATCTTTTGGCGGATAAGCTGAAAATATTCGGCAGCTATATCGGCAACAACATTTTCGATGGTAATGCGCGTATTCAAGAGACCCATGCTTTGCAATTCTTTCAATTTTTCATAGTTTGTTTGAATTGCAAAACCGTCGAAAACGGTCCAGTTCATGTTCAATCCCGCATTAGCCTGTGTATTGTTTACCCCTTTATTGACTTCCTTCGTATCATCGTCATTTTTAGTCGTTGTATTGGTGAGCGATCCCGAGTATCCCCCCGATGCATCTACTCGTGGCAAATAACCAGCATTCCCAACGGTTGCATTGTTATCCAGGATGTGTTGATTGCTTTGTTGAATCTGGATGTTATAGTTTTTCTCCATACCCAAGCGCACACACTGTTGCAAGGTAAGAGGTTGCATCGACAACTCGTTGATCGAATCGGCAAAAACACTATTGGCCGAGTAGGTCGTATTTTGTGCTTGAGTCCCGGCAAAAGCACAAAA
>DLYT01000034.1:5414-6112 GCA_003447595.1 Porphyromonadaceae bacterium
GTAGACACCAGCATACCACCTACTACCGAAATCCCCATCGAGATACGGCTGTTTGCACCTTCGCCCGAAGCATATACCAAAGGCAAAAGACCAAGCAGAGTAGAAGTACTTGTCATTAAGATTGGACGAAGACGCTGTACCGAAGCAGTCAGAATGGCCTCGGCCTTGCTAAGTCCCTCTTCTTGGCGTTGGTTGGCAAACTCTACAATCAAGATACCGTTCTTAGCTACAAGACCGATCAACATAATGATACCGATCTGGCTGAAGATATTCAGAGTCGTACCCGAGTAAGCCATAAAGATCAACGCTCCCGCGATTGCAAGAGGAACGGTAACCATGATTACCATCGGATCCTTGAAACTTTCAAATTGCGCGGCCAATACCAAGTAAATCAGGAGAAGTGCAAGGATAAAAGCAAACATCAAGCTCGATGAACTTTCTCTAAATTCCTTCGATTCACCGGTAAGAGCTGTACGAAAACTACCGTCGAGGGTTTCTTTGGCAATGCGATCCATTTCGTCAAGACCGTCACCAATGGTATAACCTTTGGCCAATCCGGTAGAAATCGTTGCCGAAACAAAGCGGTTGTAACGATACAATTGTGGAGGAGCCACACTTTCTTTCAAGGTAACCAAGTTGTCGAGTTGTACCATATCGCCATTATCGCTACGCACGAAAATAGACTTCAAGTCAAGTGG
>DLYT01000034.1:6396-7748 GCA_003447595.1 Porphyromonadaceae bacterium
TGCAAAGTTTGCGCGATGTTGCGAGTACTTACACCCAGCAATGTCGCCTTATCACGATTGATTTCGATACGCGTTTCGGGTTTGGTAAACTTCAAGTTCGCATCGGCCATTTGGAAGACCTCACTCTCATTTACCTGCTGCATAAATTGCGGAAGAAACTCCTGTAGCTTTTCCAAGTTCGGAGCTTGCAATACGTATTGTACCGGCATACCGCCACGACCACCGCCAAAGGTAGATTGCTGACGCACAAACGCACGAGCTACGGAATTTTTACGCACTTCGCGCGAAATGGCATCGGCCACATCCATCTGACTTCTTTCGCGGTCTTTGATATCGGGTAGCATCACAAAGGCAAACCCGCTTCCGCTCATAGCTCGCGATACGGTCGAAGCCCTTTCGGGAACGACAGAGTCAATCACAAACGCCACATCATCCGAATAATCACGAATGTATTCAAAGGTACTACCCTCCGGACCTCTCAGCGAAATCGTTACCTGTGAACGGTCTTCAAGCGGAGCCAATTCGGAAGGTACCAACTGAAATAACCAGAAGATCAAACCCAGTAAAACTACAACCACAGGGATCGCCATCATTTTACGTTTGAGGAAATATTGAAGCGTATGGGTATATCCGTTGGTAAGCCATTCGAAAAACGGCTCAGTAGCGGTGTAAAGTTTGTTTTTCTTTTCGCGTCGTTTCAAGATCTTTGTCGCAAACATCGGCGTAAAGGTCAATGCCACAAAGGAGGATATGATCACCGAACCGGCGATCACGATACTAAACTCTTTAAACAGCTTTCCGGTCATCCCTTCCAGGAATACGATTGGCAGGAATACCGCAACAAGAGTAATCGTTGTCGAAATCACGGCAAAAAAGATCTCTTTAGATCCCTCGATACCTGCTTCTTTGGGCGACATACCCCGTTCGATGCGCACATAGATATTTTCGGCCACAACAATGGCATCATCTACCACCAATCCCACCGACAATACAATCGCAAGCATGGTAAGTACGTTCATCGAGAACCCTGCGATGTACATTACAAAGAAAGCTCCGATCAACGAAACCGGAATTACCACCACCGGAACCAGCGTAACACGCCAGTCGCGCAAAAAGGCAAAGATGATAAATACCACGAGCAGGAAAGCCACATAGATGGTTTCTTCTACTTCACTGATCGACGAACGGATAAAGCGCGTATTATCTTGTACCATTTCGATGGTAACATCTTCGGGTAGATCTTTACGTAACTGATCGATTCGAATATAAGCCTCGTCGGCAATATCGATGTGGTTTGCACCCGGCTGCGGAATAATAACCACCATGATATTGGGGATTCCATTCTTTTTCAA
>DLYT01000034.1:8014-19181 GCA_003447595.1 Porphyromonadaceae bacterium
TTCTTCACGATCAAGTCGTTAAACTCTTTCGGAGTCGACATCAATCCCAAGGTTCGAATCGAAAGCTCCATGGTATTTCCTTCGATACTACCCGATGGAAGCTCCACGTTTTCTTTATCGACCGCATTTTTCACGTCGAGCGGAGTTACTCCGTATCCCGCCATCTTCACAGGATCGAGCCACAAACGCATGGAATAGCGTTTTGCTCCCCATAAGTCTACGGCACTAACGTCGGAGATCGTTTGCAAACGCTCCTTTACGGTAAGTTCGGCAATTTCGGTCAGTTCGAGTAGCGAACGCGATTCGCTTGCAAGAGAAATACGAATAATCGGGTCAGAGTCAGCATCAGCCTTCGAAACGGTAGGCGGGTCACAGTCGCGCGGTAAGAAACGTTGCGCACGCGAAACCTTATCACGTACGTCATTGGCCGCACGCTCCATGTCTACTTCGAGTTCAAACTCTACCGTGATGCGGGAACTACCCTGACTACTCACACTCGAAAGCGAGCGAATTCCGGGGATCCCGTTGATATTTTGTTCGAGCGGCTCGGTAATCTGATTCATGATTACATCGGCATTGGCCCCCGGATACGATACATTCACCGAGATAATCGGTTTATCCACACTCGGATATTCACGTACCCCCAGCGAAGTGTAACCGATAAAACCAAATAGCATAATGATGAGCATCAACACCGTGGCAAATACCGGCCGGCGGATACTTAATTCAGAAATATTCATACGATTCTGGTGCTACGGGTTAGTTAATTCGATCCAAGATAACGGGCATACTTTTGCGAAGTTGCATGACCCCACTGGTAAGCAAGGTATCACCCGGAAGCAAACCGTCGATGATTTGAATACGCGACTCGGTACGAATACCTGTTTTTACTTCTACCGGATTGGCCTTTCCATTGTTGTAAACGTACACAATTTCTTTACCCATTTCAGGTATCAAAGCTTCGCTCGGAATGGTAAGTGCATTCGGAATCTCCTTCATATTGATCTCGATGCCCGCATAGCGTCCGGCTTGCAGTTCGCGATTGGTATTCGGGTACAAAGCACGCGCTTTTACCGTACGGGTACTTGGATCTATTTTCGACTCCACCGCATATACTTTGGCAGTCATTGGTTCCAAGATGCCGCCAATTCTAAAAGTAACATCCGTGCCGTTTTTGATGATTCCCGCATAGCGTTCGGGAAAAGAGAAGTCTATTTTCATCGGAGAGATACGAGTAAGCTTTGCAATCACGGTATTAGGCGATGCATAAGTACCTTCACTCACCGTACGGAGGCCGATCACACCGTCGAAGGGAGCACGCAATTCGGTTTGTGCCAAGTTGGCTTTAACCAGATCAATATCTGCTTCCAGTTTTTCGAGTTCGGTTGTTACTTGCTCATAGGCTTCCTGACTTACGGCATCTTTTGCCAATAACGTTTTCTGACGGTAAACGCGCTCTTTGGCGAGCGGCAACTGTGCCTCTAGTTTGCGAAGTTGTGCTTGTAGTGGTTTGTCATTCACTTTGGCAAGTAGCTCATTTTTGTGAACGCTACTACCTTCGGTAAAAAAGATGTCGGTAATCTTTCCCGAGGTTTCAAACGTGAGGTCAACCTCTTCATCGGGCAGTGTACTACCTGTACTTTTAATGTTTTCGGATAGAGCGCTGAATTTTAGGATCTCAGCATTCACATTCAATGCTCTACTCGCTTTGCCTCCGGAAGGAGCAGATGCCACAGGTTTGTCCACTTTTGTCCCATCACTGTTGTTCCAATCCAGCTTGGGATAGATTGCCATTCCGGCAATTAATAGGCCTATTGCGCCAAACAACGACCATTTAACTTTTTTATTCATATGCATTTAGACGGATCATACCAAGGTTCTAACCGCAATGCGTTTACAACCTTGATAGGTTAAAAGTTAAGTTATTTGCGATTAATTGATTTAAGTTAGATGCTTTTCATGTACGAAGGTTTAAAGTAAAAGAAAAAAAATCGATCTCTCACCGACTTTCCACTTCGAAATGTATCTTTGTATAGAATAAGACGTAAAGAAAAATATCAATTTGCTACTGCATGATGAATCCATTTGTTCACTTACACGTTCACTCTCAATATTCGTTGCTCGATGGGCAGGCATCAATTTCGGGGCTTGTAGATAAAGCGATAGCCGACGGGATGACCGCCATTGCACTTACCGACCATGGTACCATGTTCGGTATCAAAGAGTTTTACAACTACGTAAAAAAGAAAAACAGCAAATATCAGTCTACCATCAGCGATTGCGAAAAAGAGCTGAATGAGCTGAAAGAGAAAGAACAACTCACCGACGAAGAACAAGAACGTTTCGACAAGCTTCAAGCTAAGATTAAAGAATCGAAAGCAGCCTTGTTTAAACCCATCTTGGGTTGTGAGTGCTACGTGGCACCAGATCATCGTACCAATAAGGGCGGCCGCGAACATCGTAGCGGAAATCACCTTGTGGTATTGGCAAAAAACAAACAAGGATATAAAAACCTCATCAAAATCGTATCCTATTCGTGGACCGAAGGCTTCTATGGCCGTCCGCGTATCGACAAAGAACTACTCGAGAAATACAAAGAAGGACTGATCATTAGTTCGGCTTGCTTGGGTGGAGAGGTTTCGCGTCTCATTATGAAAGGCAATATCGCACAGGCCGAAGAAGTTGTACTGTGGTATAAAAAGACTTTTGGCGACGATTATTACCTCGAATTGCAACGCCACAAAACATCGGCACCCGATGCCGACCGCACGATTTATCCGAAACAGGAAGAAGTAAACGCGGTATTAATCGAACTTGCACGCAAACACAATATAAAGCTGATCGCAACCAACGACGTACACTTTGTAAACGACGTAGATGCGGAAGCACACGACCGATTGATCTGTCTCAATACCGGTTCGGACTTTGATGATCCCAACCGTATGCGCTATACCAAGCAAGAGTGGTTGAAAACCCGTGCTGAAATAGCCCAGCTTTTTGCAGACGTTCCGGAAGTCATGACCAATACACAGGAGATTGCCGACAAGGTTGAGTTTTACTCGATCGACAGCAAACCCCTGATGCCCGATTTTCCTATTCCCGAAGGATTTGTAGATAGTGATGACTACTTACGTTATCTTTCGTATCGTGGAGCTATCAAGAAATACAAACACCGTGTACCGGAAACCTTCTTTGAAGGACGTGATGCCGTAACCATGGCAGAGAATCCGACAAAAGAAGAGGTAGAACAGTTTCGCGAAAAACTCGATGAAGAGGTACGCGAGCGTATCGACTTCGAGTTGGAAACGGTAAAGAAGATGGGATTCCCCGGATACTTCCTCATTGTACAAGACTTCATCGCGGCAGCCCGCAATATGGGGGTGGCAGTAGGGCCGGGTCGTGGATCCGCAGCCGGATCGGCCGTAGCATTCTGCCTTGGTATTACCGACATCGACCCTATTAAGTACGACTTGCTGTTTGAGCGTTTCCTAAACCCCGACCGTATTTCGATGCCCGATATTGATATCGACTTCGATGATGACGGACGTGGAGACGTATTGCGTTGGGTAACCGAAAAGTATGGTAAAGAGCGCGTAGCCCATATCATTACCTACGGTACTATGGCAACCAAGTCGGCGATCAAAGACGTGGCACGTGTACAACGTTTGCCGCTTTCGGAGTCGAACCGCTTGGCCAAACTTGTACCGGATAAGATTCCGGATAAGAAAAAAGTAACCTTGCGTGATGCGATTGCATACGTTCCCGAATTAAAAGAAGCCGCAGAATCGCGAGATCCTGTGATGCGTGATACCTTGAAGTATGCGCAAATGCTCGAAGGGAATGTACGTAACACCGGAGTACATGCCTGCGGGGTAATCATCGGTAAAGAAGATATATCGAACGTTGTACCGGTAAGTACGGCAAAAGACAAGGAAACCGATCAAGACTTGCTGGTAACCCAATTTGAAGGTTCGGTTATTGAAGAAACAGGTCTGATCAAGATGGACTTCTTGGGATTGAAAACCCTTTCGATCATCAAAGAAGCCGTAGAAAACGTAAAGCAAACAACGGGAGAAACGATTGATGTAAACACGATATCACTCGAAGACCCGAAAACATACGAACTGTATAGTAACGGAAAAACAACCGGAACATTCCAGTTTGAATCCGCGGGGATGCAGAAATACCTGCGCGAACTGCAACCTTCTACCTTCGAAGACCTTATTGCGATGAATGCGCTTTATCGTCCGGGCCCGATGGAATACATTCCGTCGTTTATTGCCCGTAAGCACGGAGAAGAAGAGATCAAGTACGACATTCCGATTATGGAACGCTACTTGAAAGATACCTATGGTATTACGGTGTATCAGGAGCAAGTGATGCTCTTGTCTCGTCTGCTTGCCAACTTTACACGTGGCCAGTCCGACGAGCTTCGTAAGGCGATGGGTAAGAAGATGATTGATAAGATGAACGCCCTAAAGGTGAAATTCCTTGACGGAGCCAAAGCAAACGGTCACGACGAAAAGACGTTGAACAAGATTTGGGCCGACTGGGAAAAGTTTGCATCCTATGCGTTCAACAAATCGCACGCCACTTGTTATTCGTGGGTTGCTTATCAAACAGCTTACTTAAAAGCAAACTATCCGTCAGAATACATGGCGGCCGTACTGAGCCGAAATATCTCGAATATTGCCGATATCACGAAGTTTATGGACGAGTGTAAGGCGATGAGTATACAGGTATTGGGCCCTGATGTAAACGAATCGGGACTTAAATTCTCGGTAAACAAAGCCGGCGACATTCGTTTCGGACTTGGAGCCATCAAAGGAGTAGGAGAAGGAGCTGTGCAAAACATCCTCGAAGAGCGTCGTAAGAACGGACCGTTCAAAGGACTTTTCGACTTTGTAGAGCGTGTCAACCTCAATGCTTGTAACAAGAAGAACATCGAAGCCTTGGCAATTGCCGGAGCATTCGACAACTTCCCGGAAGCCAAACGCGAACAGTTTTTCGGAGAAAACACCAAAGGTGAAACCTTCCTCGAAGTATTGGTTCGTTACGGTAATAAATTTCAAATCGACAAAAACTCGGCATCAAACTCGCTGTTTGGCGACGATGACTTTGTCGCGATTGCCCGTCCGGACGTTCCGATGGCAGAGAGTTGGAGTGATTTGGAGCGACTAAGCCGCGAAAAAGAGTTGGTCGGCATCTACTTGAGTGCCCATCCGCTCGACGAATATAAGATTGTATTGACCAACGTGTGTAATACACAAATGATAGAGCTTGCCGATCGTGAAGCATTACGCGGTAAAGAGATGTTGCTTGGAGGTATTGTAGACTCGTTTCGAGAGGGGATGACCAAAATGGGCAAACCATACGGTGTTGTAAAGCTCGAAGACTATTCGGGAAGTGCCGAGATTGCCTTGTTTGGAAACGACTACATCGAATACGCGAAATATTGCAAACCGGGACTTTATCTCTTGATCAACGCAACGGTGCAGCCGCGACGTTTCAAAGAAAACGAGCTCGACTTCAAGATTGGAGCCATTCGTCTGCTTCCAGATGTAAAAGATCAGTTGATCGAAAAGATAAAAATCATGGTTTCGATGCATGCGCTCGATGATACGATGATCAATGAACTCGCTACGCTGATCAAGCAAAAACCAGGCAGTACATTGCTCTATTTCACGGTGGTAGATGGTGAGCGAAACATTAAACTAGACTTCTTTGCGCAAAACAATCGTATATCGGTAGGCAAAGAGCTCATCGAATATATTCGAGAGAATGAGAATCTAGACTTTAAAATAAACTGATGTTCTTGTGAGGAATCGATTGATTTCTTATTTTTGGAATCGTTTTAAATAACTCAATATTATAATTATTTGAATTATGGCATTACAAATTACAGATGCTAACTTCCAAGAATTATTGGAGTCTGGCAAACCTTTAGTGGTTGATTTCTGGGCTGAATGGTGTGGTCCTTGTCGTATGATTTCTCCAATTATCGACGAATTGGCAACAGAATATGAAGGTCGTGTAAACATCGGTAAACTTAACGTTGACGAAAACGACGACGTAGTTTCTGAGTTTGGTATCCGTAACATTCCTGCGATCCTTTTCTTCAAAGAAGGTAAATTGGTAGACAAACAAATCGGTGCTACACAAAAAGCAAACATCGCTGCTAAAATCGACGCAATTCTTTAATTAGAAGCGCATTAGCAGATCAAATAAACGAGTCCCGCAACCCAATCGAAAGAGAGGTTTGCGGGACTTTGTATTTATATCGGTTACTCTCTTTATAACGAGATCCCCGACTCTTTAGTATTAATCAGTTTATCAATTCCGATTTTTTTCTTTAGATTCTTGCGAAGTGTATATCTAATCAGAATCCAAGGGTAATATTGTTTGCTTTGCTTAAGGCATTCTCTATAATTTTCTCCATAAGTATAGAATTCTGCTTTCGACTTCCCTGTCCCATCCATCAACGCAACGGAGACATACAGCCTATTCGTTATATTATACAGCACTTGTAATTCTGTCTGTAATGTAACTTGTTTGGTTTTCGAAATTGGGGTATACGTACTGTTATATTGCGTAATTCGACCGTAAAAATCCCATTTTTTATAAGAAAGCTCAAGTCCTACCATCCAAGTAAAGTTCTTTTTAGCCGAAAAGCCGGTAAAATAATCGACGTTGTGATACGCGTTGGCATATACTAATGTATTTACTTTATTTATTTTAAAACGATAGTTCGAGAATCCACCGACTGATAGTCTTTTAGATCTACCCATGTTTTTGTAGGTGCTTATAAAAACATTGTCTTCTGTATATCCGTATGGTTCTACTTTATCTGTATAGAGTGTATAAGACGCTGACGGAGTGATATAAAATCCTGACTTATTGAATGTGTATGATCCATTTATCCGATGATTTTGAGAAGGAAGTAACATTGGGTTTCCTTTTATGACAACCAAAGAGTCAACTGAAGTATTATAAGGATTCAGTTGACCTTCCGATGGAGCTTGGTTCGAAAGCGTATAGCCGATTCTGAATGAGTTGTTATTGTTGATCAAATATGTACTACTAGCCGAAATTCTTGGTTTTACATAACTATTAGAAAAGCCGGCCGATTTGGTCCAGATACCTTCCACACCAACAGATGCCATGTATAATAGATTCTTTATCTTACTACTAAAGTCAGCATAAAGGTATTCATCCCATTTTCGGTGATGGAATACAGGATAGTTTTCACTAATTTTGTCAATATGATCGTTCAGATAATTTGTTTTATTCCCAATATTAAAACCATGATCATCCCAATTCCATGAATAGTTTATATCCAGACTTCCTGATGAGCGATTACTCTTATACTTGTAGATGTTTTCATATATCCAGTCAGGATATGTTTCAGTCAATTCATTTTCATTTTTATCACCATTTCGATTAAAGGATAAGGTAGTCTCGAGTATCTTCTTGTCGGTAAAGCGATGCTGATGAAGAAGACTTCCGGTAGCAACATACGAGTTATTGCTCCCTTTAGAATTCAATACAAATGGATTGGGAGCTTGTGTGGTATACACTCCGTTGCCCCATCTTTTTCTATCGTAGTCTTTTACGATAACATAAAACTTAGATAAGAAGAAGTCTTTTTGTGTAGGTCTCCACTTTAGAAATAAGTCAACATCATATTTTACTCCGTCTTTTCTATATATCTTGGCGATCTCTTTTCTGTAATTTTCACCTTCTTGTAATTCGTTTTGATCATAATCATCACGATAATTGTAATCTGCACTTGTTCTAAGGTATACCGAGAATTTTTGATTTCCTACTTCAGAGTAAACAGCTCCAAATCCTTCGCGTAAAGGGATATCATGTCTTGTTGCTGCCTCGAAGTATATATACGGAGCTGTCTTTGGCTTTAGTTTTATATTGACAATATTGTTTATTCCATCTTTTGCATATCTAGCCGTTACAATGTCCATAACTTCTACAGACTCTATGTCTTCCGGATTGATCGGTGCAACTCCTGTATTCAAAGCTATTCCATCAATCAATATTTTGGGTGTAGAGCCATCTGCCATCGTAATGCTTTGTAAGGCTTCATTTATAATTAACTTGGGGATTTCACGTAACGCCTGATAAGCATTCGTTTTACTCTTAGCCTCCTTCGAAAGGTAGAATATTTCGCCTGTAGCGGTACGCTTTACCCGCTGACTTTGATCTGCCGTAACCAAGACTTCTTCGAGTTGCACCTCCGATGGAACGAGTGAAAAGTTTGCTTTGATATCTCTGTTGATCGAATAGTTTTCTTGTAGTGGAGCATAGCCAAACGCACTAATTTGTAGGATGTAATCACCTAAAGGTAAGTTCTTGAATGCAAACTCCCCTTTTTCATTGGTAAAACCGGCTGCATGAATGGAGTCATTCACTGCCAACACCACTTGAGCCATATCCAACGGCTCTCTTTTAAGATTACTGATTTTGCCCGAAAAGGAATGCTGCGCATAAAGAGTGGGCAGAAAGATGATTGATAATAAAACTGTAACAAAGTATGTTCTCATATATATTAGGATAAGTTTCAAGGTAAAGAAAGTCAGCTTTCATATTAACTATTCTATCTAAGGTACTACAATGGTCTAATATGTAAGGGTTAACCTCTTCTGCTGAATTATAAGCCAAACATAATAATAATAATAATAATAATAATAATTGCGTGTTTAATTTTGTTAACTGCTAATTTTATTTATATTATGATGCGTTCAAAACCATGTAAGGTTCTTCCAAGAAGTAAGTAAGGTTTTTGTAAGAACCTCGTTTACTTTTTCCAAGAACCTTGCATAGTTTTTTTATCATGTACGGTTTGCAAGAAGTCGCAAGATTAATTGTTTCGAAGAAGGATACCGGAATCTTTATCCTCATTCTTCATCTTCAATTTTACGTCCGATTTCTTCTTTCCGAATGAGAAGTTGTACACAAAGTTAATATACACCATATTGGCATTATTAATGATGCGCTCTGTTTCCCAACGAGTAATAAGATTAGTGCCGAGAGTCTCTGATGTTTGTTTCCAAGAGTTATAAAAAGGATATCTGATACCGGCCATTACAGTCATGTTATTGATCGGTTGATAAGACAATTCTGCAAATGCCATGCTTGGATTACTTCGCACAGTTTGCCCGATCACTGTTTTCTTCTCGGATTGATATAACAACTGGAATCCCCATTTTTTATAGGCTAGGTATGCAGAAGGAACAACACGATAACCGGTATAATTCCATTCCGCGTTTTCAAGTTTGTTTCTTTGATGAAATACTTCGGTGTAAAGTCGGAGACGTAACAGATTGTTCGCAAATGGATACCATTGTAAGAACAGATTTGCTTTCATGTTTTGTGCATAATTCAAGTTTCCAAAAGTCTCGATAATATCGGTTTTGTTTGATAGAAACACCGGAGCAATTGCGTTCTTTGCGTATTCATATCCCAACTCGGTACTAATAATGAATTTCTTAAAGCCCTTGAAGTAGATTAATGAAACATTGTGCGTATTGCTCGGTTTCAAATTTGAGTTTCCGGCGTATATATAGTTCGGATCCTTGTAATATGGATTATATGTGAGGTTTGAGATAGACGGATTCTGTGTGTTTACCTCATAGTTTAATGTCAAATCGGAGCTTGAATTGATAAAGTAACCGAGTCGTAATTGTGGACGGAAATAGACAAAATTGTATTGCTTATTTTCAAGTGTCGTCAGCATATTGTTATTGATTCCCGCACTGATGTTGTAGTTGACTTTTTTGCCCAACATGCCGGTAAAGCCAGCGTAAGAATAAACCTCATTCGTGATGATTTCATTCAAAGTCGGAAGGTTGTTTTGCTTGCTATAATTATACAGATAACGAGCACCTGCAAATAACTGAGTTTTAGGAAGCTTGAAACTATACAATACATCACCTATTAATGAGTATTTATCCGTTGAAATATCGGTTTCGGTTTCAAAATCAATCACATTATTGTGAAGCTCTTTATAGGTGTAATCGTATTTAGACGCATAACCGGTTCCTACGAGATTACATATAATCTCATGCTTTTCGTTGAATATTTTGCTGAAATATAAGTCTACAACAGGTCGTGTGTACTTGTCTTTATCGTGACTTTCTCCGGTCTTTAGCTGTTCTATATCGTCAAGATTGGATGTAATATCTTGAAAAGAAGAACGTCTTCTATCGAATGACTTGAACGATACTTTTGTGCTGAATAGATAATCGTCGGGTTTAGAGTGGTTGAAGTTGATCTCGGCCAACATGTCCTCGTAGGCATAAGGGCCATTCTTCCCTATTTTGTACTTACTATAGGAGTGCTCAGACGTGGAATAGGATAAGAATTCATCCAGACGCCTTTTGTCATAGTTTCGATAACTGATGTTGTACGTTACACCTACTTGCGAACGGCCAAAATTATACTTGAGATTAACCAGGTTATTCCCAAAACCGGTAGTAACTGCATTTTGGGTATTTAGACCAACAGAGCCGCCATTTTCTTTTTTCTTCGTGATTACGTTTATCACAGCGCCTAGTCCCATATTTGAATACTGCACGGGCGGTTGTGTATAGTAATCTATTTTGGCAATATTACTTGGCGAAATTGAAGCCAATTCGATTGGTGTAGACGGAACTCCATTAATCAATATTTTAATGGCCTTTCCATCAATCGTTGTCACATCCTGATCGAGTACTTGAATCTTCGGAAGAAACTCTAAAGCCGACAAGGCACTGCTATACTGAGCTTTTTCTATATTCGTCAGTTTATATTCTTTACGGTCTGCAAATCTTTCGACAGATTGAGCTGTGATCACAACATCTTCCAAGCCGAAAGACATCTCTTCTAATATTATTTCTCCGAGGTTTATTGATTTGTCCAGAACGACTTCTTGCAAATGCTTAGAATAGCCTAAACAAGAAACCTCTAAGTCATAACGACCTTGAGGAATATTTTCAAGTTGAAACTCTCCCGACTCTAGCGTAATTGCCCCTTTGCGTAGATTCGTTTCTTTGGGAGAACTTATTATTGTAGCCGATGCGCCAATGATTGGCGTTTTTGCTTTATCTAAAACTTTACCGCTCAAACTGAATGATTGAGCAAAAGAGATGATGCTATTACCAAGGAGCAATAG
>DLYT01000050.1:0-212 GCA_003447595.1 Porphyromonadaceae bacterium
GTGTTGGGATTGTTCTCCATGTGGTTCTTTGCCGTCTTTGTGGGGCATACGTTGGGGATTACATGGGGGTTGGGACTGGCCGGAATGTGGGCTGCTTTTGCGATGGACGAATGCTTTCGAGGCGCTATGCTTATGATTCGTTGGAAAAGTAAACGGTGGATGAAACGCCGCTCGTATAGTAACGCCGCATAAAACAAACGAAGAACGAATCG
>DLYT01000050.1:520-14137 GCA_003447595.1 Porphyromonadaceae bacterium
CGTCAGGTCGGCACCTGACGATTGTCTCTTCACTATGTTTGAAAAAGAATCAAACGATCTCGTGTTTCAATGGCTACATTTTCGAGAGAGAAACCTCCCGGCTATCCGATCAATCAGCGTCGACAATGGTTTTGCCGAAAGGAGTAAGCGCCAAAGCTGCCAGTTTGAAGTGTTGCACACCAAAAGGAATACCGATGATGGTGATGCAAAGGAACAGACCGAATACAAGGTGAGAAAGGCAAATCCAGATGCCGCCCACCAAAATCCAGATAATATTCATCAGTACCGAAAGGCAACCGCCTGCACTATCTGTTGCTACTACTTTCTTTCCGAAAGGCCACAGTGCCATCGTTGCCATCTTTAGTGTTTGCAATCCGAAGGGAATGCCAACAATGGTAATCATCATCAGGATGCTGGAGATAAAGTATTCTACAGCTGTGACGATACCACCAAAGATGAGCCATACAATGTTGAGTAATACATTCATAGGTTCTATGCTTTTTTTAGTTTTATGCTAGATAAGAGGGAACCGCTACCATTGCTTTCTGCAAAGTCTCGCACGGCATATTTGTATACCTAGCAATGAGCAGCGGCGTATGTGATATTATCGAGTCGCGAGCTGTTCGTTGCTTTCGGTTGTAACGGGCGAAGCCGGTGATGTTGAGTCTTGAGCGGCTAACAATAAGTCGATTACCCTCTCTTTTACAACAGAAAAACTGTCGGTAAGTTCGCCGCGAACCGGTTTTGATGGCGGAGCTTCCATATCGAGCGGATTGATAGGTGTTCCGTTTTTGTGTACGCGGAAGTCGAGGTGAGGTCCCGAAGACAATCCCGTAGAACCTACAAAGGCCACGACTTGTCCTTGCTGTACTTTCGAGCCAACTTCAATTCCCTTTGCAAACTTCGAAAGGTGCATATAGGTGGTGGTGTAAACCGAATTGTGTCGAATTACCAAATAGTTTCCACCGCCTCCGGCCTGATAAGCCTTCTTGATCACGGTACCGCCTCCGATGGTTTTGACCGGCGTACCCACAGGTGCTGCGTAGTCTATTCCGTGGTGCGGACGGTAGATTTTCAGGATCGGATGTTTGCGCGCATTCGAAAAGCGTGAAGTAATGCGGAAGAAGTCGAGCGGAGCTTTGAGGAATTCTTTCTGCAAACTGTTTCCTTCGATGTCGTAATATTCCACAACACTATCTTGCGCAAAAGGGATGGCATGATACGTTTTGCCATTGTGCATAAACTCAACACCTTCGATCGATGCAATGCGAAGCGGGATGGTATCGTCGACAAAGGCTTCGTTGTAAATAGCCTTAAAGGAATCACCTACTTTGATATCGAAGAAATCGATTTGCCATGCAAAGATGTCGGAAAGCTTGATGGCAAGCAAAGGATCGGCACCGCTTTGGCGAATGCTATTCCAAAGAGAAGAGGTGATGGTACCCGAGATGCTGCGTTGCTTGAGGGTAACCTCCTTGTTGAACGGGTAGATCGAAACCGAATCTTTCAGATCAACAACGACAAACTCCGTAGGGGTTTTACCAAAAACTACGTATTGCAGGCGTGCGGTCGAGTCTTGCGCGTAGAAAGCGGTATAAGGCATTCCGATGTTCAGCTTATTGGGTTCGAGCAGTCCGCCCGAGCGATCGCAGAGGGTATTGGCAAGCGCCAGGTCTACGCCCAATGAGGTGAATATCGAAGCAGGGTTATCGCCACGCTTGATTGCAAACTCTTGAATGTCGAATGAGTCGGCCGGAAGTCCGTAAACCAAGTTTTGCGGAATGGTATCTTCCACAATGATTTCTTCCGGAGCCGGTGGTGGAGTACTTTTGCGGTTACATGCCGCGAGCAGTACGAGTACTCCAATTGTGAGTAAGGGTAGTATTTTCTTTTTCATATCCATAAAGACGGTTGATACGAATATACGTAAAATCGGGCGAAATTATCTTTTTTAGGATAAAGATAAACGGTTTTTAAGGTTTTAGGCGCTTCATACTACTTGTCTGAGGATGAGGAGTTATTTGGTTGTATCAAATAAGGAAAATATATGATTATTTCTAAATTACGAGTATTTAACCAAGAAGTATAATTTATGCTATTTATTAAACATAACTTTGCGGTCGGGTGTTTTATTGATCGAACAAGTAAATACATAATTCTATGAAAATGAAACGTATCTTTTTAGGAACAATGGCTTTTTCCGCTATTGCATTGATGATCACATCTTGTGGCAACAAAAAACAGCAACAAGATGCAGGTGTTGTAGAAGAAACTGTAGAAGAAGTTGTAGCAGTGGCAGAACCAACACAAACGATAACCGCTAAGGATTTGAATGGTAAATGGAAAATTTCTTCTGTAAACGGAGAAGCAATCGCACCTAAAGAAGAGGCTTTCTTAGAGATTAATGTGGACTCTATGAAAATTCATGGTAAATTGGGATGCAACATCTACAATACTACGTTTGAATTGGGTACCGACAGTGCAAACCTTATCAAGATCAACGATGGTATGTTGACTATGATGACTTGCCCTGATCAAGCAATCGAAGATAAGATTGTAAAGGCACTTCCTACAGTTACCGGCTTCGAAGAGGTTGCTTGTGATAGTGCAGCTTGTGTAGGACTAATCGATCAAACCGGCAATCCGGTAATCGTTTTGTCTAAGTAATAAATAAAAGATAAACAAACTATGAGTCTGAAGAAAATCTGTTCTTTATTCGTTATTCTTATTGCCGGCTTTGCCTGCAAGTCTTCTAAACAACAGCCTATGTCGTACAATGCGCTTAATGGCGAATGGAAAGTGGTAGCGATCGAAAATCGCGAAGTAGCAAAAGATCTTGAAGCTCCTGTAGTTACGTTTGATACAGAAAATAATCGTGTATCGGGCTTTGCGGGTTGCAACCGAATCAATGCTGCGGTAGCGAAAGAATCGAACGACGGTACATTGGTATTGGGTCCGGCAATGTCTACACGCATGGCCTGTTTGAACATGGAGCTTGAAAATGCTTTGATCAAAGCAATGGGCGAAATAAACGGTTATAAGATGGAAGGCGGTAAAACTCCGGCTTTGATCTTAACGAACAAAGAAAACAAAGAAGTCTTGAAGCTTATCCGTAAGTAATCAAGTCATTTATTTTCAGTACAACATCAGAACTCAAAAAGGAATATGTAAAGAGGCTGCTTCATAGGGGATGAGGCAGCCTTTTTTCTGTTAATGAACCCCGGCTCATCAGAATGGCTTATTTGTAGTGTTACTTATTGATAAAAATAAGCAAACTAAACGTTATTTGAATTGTTCTTACACAAAGACAGATAATAATTATTTAATGACTCATTTATGAATTACAAAAGAGGGTTTGTTAGTATTGCTTGTTGTGCTTTGTTGCAAACATTTGCGTTTACTTCTTGCAGTGATATTTCAATAATAAATCAGATAGAACACGATTGCAATGCAAACGGAGGAAATGGGAATCCGTCAGATTCAACTTCGAAGCGAAAGGTTGAGGTTGGTTTTTATGGTAATGTGAATTTGTTGACCACAAAAGCAGGAACCACACCCCTGCAAAAAGATCGTAACGTGAATGTATATACCTGGTATCAGCAAGGGGAGTATATCACAACAACCAATTACTTTACGAATGTAGCCGGAGTATTAAGTGTAAGTAGAAATGTGCCTTTGTCGCTTTTCCCCGGAACATATGAGTTTTATGCCTTTGGTATTGGGAATAAAGCTACGACATTACCAAGTGTCGATATAAGTTCGGGTTTTATGAATGATTTGGAAAATGGTGTAGACTATTTAACAGCCGAACTAACCAATCAAGTGATATCGGGTTCTACTACGCTCGATCTTACGTTGAATCATGCATGTACGCAGCTTCTTGTTGATATCTATCCGGGAAGTTCTACTACAAAGATCGATTCTGTGCAATCTGCAGCAGTGCAAGCGCCGGTAACTACGGGCGACTTTCTCAGCATCTTTACCGGACGTATTGTTCCTGTTTCTACCTTTCAGGATTCACTCTTTGCGATGAATGTCGTAAACAATTCGTGCAATCAAATCTTGCTGCCTATCAAAAATACGGCATCGCTTAAGTTCAACTTTTCGGTATATGTAAACAGTGAGCTTACGGCACGTAACTATACCGTTCAGATTCCTTTGGTTAATAGTACGATGCTGGCGGGTTCTTCTTATCACTACAGAGTAAATGTGGCAGAAGAATCGGTTACGATTATGGATGCTTCGGTGAATAACTGGGTAGATGTTGACGAAACCGGAAATCCGCTTACACCTACACCGAACTGATTCGGAAGGGTTGATTGATTAGTTGGTAAGCCAGTGTTTGAATTCGGTAGACCTGGCTTTGCTAATCAGGATTCGTTCTTGCATGGTGACACGGAGGTTGATCGATAGTCGGTTGTTGAACCATAGATCAATGTCTTTTACCGTACTGCGGGAGATGATGTATTGTCTGTTTGCTCGAAAGAACTGTGCCGGATCGAGGCTTTCTTGTAGTTCGTCGAGTGTTTGCTGCAACGTGTATTCGGTCTCGTTGTGTGTTTTTACTTTTACGCATCCGGCTTCAATGTATATGCAGGCAATATCTTTTACGGCCAAAGGTATCAGTTTGTCTGATCGTGTAGGAACCAAGAAGTGTGTTTTGTATTGGTTGCCTTGCTTAAAGCTGTTGATGAATTGGAGCAACGATTCGTCGGGCTTTTCTTCGGTCTTACTAAAGCGTGCGAGTTTGGCCAACGCGCGATTCAAGTCTTGCGGATCGATGGGCTTGAGCAAGTAGTCGATGCTGTTTACCTTGAATGCTTTTAAAGCATACTCATCGTAGGCGGTTGTAAAGATAACCGGGCAAGCGATTGTGGCGCGTTCAAAGATTTCGAAGGCCGAGCCGTCGGCAAGGTGTATATCTAGAAAAACCAAATCGGGATGTTGATTTTGAGAAAACCATTCTACCGCTTCGGCAATACTGTCGAGGCATGCAATTGTATCTACATCATAATCTGTTTCACCCAATGCCGCCTTTAGGTTGCGCACTGCTGCTTTTTCGTCTTCAATAATAATAGCCTTTTTCATTCGTGTATACATGTAGTCGTTGATACTAAAGCATTGCCGGTTTGTTTCCTTTTTCGTTGATGAGAGGAAGTCTCACTTCGAAGGTTTTCTCATCTGCCGATATCAGAATCTCTTTGTTGTATAGAAGTCGGTATCGCTTCGAGAGATTGGCTAGTCCTATTCCTGTTCCGGCTTCGATAGAAAGCTTGGTCTGTATCGGATTGCTTACACAAATATAGTTGTCGGTGGTGAGACCTACACGAATCAAAAGCGGTTTTCTGTTGCTGATCTCGTTGTGTTTTACAGCATTCTCTATCAATAGTTGGAGAGACATAGGAGGAAGGGTGTCGTTGAGTACCGACTCGTCGATTACTATCTCAAACGAAAGATTATCTTCGAAGCGCATTTTTAGCAAGTATATATAGGCTTGCACAAAGTTCAACTCTTCTTTTAATGTTACGCTTTTGTTTTCGTTGTCGTGTAGCGTGTAGCGTAGCACGGCCGAAAGCTCCTTAATGTATGAAATGGCAATGTGTTTGTCTTCGCGCACAAGCGACTGTAGTGTGTTGAGTGAATTGAATAGCATGTGCGGATTGAGTTGGTTTTTGAGTGCTTCATACTGATTTAAGATGTTTTCGGTAGAAAGCTTCTCGTTTTCGACCTGTACTTTTTGCTTTTGGTGTATCAGCTCCATGATGTAACAACTGCCTACTACAATAATACCAATCACAAGGTTACGTACCGGATGCAGGTAGTGATGAATCTGCGTGTTGATGGCCGGAAGTTGAAAGTTGGTATGCATATAAAAGAAGCCTTGGCCCAATGCATGGCTAAGTAAAAGTATGCAAATGACGGTTGCGGCAATGTATCGCCAACGGGTAATCTTGTCGGGAGTAAAAGTTTTCAACAGGTAGATGTTGATAAAGAACAAAGCAACGAGCGAGAAAATGGTAAATATGATCTCCGAAAACAGATCTTTTCCGGTTATATAACCAAATAATGAGATGGCATCCGGTTGTTCGATGTACGAAATGAGTTCGGGAAGGTGCAGAAGTGTTCCTACACTGACCGAAATGATAAGAATGAACAGGATGTGATGCTCTAGTATGTGTTGAATGTTCTTAATCAAAGTGTTGTGTTTAGCTGTTGGGGAATCGCAGTTAAGTGTTGCAAAGATAATGATTGTCTTTAAATAGTAACATACCGGAACCCGCTATCGGACTCCGGTATATTCTGTTGGATTACTCCTCTTTATGTGCCAATTGTGTGTTGACATAAAAGACACCCTTCGAAACGAATATGGTTCCTTCGGGGAATATTGAAGCGTTTAATATTTCTACTTTACCGTTGTCGAGAACACCTCTTTCGGCCGGATGTCTGTGGTATTGACCGTTTTTGTCGGTAAAGACAAAGTAGTTGCTGCCTTCTCTGATCAATGCCGACTCTGGCAATACACTTGTTTCGCGACTATCGGCCTTTACTTGTGCGTTTACGTACATGCCCGGACGGAAGATCGAAGCTTTGTCTTCGATTTCGGCAATGGCTTCCGTTGTTCTGTTTTCTGCATTCACGTCTTCAGCGATCGAAATGATTTTTGCATTGTATCGCTTGTTCATGTTGCTGGTCAGATTAAACACAACGGGGTTTCCTACGGCTACTTCCGGCAGATCCTTTTCGAAGATCATGAGTTTGATATATAGCTTTTGCTTGTCGATGATGTTGCAAATGGTTTGTCCCGGCTCTACCAGTTTGCCCGTGTTTACATCAATGTTGCTGATATAACCCGAGATTGGAGCTTTCAAAGCTAAGCTTGGCATGATACCGTTGCGTTGAATGTCTTGCGGATTGATGCCCAAGATCGTAAGTTGAGCCTCTGCTGCTTGCAACTTACTCTTTAGGGTTTCGTATTCTGCAATGGTTTGCTCTAATTTTTTGCCCGAGGTTGCTTGCTCGTTTTTAAGTGCTTCCTGACGCGCAATCTCTTTTTGCATGTATTTGTAGGCTGCATTGTTTTCAAGATATTCTTGTTGCATCTTGATAAAATCAGGATTGTCGAGCGTAACGATGGTAGCACCTTTGTTGACGAATTGTCCCGGAAGTATCGAAACCGACTTGACTACACCTCCTACGATAGGCGTAATCGTTGCCTTTTGTTGTGGCGGAGCCTGAATGGTACCATTGCAATCGATGGTGTGCGAGATCATCTCCTTTTGCATGGTTGTAGTTTCGATTTGAGCAAGTGATTTCTGCTCGTCGTTGAATGCCACCGATGAAGCCGCTTCTGTGGATGCGGCTGCCGGTTGACTTATTGCTTCGGTTTGTTGTTTTTCTGAGTTGCATGCATACATCAAGCAAAGTGTGCATACGTATATAATCGTTTTTCTCATGATGTGGAGTTACTTTTGATAAAGTTGATATTCGATAATTGATTCGTTGTATTGATAAAGCGCGTCGATGTAACCAACTTGTAGTTCGAGCGCAGCCTTTATACTTTGTACAAATTCACTGATATCGTTTTCTTCGTGTTTCAACTGAGCTTCGGCAGCGTTGCGTAGCGCACGAGCCTGCTCAAGTCCGTACTTTTGATAGTTTTCGATCGTTTGTCCGTATTTGCGTTGTTGCAGATTCAACTCATCGAGTTTGTTTTGCAAACGGTTGTGGATGTCTTGCGATTCGAGTTGAGCAAGCGTTGTTTGTAGTTTTGCTTGCTTGATACGGCTGCGTTGCGGTAAGAAATAAACCGGAAACGATACGCCGATGCTCCACGATTGAAGTCCTTTGAGTGGCAATATGTTTTGGTTTTGATAGCCAACCGATAGTTCGGGAAAGAATTTACTTGCTTCGATTGAAACTTCCGCTTTGCGCTCGTTGATGAAACTATTGATACGTTGACTTTGCAACGTTTCGCCTGCCTGTATGCTCGGAAGCGGAGACAGCAATTCGAGCTGCATTCCTGCGGGAGTGAGACCAACCGGAGAGAAACATACCGCACGCAATTTGTTTGCAGCGATCACACGGTTTTGTTCCGATTGAAACAACTTGTTTTGCATATCGGCAGCAAGGGCATCGCTGATACTTTTCTCAAGTAGCGTAATCTCGCCAACACGGTATTTGGCTTCACCCGACTTGCGAATCTTTTGTGCCATAGAGGCTTCTTCTGTATAGATGCGCTCCAATTCGAATGCATAAAGTAACTCATTCCAGGCACTCTTTACTTCCGCGATCAGTTCTTTCTCGGTAAGCTTGCGACCAATCTGTGCACTTTCGATTTGTCTGTTTACAAGTTTGTTCTTGTAGATAGGCGTTATCAGAGATCCGAGCGATTGCGAAAGGTTGTATTGTCTGTCTTTCTTATCGTCGGAGTTCAGTTGTCCCTGAGCATAGTCAAATTCCATCGGGGATAAATCCACCACAGCTCCGCGACCGGCTTTTGCATGGTCTATCTCTACATCCGCACGCTTGAGCATCGGATTGTTTTGCAGTGCCATCTCGATACACTCATCGAGTGTAACGATGTTTTGCTGGTTGGTTGTTTGCGCTTGCATTGGTAGCACGAATGCCAACAATACACAAGAACTAACGAAGAAGCGTTTGATTTTCTTGAAGCCTTGCTTTTCGAACGAGTTTACAATGCGGTAGAAGATCGGAATAATGATCAGCGTAAGCAGTGTAGATACAATAAGTCCGCCGATTACAACCGTCGCAAGCGGACGTTGTACTTCCGATCCGGCTGATGTAGCAATGGCCATCGGAACGAAGCCGAGCGATGCAACCAAGCCGGTAAGCATAACCGGACGTAATAAGTGGGGACAACTTTTCCAGATAATCAAATTGGTCGACAAGCGTGTCTCCTTTTTCAATTGATTAAAATGGTTGATCATCAAGATACCGTTAAGTACCGAAACCCCGAATAAAGCAATAAAGCCTACACCTGCCGAGATACTGAACGGAAGTCCGCGCAACCACAAGGCCGTAATACCACCAATCAAGGATAAAGGTACGGTGCTGAAAATTACAAGAGCGTAGGTGATAGAACCAAACGCAAAGAAAAGCAACAATAAGATGAGCGACAGAGCTACCGGAATTACAATGGCCAAACGACTGATTGCATTTTGCAAGTTTTCGAATTGTCCGCCATACGTAAAGCGATATCCTGCATCTAGTTTTACGTTGTTATTGAGCTGTTCTTGTATTTGTGCTACCACTTGTTGCACATCGGCATCACGAACGTTTACACCGATTACGATGCGTCGTTTTGTCGCATCGCGATTGATCTGAAGCGGGCCTTCTACCAGTTTGGTTTTGGCTACTTCCGAGAGTGGGATTTGCTCGCCCAATGGTGTGCGTACAAATAGCTTATCCAAGTTTACATCGTTTGCTTTGTTGCTCACATAGCGAACAACTAAGTCGAAACGACGTTCGTTTTCAAAGATTACACCGGCAGCTTCTCCTGCAAATGCCGTGCGAACTACAGCGTTTAGTTCGTCGATATTAAGTCCGTGTTGGGCGATTCGTTTGCGATCAAACTCAACAACCAACTGTGGAAGACCTACCACTTGTTCTACAATAACGTCGGCCGCACCGTTTACTTTAGAAATGTATGAAGCCGCTTCGTTTGCTTTGTCGTAAAGCACATTCATATCTTCGCCGTAAAGTTTAATGGCAATGTCGGCTTTCGAACCGGTCATCAACTCGTTGAAGCGTAACTGGATTGGTTGCGAAAAGTTGAATGTTGCGCCGGTTACGGCTGCTAGTCGTTCTTTCATCTTTTCTACCATTTCGGCACGACTGCCTGCGCTGGTCCATTCCTTGAATGGTTTCATCACGATCATGATGTCGGCATCTTCTACCGCCATCGGGTCGGTTGGTACTTCTGCCGTACCAATCTTGGAAACCACGTGTTTGATTTCAGGGAAACTTTCAAGCAATACACGTTCGGCTTTGGTCGATAACTCGATACTTTGTGAGAGTGAACTACCTACAGGCAGCGTCATCTGCATGGCAAAGTCTCCTTCATCCAGAGTCGGGATAAACTCGGCTCCCAATCGTCCAAATAAGAATAAACTACCTGCCAATGCCGAGAAAGAAAGGACGAGTGTCATCACTTTGTGTCTTAGGCAATAGCTTAAAGTTGGCATGTAAACGTTTTGAATCTTGTCGAAGATTTTATCCGCGATAGTTGGTTTGCTTACGATGGTATGTTTAAGGAACAATGAAGACATCATCGGTACATAGGTAAGCGAAAGTAGCAAGGCGCCGATAATACAGAATACCAATGTTTGTGCCATCGGTGTAAAGTATTTTCCTTCGATACCTGTGAGTGTGAGGATAGGGAAGAATACAATAAGGATAATCAAAACGGCAAATGTAGCCGAACGTACTACCTTATTGGCTCCGCGCTCTACTTCTTTATCCATCTCTTCTTTGGTGAGTGTTTTTCCTTTAAACTTACTGCTGTAAATATGAGCGAGGATACCTTCTATGATTACAATGGATCCGTCTACCACGATACCAAAGTCGATGGCTCCGAGCGACATCAGATTGGCCGAAACGTTGAAGAGTCGCATCAAAATAAATGCGAACAACATGGTAAGTGGAATTACCGAAGCAACGATAACACCGGCACGGAAGTTACCCAAGAAGATAATCAATACAAGGAATACAATAATGGCACCTTCTACGAGGTTGAATACTACGGTAGAAATGTTACGAGTAACAAGTGCCGAACGATTCAAGTAAGGCTCAAGGGTAACGCCTTCTGGAAGCATCGACTGTAGTTCGGCTACGCGCTCTTCAAGGTCGGCTGTCACGACATTTGCGTTTGCTCCTTTTAGCATCATCGCAATACCACCCACGCATTCACCTTTGCCGTCTTTGGTCATCGCGCCAAATCGTTTGGCATTTCCAAACTGTACGTCGGCAACATCACTGACCAAAATAGGTGCTCCGTCGCGGGTTGTAATTACGGTGTTATTGATGTCGTCAAGGTTATTCATCAAGCCCGAAGATCGAATGTAGTAAGCATTGTGATGCTTTTCGATGTAGCTGGCTCCGGTATTTTGATTGTTTTTGTTGAGAGCTTCAAAGATTTCGTCGAGCGTAATGTCTAGTGCCCTGATTTTATCGGGGTCTACACCAACTTCGTACTGCTTGAGATAACCGCCGAAGCTATTGATTTCGACAATTCCGGGTATACCCGACAGTTGGCGTTTCACAATCCAATCTTGGATGGTACGCAGTGTCATGGCGTCGAACTTATCTTCATAGCCCGGTTCTACTTGTAAGGTGTATTGATAAATTTCACCGAGTCCGGTCGTAATCGGCATGAGCTCAGGTGTACCAAGTCCGGGAGGTATCTCTCCGGCAACCTTTTGTATTTGCTCGTTGATCAACTGTCGTGCGTCCAGCGTAGGGACGTGATCGTTGAAAACAACCGTAACAAGCGAAAGCCCGAAGCGCGACACGGAGCGAATCTCCTCGACATTCATGATGTTGGACATCGCGACCTCGATCGGGAAAGTGATTAACTGTTCTACTTCTTGCGGGGCAAGAGTAGGAGAGATGGTTACGATCTGAACCTGATTATTGGTAATATCAGGAACGGCATCGATTGGCAGGGTTAGCATGGCATAGATACCTGCGCAAAAAAGAAAGAAGGTCGTGAGTCCGACAAACAACTTCTTCTTAATTGAAAAGTGGACAATCTTGCTAAACATATTTCGAATTTGTAAATAGTTCCAAGCTCAAAAATATGCGGATAAGTAGTAGGCCTAAAGGTTTTCAAAATGAAACAGCCGTTTTGTCGCGTGAACGAAACAAAACGGCCGTTGAGTTTTTATTGATTTAATTTCTATTGTCGGGATATAGCAAGTATTGCGAGCGCATTTGTTTATAACGTTGCAATGCCGGTTGCCATTCATCTTTGATTTGTTGCTCCGATTTTCCAGCAACGATGGCTTGTCGGAGTTTCGAGGTTCCGGTAAGTAAGTCGAACCATTTCGGGCGGTCAAAGAAAAGTTCCTTTTGTCCCGATTTATTGTAGAAGTCGATGAAATACTGCAACGAAAAGCCAGCAGGAGGGGTAACCTGGCGCAAGTCTACTCCATAGCAAACTTTGTCTTTTTGCAACGGGTTCTTATCAAACCCTTCCAAGGCCACAGGTGTAAATTTAAAAGATCCATACTTCGAGCTTGGGAATCCGATTACCTGAAATGGAAAGTAAGTGCCGCGTCCTACGCTTACTTTGGTTGCTTCGAATAAGCATAAAGAAGGGTACAATGCGATTGACTGATCGTTTGGCAAGTTTGGCGACGGTTTGATAGGGAGTGAGTAAGCTTGTCCGTGTTCCCAACCCTGCATCGGAACGACGGTGAGTTTGCAAGTTGCAGGTTGCGACTTCAACCACTTTTCTCCATTAATCATTTGAGCAAGTTCGCCCACGGTAAGGCCGTGCAGTACCGGTATCGGGTGCATTCCGACAAAAGATTTGTAGGCAGGTTCTAAGATGGGGCCGTCAATATAGTCGCATGGATTAGGCCTGTCTAGCACAATAAAGTCTTTGTTGTTTTCGGCACAAGCTTCCATCACATAATGCATACTGCTGATGTAGGTATAGAATCGGGCGCCCACATCTTGTATGTCGAATACGACTGCATCTATTTTCTGCATGGTTTCTGCACTTGGCTTTTTGTTTTTGCCATAGATGGAAACGATATCTACGCCGGTTTTACTGTCTTTTCCGTTCTTTACAAGTTCGCCCGCATCGGCATTTCCTCTGAATCCATGCTCGGGAGCAAATACGCAAACCACATCAACTCCTTTAGCGATCAAAGCGTCGAGCAAGTGAGTTTGGTTTTTACCTACTGTAGATGTTTGATTAACGAGTAGAGCAACGCGCTTGTTTTGTAATAAAGGCAATAAAATATCAAAACGTTCGGCTCCTACGGTTACTGTTTTGTTGGTCTCTTTTGCAGCCATCTGTACGACTGAAGCACAAATGCAGCAAAGAATAAGTATAAATGATCGAATACTGTTAGACATAGATTGATTCTTGAAATGTTTCACCGGCAAATGTATGTAATTTGCGTACAAAAGTTCAACTCATTAGAAGTTTTTCATTCCAAATCAATTTGGTAATTCAATTTTCTTATTAGTTAAGTTTAAACGGTGTATAAGTTAGGATTGCTTCTTTTATATTCTTCTTGTGAGGAGTAAAAGAGGTAATCCTTCTTTTTTTAGTGTCTAAAGACAAAAGCTATCTAGAGAAATAGCGTGCTCCTTTGACAAACAATTGTATTTTTGCTGAAAACAATTTATTAAACGAATGAATCCTGTCGAAATAATAGAGAAGTATTATCCCGTAGATCGGGATGTATATAAAATATTGGTAGCGCATAGCAGGGATGTGGCAACGAAAGCTTTACAGATTGCATCCATGCATCCGGAAATGAATCTCGATCTAAAGTTTATAGAGGAGGCGGCCATGTTGCACGACATCGGCATCATTTATACCAATGCACCGGATCTGGATTGTCACGGGGAGTATGCATA
>DLYT01000050.1:14379-14637 GCA_003447595.1 Porphyromonadaceae bacterium
ACATGCACTGGTTTGCGAACGTCATACCGGAACCGGATTACCTCTTCAACAGATTATCGATTCGAAGCTTCCGATCCCACACCGGGATATGATGCCGCTGTCGCTCGAAGAGCAATTGATCTGTTTTGCCGACAAGTTCTACTCTAAAACAAAGCTTGGGCAAGAGAAGACTCCGGATCAAATAAAGAAGAGTTTATTGCGTCATGGAGAAGAAACCGCAGCGCGCTTCGCGGCTTGGTGTAAACTCTTTTTAGGGGA
>DLYT01000007.1 GCA_003447595.1 Porphyromonadaceae bacterium
ATCTCATTCATTGCAATTCTTCTATTTTGGTGCACTTTGGAGCATCGTGCGCCAAAATAAAAAAACACACCCACCCCCCTCAGGTCACAAACAACACTATATCAAGCACCTACACTCAACGCAAAATACATACTTTTTAGTTTGGCTCACTTTTGGCGCATTTTTGGATCACCTTATATATCTGGCGAAACATCCTATTTATTAAGACACTTATTTATATCAATATACTATATATTATTTTTATAATACGAGAGAGTATAGAAATATATAAGGTGAGCCAAATTTGAACCAAACTTGCACCAATCTCAAAAACGCATCATTTCAACCAGCCGCAACCCCTTATCCAATCTAGGTTTTCAAATTTCGGAAAACTGAAAAAGTTTGGCTCACGGGTTTGAGCCAAACTTTTATCGGTCAATTATATTAACACAACAAATCGGTACAAAATGCGAACATCGTCACGGAGCCCCAAAGTACAAAATCGTTACAATAAGTCTCTGCTATGTTTCCGTTTGAAGTTGCAGGTATCAAATTTCAGACATCAGGTCTCAAGCTTCTGGATTTTGCACCTTTTTATAAAGATCATGTTTCTCCTTGACAAGCCTTCCGCGACAGATTAAGTCGGCAAGCACACATAGCCATTCGTTTTTGCAAAACATATAAGTACAAAAAAAGTCACCTTCATTTATCATGAGGGTGACTTTTTTATATTGGTTGATACGTTCTACTGTGTTTGAAATTACCAGCAGGTGATATCTTCGTCTTTGAGTTCTTTGATCGACGATTTGTGGAAGGTTGGATTGGCTACGCCATTGCGTTTTTGCTTTTGATAGTCCTTCAGTGCTTTAACGGCTATGTTGCCTAGTAGTACGATGGCTACGAGGTTGGTTAATGCCATTAAGGCCATAAATACGTCGGCTAGCGACCATACGATATCGAGGCTTAGGATTGATCCTACAAAGACCATCAGAATCACGACAAGTCGGTAGAGCCACATGTAGCGTCTGCGATCTGTGATGAAGCGCATGTTTACTTCTCCGTAGTAGTAGTTTCCGATGATGGAGCTAAAGGCGAAGAAGAAGATACTGATCGCGATAAATACGGATCCGAAGGCTCCTACTTGGTTGCTTACGGCAACTTGTGTGAGTTGAATTCCTTTGATACCTCCTGATAGATCGGCTCCTGAAAGAAGCACGATAAAGGCAGTTGAGGAGCAAATAACCAATGTATCGGTAAATACACCCAATACTTGGATAAAGCCTTGCTTTACGGGGTGAGATACGTGTGCCGTTGCTGCTGCGTTAGGCGCAGAACCCATACCTGCTTCATTGGAGAATAGTCCGCGTTTGATCCCTTGCATCAAGGCTGCACCGAGTCCGCCACCTACAATTTGCTTGAGTCCGAATGCTGATTCGAAGATTTGTGCAAACATAGCCGGTACCTGGTCGATGTTTTTGCCTAGGATAAATAGCGATAATGCTACATAAGCTAAGGCCATAACGGGTACTACCACTGACGATACTACCGCGATGCGATGGATACCTCCAAAAATAACTACTCCGGATAATACGGCTACCACAAGTCCCATCTGAACACGATCAAAGCCAAATGCTTCGTTGAAAGCCAGCGTGATTGTGTTGGATTGTACGGAGTTGAACACGAGCCCGAAGGTGACTGTAATAAGCACGGCGAAGAAGATCCCCATCCAGCGTTGTTTCAGTCCTTTTTCCATATAGTAAGCCGGTCCTCCGATATAAGAACGTTGTCCTTTGGTCTTATATATCTGCGCCAATGTTGCTTCTATAAATGCAGATGCGGCACTGAAGATTGCGATAAGCCACATCCAAAAAATCGCTCCCGGCCCTCCTACCGCAATGGCTGTAGCTACACCGGCCATGTTTCCGGTTCCTACGCGTGAGGCGGTAGAAATACAAAAGGCTTGAAAAGAGGAAACGTGATGCTTCTTCCCTTTTCCCGAAAGAGAAACTCCTTCGGCAAGCAGCTTGAGCATTGCTATCGGGTTGCGAAATTGAACAAATCCTGTTTTTATCGTAAACCACAATCCTGCCGCAATCAATACCACGGTAAGGATATAGGTCCATAAAAAGTCATTGATACTTGTAATAAAATTTTCCATAGGCGTTTTATATACTCATAAATAAATTCGTTTATCGCCTAGATCGGGAAATGTTGCTATTCGTTGAAAAGACTGTCGCTTATCGGCATCACGCCAATACCGGGCTTATTGAGCGGTATGACTTTACCGTCGATCAATTGAGCACCTTTGAAGCAGTCGTTGGTGATTAACATATTTCCGTCTAGGTCTACCCAGTTTGCCATTGCGGCTAGTTGTGCTGCCGCAGAGATAGCACACGAGGTTTCTGTCATGCAGCCGAGTAATACTTTGAGATCGTATTTTTTGCATCGCTGCATGATATTGTAAGCTTCTCGCATTCCTCCACACTTCATCAGCTTGAGGTTGATTCCGTCGAATAGTCCGTTTACGGTATCTAAGTCGTGCATGTGCTGAAACGATTCATCGGCAATAAGAGGCATCTGTGTGTTTGCCTTGAGCCAAGCCATATCGTCGACGGCTGCTACGGGCATCGGTTGCTCTAAGAATACGACTCCATGCTCGAGACACCAATTGGCCATATCTAGGGCGTAGTATTTGTCGGTCCAACCTTGATTTACGTCGGCATAAATCGGCTTGTCGGTAAGCGCTTTGATGGTCTCAATCATTTCTTTGTCGTTGCCTGCTCCCAACTTGATCTTTATAAAGCCAAACGGATCTGCTTCTTTGATCTTTGTGCGTATTACTTCCGGTGTGTCGATACCGATTGTAAAGGATGATTTGGGGGCATCTTCGGGATTGAGTCTCCACATGCGATACCAAGGCTTGCCGGTAAACTGTCCGTATAGATCGTGCAAAGCGATATCAAGGCATGCCTTGGCTGCCGAGTTACCGGGCTCTATTTCGTTGATATACTCGATTATTTCTGCAAGACCGTGCGAAAAGTCGAAGTTGCTAAGATCTACTTTCTCTAGAAACGCAATGACCGAATCTTGTGTTTCGCCCAGATATGGAGGCAATGAGGCCTCACCATAACCGACTAGACCGTCGAGTTCGATACGTGAAATGACAACCGGAGTAGTACGTCTACTCGAGCTTGCTAGCGTAAATTGATGCTTCAACATCAATGTGTATGGAGTGTACGTTAATTTCATGACTAAGAAAGCAATTTTATATGATAAATATTCCCAAGTAATCTCAAATCTTCGAAAAGTCCATTGTAGGTAGCTTTCGACTTTACATGAACTTTGTATGAAATAATGGAGCGTTCTTTTTCAAAATCCTGCTCGAACGACAAGTTAATAATAAAGATCTTGTGTTGATTCAAAATGGACTTTATTTTATCCATATCGGGATTTGTCGTGTTGCAAAAGATGAATAGGTTTTTACTAACTCCTTCTACCAACGCAAAACGCTCGAGCCTGTCGAGTGTGATTAAGACTACGAGTGTAATTACTGCTGCAATGCTTGCGATGATGTACATCCCGGCTCCGATGGATAATCCAATTACAGCTGTAACCCATAAGCAGGCGGCAGTGGTAAGACCATGAATATTGCCTCGACTCTGAATAATTGCTCCCGCACCGATAAAACCGATGCCCGACAGTACTTGTGCTGCTATACGACCCGGATCTCCATTGTGAAAGTTCATAAAGGTTTGTGGTATCCAGATAGAAATCAGCATGGCGACGGTAGATCCTAAACAGATCAGGGTAAAGGTGCGCATTCCGGCATTCTGCCTTCGAAACTGTCGCTCGAGGCCTATCAAAGCCCCTATAAAGAAGCTAAACAGCAACCGAAATACTGCAGTGTCTGTATCTACTGTGTTTGAGGTAATAATCGCATCTAACCATTCTTTCATATCTTATTTATCTTTTAAAAATATCCATGAAGATTACATCTTCCAAATATTAACTCTCTTCGTTGTAGAAAAGTTGATAATAATGAAGACCTTTTTGCTCATCGTAGCCTTTTACAATCTGTGCGTCGGGCGAAAGGATCTTGATCAAAAAGTTGTCGTCGAGTTTAATACCGCTTTTGAGTCGCTGGGTTTCTTTTTTGAGAGCTACATTATTTATCTCAAATGTTGCGTCTTGCAACTCCGGTTGCTGCTCGGTATGCCCTTCTGCCATCTTGCTGTGACGGAAATCGCTGAAGTTTTTGATGAGTGTTTCGTCTTGTACCACCTCTGTCATAAAACGATTCATGTCGAACATGTCATTTTCTTTCAGGAACTGGATGGTTTTATTCATCATCTTTGCCTTGTCGGCTTTGGATTTTTCTCCGGTTGCTACGGTCTGCGTTATGAAATCAGAATACAGAGACATGATGTTCTGGGTATGGTAATAACCGTCGCGACGAGGCTTGACGTGCAGAAAGTCGTCGACCCAGTATTGTGCTTCGATCCCTTTGTTGACGTTGTCGATAACGGAAACTACATAACCGGAGTCTTTTTCGATGTTGAAGATCACGGCTCCTTTGTCGAGCTTGTTGATATTTACGCCCTTGTCTGATTCTACTTCGAAGTTTTCGCCCGTAGGATATACTTTGAGAAAGGTGTCTTTACTTTCCGACTTGAAAATACCGATGGCATCTGTCGCGTTGTTTTCAAACATGCAGTCTTTGAGATAGACGACATAGAGTTCGCCCGACTTGATTTTAGGGTGCATGCTTTGATCAAACAGATGCTGTGCCAGCAGTAACGACTGTGCGTAGAGTGTGGAGGGGTCGTTAAAGATTGTGAATGCGTAGGTAAACACTTCGTTCATCGACAGGTCGGAGTCGTGCACAAAGGTATAGTAGTTGTCTTGCTTGAATGGTGAAAGGAAGTAGTGCTTGAGCAGCAACTCGATGGATGGGTTTACGTCGAGTAGTGTCTTGGAGCACAATAACCGATCACCGCATAGTTTGTTCCCTATACGGTGAACGACCATTTTTTCTATCTTGGCAAAAAAGAAATCTTGCATGTACGTTGATTTTATACGTGCAAAGATAGTAAATTAAGATCTAAAATTGTTTTAACAAAAATGATGGATTGATACGTATGTAAAGCCCCACTTCAAAGTTGTAAGCCATTGGAAAGTTGTAACATTCTCCTTCGGGTGATTGCGAATGAACCGGAAACATGAGGTAATTACGCATGCTTCCTCCTATAGTGATGAAGTTGTTGAGCGATTTCCCATAATCGGCATTTAAAGCACACATGTGATTGGTGCCCATAACGTATCCGTAGCGTATGGTAGAGGTTGAGATATTGCCATATAATGAGCTGCCTAGGAGGGTTGAAAATTTATTGCTTTGCCAATAAGATAATGCTACGTTTAGGTCTCCGAACTTGCAGCCCAAGTCTGCATTGAATGCCCACCCTTGGGTAAAGGGGAATTTGTTCTGACCCGACATTACTTTATAAAACAATCCGTAGGCATTGGCATATAGCTCTGTTGGTCGCTTCGTGTCTTGCAAGCGACGACGCACTTGTACTCCTGTTGCAGCATTTAGTTCGGTTTGGATAGAGTTGCCCACAAGCGTATCGAGCTCTCCTCCTTTGTGGTGAAACAAGGCTTGCAGTGGTGCCGAAACGGTATACTTCTCATTCTCTACAAATTTGTATTCTCCCGAGAGTCCGAAAAAGAAGGATTCTTGCTTGGTGTCGTCATTGAATATAAAGGTATCCCAATTGGCCCAGACATCGAGAAAGGCTCGATCTGTGCGTGCCAGGAATTGTATCCCTGCTTCGGGATCGGCCGTAAGGTTGTAGTCGGGATTGTAAAGAGGTGTGATCAGTCGATGGTTTGCTCCTCCATAGATATCACCAATAATGAGACTGAATTTATTCATAAAGTCTACTTGTGCTCTCAAATATGGCAGGCAGTGTACACCACTACTATTACGTTCGTTTACTCGTGGAATTCCGATATAGGATACTTGCGGATACGAGGTTGCTCCCCAATATTTAAGGAAATAGGCTCCTCCTTCTAGTTTTACATTGGGTAGTGGATAGTATATCAATTTCGTTTCTAATCTAAATCCGGGAAGGGTGTAACCGCTTAGGTATTTTCCATCGTTTTCATTATTTTGAAAAAAAGAAAGATTATCTACATTTAGAAATAGCTTATTCGAGTTAGACGGATCAATAAGGGAGTTAGTTTGAAAGAGTGTTTCATATTGTGCTGATGCGTAATGTACACACAGGCAGCTACATGCGGAAATTATAACAGTACGAATTATTGACATGGTGTGTTTTTTATTCAAATGTAGAAAAAATTACACAAAAAAAGTGCTCTATTCTCACGAATAAAGCACTTTCCAATGTGTGTAACACATTTCTTATGAAAACACGATTTGTGCATGCGCAATGTATAAATTAAGTATTACATTGCAACAGCTGTACAGTTAATTATACATAATCGTGTTTATATTAAGTAATGTATATGTCATAATTAAATTGATTGACCAATCAAGAACAATGCTGCAAGTGATACGATTGCATAAAGCTCTGGGAATACAGAAAGGATCATTGTTTTACCAAACAAGTCATATCCTGATCCAATACCTGCAATACCGTTAGCACAAACTTGTCCTTGACGTACAGCTGAAAGTAAACAAACCAAACCTACTGCCAAACCTGCACCGAAGATAGCTGCAGATTGAACCGGAGTGATTTCTGAAGTTAATTTACCGGCCAAAAGGAAATAACCTAGGAAACCATACAAACCTTGAGTACCTGGCATGGCACTTAATACCATATAGTTACCAAATGCATCTGGGTTCTTTTTCATTGCACCAACCGCAGCATTACCTGCAATCGTAACACCAAAAGCACTACCAATACCAGAAAGTCCTAACATTAAACCAATACCAATGTAAGCCAATAAAATAGGTTCCATAATTTAAAAATTATTTAGTTGTTAATAAATCAATTTGCTTTGGCTTTTTTAGCGAAAGGGTTGTATTTCTTACCTCCGCCTTCAAAACCTGAGTTGTTATAAAATTCTACGAAAGTTAGACGCATTGGGTGCACAAAGGCTCCTAATGACGACATGAAAATATTCATTGAGTGACCAAACAATAGGATGAAGATCATCACAAGTTGTCCTACCACCGGAATATCAGGGGCCATATTAATCGCCAATTGATTAAATACCAATCCCATTACAGAGCCTGAAATACCTAGCGCAAACAAACGAATGTATGATAGCATATCTCCTAGAATACCGGTAAGACGGTTGTAAAGTCCCCACAATCCTCCACCGATGTTTGATAGAATGCTTGCTTCTGGATCATTAAATAGTAACATCATAGCCAAGCCTATACCAGAAACGATGTAGTGAGCCATTGTTGTATGCTCAGGTGAAAGTTTGCCGATATGTCCTAAACCAAAGACAATACCATTTCCTACAAGACAAAGAATCCAACCAAACGGATCAATTGAATATTTAAAGCCAAAACGAGACCAGCGACTGATTGCTTTCAACACCATACCAAAGAGGATTTGTACACCTCCAAGGATCAAGGCAAAGTTGAAGAGCTGATTAGAGTCTAGCATAAATCGTTTAGCGCTTTGTATCCATGCCCAGTCTACCTCCAACAATGGAATACCGAAGAAGGTACCACTGATAAAACCGAATATCACAGTTCCCAGTCCTAACCAGAAGGAAAGCTGAAAGATTGGTTTTAAGCTTGGGTCTACTTTTCGCATCAGAACGATTGATAGAATTACGAATAGTAATCCGTAACCACAGTCGCCCAAACAGAGACCGAAAAACATGACAAAGAACGGTGCAAAGAACGGCGTTAAATCCCATTCGTTGTAATTAGGAAGGGAATAAAGCTCTCCGATCACTTCAAACAATCTGGAGAATTTATTATTCTTAAGCAATACCGGTACTTTATCTTTAGGACGTGATACATCTGTTACAAATAAGATGCCTTTGGATTGAAGGTATTCAACCAATGGTTTCTCTTTGCTTACAGGTACCCAGCCTTCCAAGATCATTAATTTAGAATCCGGATCTGATTCTGTAGCCAATAAGACTTTTTCAAAATCGAGCTTATCTGAGATCTTTGATCCTTCAAAACAGAGTGTTTTGTAGTATTTCTGCGCAAAGACCGCAAGTTCGGCATCAATTTGCTTGATCTCTTTGACATTCGCTTGGTATTCGGCCTTTAGGCTGCTAAATGACTTACTGCCATACTTGATACTTTCAGCATCAATTTCGGGGTGTTTCACCTTGGTTACTGTGACAAAGTATATCATCGAACCAATGCGTCCTACCTCTATCGCATGAAAATCTTTGAGCCATTCTGCATCGAAATTAGATTCGGGCGTGCAGTAAAAGTTGATGTTCCAACCTTGTTCTGCAAGCTTATCAAGAGTAGAAAGATCAAAATCGCCCCATATATCTAGACGATCTAGTTCTTTCTCTATGATCTGCTGACGCTGAAACAAACTGTGTTTCAGCTCAACTTGCTTCTCAAACTCAGTTAGAAGATTGTTCCCTTCACTTGCTTGATCTACCGGAGCATAAACGATTGATTTATCCTCGTTCCCTATTTTTTCAAGCGCTTTGCAAGCTTTTGCATATCTTCCCGATAAAGAAAGAAGTAATGTTACTTGATCAGATTGTTCATCTGCGGCTTTTTCATCTTTCTCGATCACATGAACTACTCCAAGATCGCTGATATCAGACAAAAACTGAGTGTACTCTTTGTGATAAATCAAAAAGCCATATTTTGACATTTTCTCTATCATACAGCTTCCTCCATTCTTTTTCGTTTCTCTTGATTTGCACGCATGATTTTCTGAGATGACTTAGAAAGGCTTTCTTCATCTTCCATAAAGCGCTTAATCTTTCTAATGGCATCTTTATAGCCCGGAATTTGGACTTTCTCAAATAGATTTACTTTTTGAGTTGTCTTTTTACGAGCATGCTCTAAAAGATCTAGTTTCAATGTTGAAAACTCGGCTTCAATACCATATTGTGCTAATGTTTTGATCAGAGAAACTCCATCGGCGAACCAAGCCGGAGAACTAAAAAGGCTATAACGACCAATCTCAAATTTGATATCGTTAAGAACCGGAACTACAACTCCGGCAATCTTTTTAGTCGAAAGGTCAACGTCTTTGATCCGTACTAAATTAGGATCAAATTCATTCCATAGCTCTGACATGTTTTCATAACTACGGATTTCGTTTTCCAGCTTAAGTTCCAATGTATTTACTTCATCTTTTGTTTTCTTCACTTCCATACGTAGAGCACTCTCTTTACTTTTGATCGTAGGAAGAGCTCTCTCGCGCATCTTTAGTTGTTTTTCCAACTGCTGAAGCGAAGTTTTATTATATTGAAACTTTATAGCCATAATTGCAAGGTTTTACTTTTTCCAATATTTGTCAACGAGGCTTTGTTTGATATTAACCTCTGCTGGTGTAAAGTGCTCTGAAAAAAGTTCCCAAGCTACATCTAGCATTTCTGTTGTATCAAGATTCACGTCGATAGCAAGTAGTTTTTCAGAATAGTCTTTTGCAAAAGCTAATGTTCTCATGTCGTAATCTGTAAGATCAAAACCATTCTCCATTTTTGTTTTTGCATTAGCGGCATCTGCATATAAACGTACTGCTGCATTCATTACTTGCGGGTGATCTTCTCTTGTTTTCTTACCGGTAACCAACTGTTTCAAACGAGACAAGCTTCGGAATGGGTCAACGATAACTTTACCTACGTCGCTATCACGTCTTAAGTAAAGCTGACCTTCGGTAATATAACCCGTATTATCCGGAACGGCGTGTGTAATATCACCACCCGAAAGCGTTGTAACGGCGATGATGGTAATAGAACCTCCTTCAGGGAACTGAACCGCTTTTTCGTAGATCTTAGCAAGGTCTGAATACAACGAACCCGGCATAGAGTCTTTCGATGGGATCTGGTCCATACGGTTAGATACGATTGCCAAGGCATCGGCATAGTTGGTCATGTCGGTAAGCAAAACAAGTACTTTTTCGTTCTTTTCAACCGCAAAATACTCTGCTGCTGCAAGCGACATATCCGGAATAAGCAAACGCTCTACAGAAGGGTCTTCTGTTGTATTGATAAAGCTAACAATACGGTCAAGGGCTCCTGCGTTGCTAAATACGTTTTTGAAATATAGGTAATCGTCGTTTGTCATACCCATACCACCAAGAATGATCTTATCACTCTTTGCACGCATGGCAACCATAGCCATTACTTGGTTGAAAGGTTGATCGGGATCGGCAAAGAATGGAATCTTTTGTCCGGTTACCAATGTATTGTTAAGGTCGATACCTGCAATACCTGTAGCAATAAGCTCTGATGGTTGTTTTCTACGTACCGGGTTTACAGATGGACCACCAATCTCAATATCGAAACCTTCCGGTATTGGACCTCCATCAATAGGATCTCCATAAGCATTGAAGAAACGACCTGCTAGCTGCTCGCTAACTTTCAATGATGGGGCCTTACCCATAAATACTACTTCGGCATTTGTTTTGATACCTTCTGTACCGGCAAACACCTGTAGTGTTACTTCATCATCGATAATTTTCACTACCTGTGCTAAGCGACCGTCTATAGATGCAAGTTCATCGTAACCTACGCCTGTAGCTTTCAAGGTACAAGTAGCCTTGGTAATTTGAGTAATCTTAGTATATATTTTTTGAAATGCTTTTGCTGCCATATTCAATGTTTTTTGTGCAAATCTAAAGTAACACTTTAAGCCAGTGCAACTCTTTTCTCTGCTACAAGTTCATCAATCTTTTTACGATACTCATTAAACTGATCACTGTTGAACTCTGAATAATTCATCTGTTTCATCAAGTTGATCATTTGCTTGAAGTATTCGATTACTTCTAAGAAACCTTCAAATTGAAAGTCTGCTCTACAAATATCTACGATAAGATCTAGCATGTAGCTTTGACGCTCAAGCGGAGTGAGTGAGTCGATATTATCGAATGCATCTTGTTGCAGAATGACGAAGTCAATCAATTCTGATTTCCAGAATGTAACGTGATATTCTACCGGAACACCATCGTCACCAAGGATATTGATCTGTTCAGCAATTTCTTTACCACGTTGCATACGTGTTTTTATCTCATTTACTTTCGGAATCCATTCTTCATTTACTTTCGTAACAATGTAGTCAGCAAATTCTGGATACTCCAGGTATTTTGAGTAGCTATCAATTGGGTTGATCGCCGGATAACGTTTTCTATCTGCACGCTCTTGTTCAAGTGCGTAGAAACAACGTGCTACCTTCTTTGTATTCTCTGTTACAGGCTCCTTCAAGTTACCCCCTGCTGGAGAAACGGTACCGATAAAGGTTACAGATCCTGTCTCGCCATTATTCAAGTGTACGAATCCTGCACGTGCATAGAAGTTTGCAATAATCGCAGATAAGTCCATTGGGAATGCATCCGGTCCCGGAAGTTCTTCCAAACGGTTAGACATCTCACGAAGTGCTTGTGCCCAACGAGATGTTGAGTCGGCCATCAATAACACCTTCAATCCCATTGATCTATAATATTCGGCAATAGTCATGGCTGTGTATACAGATGCTTCACGCGATGCAACAGGCATGTTTGATGTATTGGCGATGATAATTGTACGCTCCATCAATTTACGACCAGTGTGAGGGTCATCCAAGTGAGGGAACTCTGCAAATACCTCTACAACCTCATTAGCACGCTCTCCACAAGCTGCAATAATTACGATATCTGCTTCTGCTTGCTTAGATATAGCATGCTGCAAAACCGTTTTGCCGGTACCGAAAGGTCCTGGAATAAATCCTGTACCACCTTCTACAATTGGATTGATTGTATCAATTGTACGTACCCCTGTTTCAAGGAGTTTAAACGGACGAGGTTTGTTGTTATAGCAAAGATTGGCTCTTTTTACAGGCCATTTTTGCACCATTGTTACATTGATATCATTTCCGTCTGAATCTGTGATTACAGCAACGGTATCATTGATTGTATATTGACCTTCTTTAGCAACGCTTTTTACAGTATATGTTCCTTCAAACTTGAATGGAACCATAATTCTGTGAGGCTGTTTGTTTTCATCAACTTGCCCCAACCAATCGCCGGCAATAACGCTGTCTCCTGGTTTAGCGAGTGGAGTAAAATCCCATAATTTATCGTTATCTAAAGCAAAGGTATAATCTCCACGTTTGAGGAATACGCCATTCATTTTATCAAGGTCATTTTGCAAACCATCATAGTTTTTTGATAGCATACCCGGACCTAGCGTCACCTCTAACATGTGATCAACAAATTCAGCAGTATCTCCAACCCTCATACCACGTGTACTTTCAAACACCTGAACATAAGCATTCTTACCTACTACTTTGATTACCTCCGACATCAGCTTATCTTCGCCTACAGAGATAAAACATATTTCATTTTGTGCAACAGGACCATCTACCTCTAGTGTTACAAGATTCGAGACGATACCTTTTACAACTCCTTTCGTAGCCATATCTTATTACTTATTATTTCTATATTTATCAATAACGGAAACCTCCGATTTCAGACGACCGATAATATTTCTAAATTGAATTTCACCAGTTTCCGGATTAAGTTTAGCCCAACGCTCTTGAATCTCAATTTTAATCAAATACGCAAGAATCTTTTCGATAGAGAAGTACTTGAAAAAAGTATTTTCTTCGAGCCATTGCCAGCGTAAACGGTCTATCTTTTTCTCTTTTTCAAGCAAATCTGATTCGTCGGCAATCTTTCGTAATTGCTCAAATTCATCTAAAACATTTGTGAGTCCGAAATCTCGTGCATTAGAACTACGCAAAGCAACAGCAACTTCATTATCTCCTACAATACTAGAGGCTACATCCATTCCATATGCTCGGCTCGTAAATGCAGATAAGACATTATTTACATTTAGATTAAATTCGAACCATCGAGATGCAAATTTATTTCGTGTTTTCATTGCATAATCGTAGTATAAGCTCGACAAATAGTCTTGCATTACTACAGGATTATCCTCAGATTTTTCTTGATTATACGCTGCAAAAAAGGTCGGGAAATAACTAGGAATCCGTTTATCTACAGGTCGCTCAAACTCTTTCATCAATTGCACTACTTCCTCCAAATCTTGTGCAGAGAGATTGCCTTTTTCGTCGAGTTTAGAATCTTTATTCTTTAAGTAAGCCAACAAGTTTTTGTTGTCAAACTGCATGAAATAAAGTTTTATCAACTTCAAATCATCGCTAGAGAGAGCGTCTTGTAGTTCTTCTTTAAAACGGGCTTGAGTCCATACCAACTTAGCATCATCAATAGACAAGTCTGGTAAGCCGGCGACAAATGCATAATAGTTACCCATTTAGAAAAGCATTTCTATCAATTTCGGACGGAGGAATTCCTTGAAATAAGCAATAAATTCATCTTCGCCGAAAGTTACTTTATAAGATCCGTCTTTCGGTAATATATTAAATGAAGAAGGTTTTCCATTCACCTTTTCAATCTTAACTCCATTGTTTAGCAATTCTGTAGCGTTTGCAGTAAAGAACTTAGAAAGGGCATCCGCATCAGCAGATTGGATTGTAATGGAATCGTTTTTCGCCCATTCTTTAGCCATTTCTAGAATCATTTTTTGCATAAAGTCCTTTTCATTCAATGCTCCAGAAACAGCATTTGCAACAACTTTGGTTGTTATTAGATTTACAACTTCAGTTTTTAGGGCTTCTACGCTTTGTGAAGCAAACATTTTTAGTTCAGCCTCTGTATTTTTTTTAAGTTCTTCTGCTTCTTTCTTTGCACTTGCGATAGTAGCATCTGCTTCTTCTTTTGCATTCTTAAGAATAGAATCTCTTTCACTTTTAGCTTCGCTTATGATACGATCTGCTTCTTCTTTACCTCTTTCTACCCCTTCTTGATAGATTTTACTAGTAAGTTCCTGAATTTTAGAATCCATTAGCTTATATTTTTAATGTTTCAAACTTCCGTTATGTGCTGTAATTTCGCTATTTTATTTTAATCTCATATGTCAATGGCATGACTTTTTTATAAACTGCTGCCACACCACAATATCGGTCCAATGACATATCTATAGCTTTCTGCAATTTCTCTAGAGATAAATTATCGCCTTCAAACTCATAAATAAGATGCATGGAGTTGTATTGTTTTGGATGCTCTTCAGTCAAGGTAGCTTCTACTGAAATAGATAGCCCGGTATAGTTTATGTGCATCTTTTTTAATAAAGACACAACATCCATCCCAGTGCAACCCGCCAAAGCTACAAGCATTAACTTTTTGGGACTTGGACCTTTATCACTTCCACCCCATTCAGTAGCAGTATCTAAAATAATTTTGTGGTTATCGAGCGAACTTTCAAACTCCATACCACCTTTCCAATTCAAAGAAACCGAATGTGACATATATACAGTTTTTAAAATAATTCAATTAAATTGGATTCATTACAACGGGGGTCAAATCTATACAAATAATTCTTATATTCGCACACAATTAAACCATTTTAAACCAATTAATCTATGTTAACTATAGAAATTATATCCAAGAATAGACTAGAAATTGTTCATAATCTAGCCAATCAAATCTTTCCTCATACGTATGCAAATATTCTTACGCCATGTCAAATTGACTATATGATGAATGTCATGTATAGCATTCAAAGTTTAGAAAATCAGATTGAGGTGGAAAAGCAAATATTTCATCTAGTTAATTTAGAGAATACTCCTTGTGGCTACTTCTCGCTTGAATTAACAACACCTACTACCTGTATTTTACAAAAACTATACCTACTCCCATCTTTACACGGCAAAGGATACGGAAAGCAAATATTGAATGAGGCAATTTCTTACATACGAACTCACATTCCTACTGTTGAAAAATTACAACTGTATGTCAACAGAGAAAATAAAGCTAAAGACTTTTATCTAAACTATGGTTTCTCTATAAAAGACAGTCGAGATTTCCACATAGGAAATGGATATTATATGAACGATTATATAATGGAACTGCCATTATAATCTCTATCTATAGTAAAAGTTTCAGGTAGAGATTATAAATACAACCTGTAACTTTTACTATAGGTTTAATCATTGTAATGGAAAAGCATAAAAATAAGGAATACAATTAATCTACACAACAAGTAGAACTAAAATAATCAAATCAAAGCAAACCTTGCTTATATGCAACATATATTGCTTCTGAGATTGATTTTACTTTCAGTTTTTCAAAAATAGAGTTTTTACAACGCTTCAGATAAAATAGAGGTATGTCAAGATTATCAGCTATTTCCTGTTCTTTTACACCCTCTCCCGACATGCAAAGAATATCACACTCTAAGCGTGACAACCGAGTTTCTTCTTCATCTACAAATCGATCAGAAGACGGAATATAGATAAGTGTTTTATCCTCGTTCACTTTATGCATCTTCAAAACAGGTTTGCCTATATAATTGATAGGCTCGAGAATACATAAGGATGCATACAAATTTTTATCTTCCGTATATACCAAAGGAATGATCTTTATACGGATTGCTTTATTGGCGCAGTCTGAATCATAATTATAGCAAATTGAAAAGTACAGATACTTATTCAACTCTTTCTTTTTGTGCAAAAAATAATCGGCGGTAACTTCTGCATACTTCTTCAATATATTCTTATCTGCTTGTTGCATAGAAGCAACAAGCCAATCAACTGATAAGCTATTGTGATCAGATCCAAAATCGGGAAACAAACCGTAATCGTAGTTGAAAACAGTTACAGAAGAAAGATAATGATCAATCAAGATATGGGTTTGCTGACTATTACAAGCAACAGCTTCAAGGTTAAAGTGCATGTTATCAAGGTTGAACTGCACACATTTGAACTTCTGAGTATTAATTAAAAGATTCTCAAAAAACATATCATACTAGATTAAAGTTATTATTATAATAGATTCTGCTTGAGTGCATAATAAAGAGCTTCTGGCATACTATAAACAGAAAGTTTCTTGAGTACTGATTTTTTATAGTATTTGATAAGATTGACTTCAACCTCCATCATTTCGGCCATTTCATACTCTCTTTTCCCCAAAGCCGTTAACTTTAGCACTTCCAACTCATTTTTATTTAATGCAGTTTTTTCTTCCAAAATAAATTTATGAAGCCTATTATTGTAAATAAACCGCTTATTTTCTTTCGGGAAATAAATCTGAAAGGATACCGGTAAAATAGACATAGAAGGAGATGCATAAGTTAGTGAAAAATGGACCTTTTCATTTATTAGATAGATCGGATATAAAAAACACTCTATATTTAACCAATGACCCTCTTTATGCCACAAACGAAAATTATATCTGATCGTATGATATATTCGACGATTATTACGCTCTTCACTTAAGAGCGAGTTTAATGCACATTGAGTTATTAATCGCAATAACTCCCCATCATCGGAATGTACCAATTTAGATAAGAAGTTTGCTCCCAACTCAGCAGCTTCGTCTTCGCTATAGCCTGTTAATG
>DLYT01000025.1:0-4551 GCA_003447595.1 Porphyromonadaceae bacterium
GCCGGTTTTACCGTATCGATATGCGAATTGAGCAAAACTGTCGGCTTCTTCGGGTTGTATTCGTCAGAATAGCACCACACATTGTTTCCTTTGCGGTATACCTTGCAATGCTTCTTTTCAAGGTAAGCAGACAGGTAATCGGCCGCATTTGTTTCTTCGCGACTAAGCGAAGGTATGGCAATCAGAGCCTTTAGTAAGTCGATTGCATCATAATAGAGTGCGTCTCGTTCTATCATAGTAGTAGCTTTTTATTCAAACGTACATAAAAATATCTATCATACAAACAGATGCACCGGTGCATTTGGTTCTTTAAATTGTATCAAAGGTTGCTATTTTGCAGTATTACAAGCATGTAAATTAAATGTGTATATGCACAGAATTTGCGGTTTTGTGTAAATTATCGCTTTCTAAGTAAAGTATATCTACGAAAAAGCTTACATTTGCTCCGTAATTCATAAAGAACAAAGCTATGGCTTATTACCATTTTGCCGAGATGATCTTGCGTAAAGCAGAGCATTTTGGAGAAAAGACAATTCTTAAAACCCGCAATAAGGCAACCGGAGTTTGGGGCGATATTTCGTATAGAGTGCTAGCCGATAAGGTATTTTCGGCAGCGAAGGCAATGTCTGAATTCGGAGTTCAGGTGCAAGAGAACCTAGGTGTTTTCTCTCAGAATATGGCCGAATGTATTATTGTAGACTTTGCCGGATTTACAAACAGAGCTGTAATGGTTCCGTTGTATGCGACAAGTTCACCGGCTCAGGTTGAGTATATTGTAAACGATGCAGCTATACGTACACTTTTCGTAGGCGAGCAACTTCAATACAACTGTGCATATAAAGTACAGAAAGACTCTAAGATTCTAGAGCGTCTTGTAGTATTTGATAAAGAGGTAAAGTTTCATCCCGAAGATAAGACTTCGATTTATTTCGAAGACTTCTTGAAGCTAGGCGACGAGTCTACAGCCGAAGCCGATGTGAAGATTCGCATCAGCGAAGCGTGCGAAGAAGACTTGGCAAACATTCTATATACTTCAGGAACAACCGGCGAGCCGAAAGGGGTGATGATCCATCACAGTAACTACGCTGAAGTGTTGCGTATTCACGACGAACGCCTTACGATGTTGTCTGAGAATGACCTATCGATGTGTTTCCTTCCGCTTACGCATATCTTTGAAAAAGCATGGTCGTACTATTGCTTGCACAAAGGAATCACGGTAGCGGTAAATCACGATCCGAAAATCATTCAACAAACCATCAAAGAGGTACGTCCGAGCTTGATGTGTAGTGTTCCGCGTTTCTGGGAAAAGGTATACGCAGGAGTACAAGACAAGATCAACTCTTCGGAAGGATTGATGCGTAAGTTGTTTTTAGATGCTATCGAGACAGGTAGAAAATACAATCTCGACTATATCAACAAGAAAAAGAACCCACCACTTGGACTTAAGCTGAAATTCAACTTCTACAATAAAACCATTTATTCGAAACTGAAGACAGTAATCGGTATCGAAAATGGGAAGTTGTTTCCTTGTTCAGGAGCATCACTCAACGACGAGATCATTGTATTCTTGAAGTCTGTAAACATTCCGATTATTTACGGATATGGTATGACAGAAACTACTGCAACAGTATCTTGTTATCCAGAGTTCGGATTCGAACTAGGCACTGTAGGTACACTAATGCCGGGCGTGCAAGCGAAGATTGGAGAAAACAACGAATTGTTGTTGAAGGGTAAAACCATCACAAAAGGATATTATAACAAACCGGAAGCCAATAAAGAAGCCTTTATCGACGGATGGTTACGTACCGGTGACGCTGCATCTTTACAAGGTGACGTGCTTTCGTTGAAAGACCGTATCAAAGACCTTTATAAGACAGCAAACGGAAAATACATCGCACCACAAGCTATCGAAGCAAAGATGGGCGGCGACAAATACATCGAGATGATTGCTGTAATTGGCGACAAACGTAAGTTTGTAAGTGCGCTTATCGTTCCTGCTTATCCAATGCTAGAGGAATATGCGAAAAAGCGTGGTATCAAATACGATTCGATGGACGAACTTGTCAACAATGAAGACATTCAGAAATTGATCGAAGCACGTATCGAAGAGCATCAAAAGACATTTGCGTCGTATGAAAAGATCAAACGATTCAGAGTATTGGCAAATCCATTTACGATGGAGTCGGGTGAGCTTACCAATACATTGAAAGTGCGTAGAGCGGTGATCCTAAACCGATATGCCGACTTGATTGATTCAATGTATCAGGAGTAAGCGTTTTTTTTGTACCTTTGAGGCGAACCAAATTAATTAACAAATGATTACGACAGACCAATTACGTGAAGTATTGGAGCGCGAGCACGCGCTGAGGGGGTACCTTTGACATCGATAGTAAGATAATTCAACTCGAAGAAGAAGAGCTACGCACGCAAGCTCCCGGATTTTGGGACGATAACAAAACAGCCGAGATTCAAATGAAGAAGATCAAAGATCTGAAGATGTGGATTTCGGGATACAACGAAGTAAAAGCTGCTTGTGAAGAACTTCAACTCTCTTTTGACTTCTTAAAAGAAGAGCTGGTTTCGGAAGAAGAAGTAGATGCTGCTTATAAAAGAGCTGTAGAGTTTGTAGAAAACCTAGAGCTTAAAAATATGTTGCGCAAAGAAGAAGACCGTCTTGGAGCCGTATTGAAAATCAATGCAGGTGCCGGTGGTACCGAAAGCCAGGACTGGGCGTCGATGCTTTGCCGTATGTATCAACGCTGGTGTGAAAACCAAGGATACAAAGTAACCATTACCAACTGGCAAGATGGTGATGAAGCAGGAATCAAGACTGTGACAATGCAGGTAGAAGGCGAGTTTGCCTATGGTTACCTAAAGAGCGAAAATGGTGTACACCGCTTGGTGCGCGTATCGCCATACAATGCTCAAGGTAAACGTATGACTTCGTTCTCGTCTGTGTTCGTAGTTCCTTTGGTCGACGATACCATACAAATCGACATCAACCCTTCTGACATTACTTGGGAAACCTTCCGTTCGGGTGGTGCCGGTGGTCAGAACGTTAATAAAGTAGAGACCGGTGTACGTCTTCGACACGCACCATCGGGTATTATCATTGAAAATACCGAATCTCGTTCGCAGTTGGGTAACAAAGAAAATGCCCTGCGTTTGTTGAAATCTCAACTTTATGAAATCGAGCTTGAAAAGCGTAGAGCCGAACAAGCGAAGGTTGAAGCCGGAAAACAAAAGATCGAGTGGGGATCGCAGATACGAAGCTACGTATTCGACGATCGTCGCGTAAAAGATCACAGAACCAACTATCAAACCTCCAACGTTGGAGCGGTGATGGATGGTGATATCGACGGATTCATCAAAGCATATTTGATGGAATTTGGCGGAGAATAACGCAAGTAAACAAAAGAATATAAGGCTGTTTCGTTTCGAGACAGCCTTTCTTGTATTTGCCGAATGCAAAATATTTCTTCAATCGCTTGCTTAATTCAAAAAAAACCGTTAATATTGTATCCGAATTAAGGCCTTGCCTTTATTCCGGTCCTATAGCTCAGTCGGTTAGAGCACCTGACTCATAATCAGGGAGTCCTTGGTTCAAGCCCAAGTGGGACCACGCTTCCAAATTGGCATTCGCGAGGTAACTTGCGGGTGCCTTTTTACTTTTATACCCCTCCACTTTTCTCTATTCCACAATATACTTTTCTTTTATTCCGCGCATCACATCCCCAAAGTCTGGCGGGACGCATTTTTTATATCAACTATTTCGGTTACGAGGTGTTCCTATAATATTCGAAGACAATAATAACAAGACAAATCAAGATTATGGTAAGGCATTATGTAAACCGGGAAAACTGGTTGCGCGCAGCGGTATTGGGAGCTAACGACGGAATTCTATCGACTACGAGTTTGGTAATTGGTGTTGCAGCGGCACACGCTTCACGAAGTAGTATTGTACTGGCTGCGTTGGCCGGATTAGTTTCGGGGGCTTGCTCGATGGCTGCCGGAGAATATGTTTCGGTAAGCTCACAAAGTGATGTGCAGAAAGCAGATTTGAAGCGCGAGAAAGGAGAATTGGAACAAGATGCAGCGGCCGAGCTCGACGAACTTACGGGGATTTATGAAGAGCAAGGGATCGATCCGATCTTAGCACGCAAAGTGGCTATTGAATTAACACAGCGAAATGCGCTAGAGGCGCATGCCCGAGAAGAGTTGGGCATTAATATGATGACGAAACCCAAACCATTGCAAGCGGCCATTGCTTCGGCTGCTTCTTTTATTACCGGAGCTTTCTTGCCATTGTTGGTTGCACTGTTTGCACCGATGTCTACCATGGTTGTTTTCCAATATTTCTTTGCGATTTTATTTTTAGGATTGTCGGGAGCAATTTCTTCGCATCTCGGAGGAACTGCTAAAACGAAAGCCGTGGTACGCATTTGTTTTTGGGGAACGATTGCCATGATCATTACCGCGACTGTTGGTTATGTGTTCGGAACAAGTAACGGATAATCCTTTTTATTTATAGTGGTGAGCGAATCGTCAGGT
>DLYT01000025.1:4808-12220 GCA_003447595.1 Porphyromonadaceae bacterium
TTCGAACCTTATGACGATTGAATCGTTTGATGCCGATCAAACGATTTGAATGTCGTATAGTTTGTAAATGAATGTCGTGAAGATAAGTTGTGGAGATCGTGAGGTTGTCGTTTGATTATTGCAGCCACTTCTTGCCAAGGTAGAAAACCGGGTAATAAGCAGCAAGGAATCCGATGGATGAAACCGTTGCCAAAACAAAAGCGATATCGCCCCATTCCAGTTCTACGGGATAGGCATCGATGATAAACGTGCCCGAGGAATCGCCCATCGATATAAAGCCAAACTGTTCTTGCAGCAAGCAAAGAACCACGCCGATTGCTACGCCAAAGAGGGCGCCTAGTCCGGCAATTAGCCATCCTTCAATAAGAAAAATACGAGAGATCAATTTGTCGTCTGCTCCCATAAAGCGGAGTGTTCTCACATCCTCCTTCTTTTCCAGGATGAGCATCGAAAGGGAGCTAACCACGTTAAATAACGCAATCACAAGGATGAAAGTAAGAATGAGGAAAGTCATCCATTTCTCTACCTGCATCATTTTAAAGGAAGCCTCCTGTTGTTCGTGCCTGTCTTTTACGAGGTAGTTTTCGCCCAAGCGCGATTGAAGTTCCTTCTTTACGCGTTCGATATAGGCGGGTGAGGTGAGTTTGAGTTCGAGTGCCGATACTTCGTTGGTATAATCGAGCAAACTACGCATCATGGAGATGGGAACTACGGCAAATGCTTCGTCGTAGAATGCTTGGTTTACGGCATAAACCGATGCGATGTGTGTGTATTCGGCGTTGAGTGATGCGGCCGGATTGGCCATGTTGATTCGCTCGTTTCGTTTCGGGATCAGTACTTCGATAGGAGATGCAAAGCCGGGGCCTGCACCCAAAGTACCCGAAAGGCCTACTCCGAGGTTGATGTAGTTACAGATCTGATCTTTGAGCAGAAAGTTGCCGTCGAGCAGAAGACTGTCGATGCCGTTGAGCTGATTAAAGTTGTCGGAAACTCCTTTCAGCGTGGCTGTGGTTTGTCGGTCTTTAAACTTGAGTAGTGCGTTTTCTTGCAATACTTCTGCTACCTTTTCTATTTCGGGTAGCGCAAGAGCCTTAGCGATCTCGGGCTCTGAGGGATCAAACACTTTTCCGTAGCGTGCCGTGATCTTTAGCTCGGGATCGAAAGCTCCAAATAAGGATGCCACCAGTCCGTTGAATCCGTTCAATACAGACAATGCACATACCAACGCTACTGATGCGATGATAACACCGCATACTGAGATGATGGATATCAGATTGATCGCATTGTGTGTTTTCTTCGAAAAAAGATATCGAAGGGCTATGTAGAACGGTAGTTTCAAGGACAACAGGGCTTAATTATTGATTCAACAATTTGTCGATGTTCTCTGCATAATCAAGAGAGTCGTCGATATAGAAAATAAGTTCCGGGATCTTTCTCAATTGCGTACGTACGCGCTGACCAAGGTCGTAGCGAACTGCTTTTGAGTTTTCTTTGATTACGCCTAGTAGTTCTTTCCCCTTTTCTGATGGGAAGATGCTTAGGTATACCTTAGCAACACCCAAGTCGGGGCTTACTCTTACTGCCGTAACAGTGATCAAAGTACCGGGAATTCCTTTGGCTTCTTTCAAGAAGATGTCGCCAAGTTCTTTTTGTAGCAAGCGTCCGATCTTGCTTAATCTTGTACTTTCCATATTAGGTAATTTAAATTTTTCTGATCAATGTGAGACCGTCGCGTATAGGGAGTATTACCTTTTCTACACGTTTGTCGGCGGCAATCATATCATTGAATTTGATAATTCCGATGGTTTGAAGGTCGGTATGGTGTGGAGTCTCCAGCACTTTTCCGTCCCACAACGTATTGTCTGCAATAATTAATCCGCCCGATTTCATTCGGTCTATCAACAAATCGAAGTATTCGCAATACAAACGTTTGTCGGCATCCAGAAACACCAGGTCAAACTGTTTGTTCAGGTTGGGAATAATCTCGAGAGCATCTCCGATGTGCAAGTTAATCTTGTCTTTGAGCGGAGATTGGTTGATGTATTTGCGAATAAAGTCTTCGAGCTCGTCGTTAATTTCAATGGTGTCGATTTCAGCGTCGGGACTAAGTCCTTCGGCCAGACACATCGTTGCATAACCTGTATACGTTCCGATTTCGAGTACATTCTTCGGGTTCATCATCTTGCAGAACATCTTCAACATTCTGCCTTGCAAATGGCCCGATAGCATACGAGGACGAAGGAGATTCACATGTGCGTCCCTATTCAGTTTTGCCAGTAATTCCCCTTCGTCATCTATGTGTTGTAGAATATACGCTTCAAGAGCTTCATTCATACGTTTTGTATCTTATATAATCTTAGTCCATTGTAGGCAAGAAGTATTTTTCGCCAGCTTCAAGTACTTTTCCTACGTTATTAAGTTCAAGGAATGAAGTACCACCGCCTTCACCGAAGCTTCCGCTTAGGTATGCTACTAGATCTTCTTTTGCAACAAGACTTCTGTCTGTCAATTCTTTAAGATAGCTTAGGTAGTATTCGCGTGGGCTTTTTGTAGCTTCGCGGTATTCTGGGAATACGCCATAAGAAAGAGACAATTGACGTGTCATTCTTTCGTTATAACAGATTGCAAATACCGGAGATTTACCACGGAATGCAGCAAGATATCTTGCAGTTTTACCAGTGTAAGTGTCTGTAAGGATTGCACGAGCACCAAGCTTGATAGAAGCTTTAACAGCTTGTTTTGCAAGGAATGATGTAACGTCCAAGTCGTCACCTACGATAGGCACGCGGATATCGTTTGCAGATAGTTTTGTTTTTTCAGCTTCGGCAGCAATCTTAGCCATTGTAGCAACAGCTTCTTTAGGATATTTACCGTAAGCAGTTTCGCCACTTAGCATCAATGCATCTGTACGGTAGTAGATTGCGTTTGCAATATCCGTAACTTCAGCACGTGTAGGACGAGGGTTTTTGATCATTGAGTGAAGCATTTGCGTAGCTACGATAACCGGCTTTTTCGCTTCAACACATTTTCTGATCAAGATACGTTGGATGCCAGGGATCTTTTCTTGTGGAACTTCGATACCTAGGTCACCACGCGCTACCATTACGCCATAAGCAACTTCAAGGATTTCGTCGATATTATCTACACCTTCTTGGTTTTCGATTTTAGCGATGATCTTGATAGGGCTGTCTTGCGCGTCAAGGATAGCTTGGATATCCAATACGTCTTGTTTTGAACGAACAAATGAGTGAGCAATAAAGTCAACATTGTGCTTGATTGCGTAGTCGATGTTCTTTTTATCCTTTTCTGTAAGAGAAGGAAGATTGATACGTACACCCGGTACGTTTACGCTCTTTCTACTGCTAAGAGTAGAGTCGTTAAGTGCTTCACAAAGCAAGTAATCATCATGCTTTTCAATAACTTTGAACTCCAAGTCACCATCGTCGATCAAAAGATCGCCGCCTACGTGCAAGTCTTTTACAAAGCTTTCATATGATACGCAAATACACTCACGTGTAGTTTCTTGCTCTGGATTACCTTTTACCATTACTCTATCACCTGCTTTGAATGGGATAGGCTCGGCAGTTGTAGTAGTACGGATTTCAGGTCCTTTTGTATCCATAAGGATACCAATCTTGCTCGATACAGTTCTTGTATTGCCGATTACTCTGGCAAAACCTTCCTCGTTCATGTGGGCAGAGTTAATTCTTACCACATTCATACCAGCTTTGTGCAAGTCTGCTATGAAATCAACATCGCATCGAATATCCGAAATAGTTGCAACAATCTTTGTGTGCTTAAACATAACCTTTTAACCTTTATATTTCTTGAAAATAAAATTCGAATTACATTATATGGTGTATATAATGAGTTTATGAGACTCCCTCAGTGTTTACGTTTACTCGATGAGAAATGATTCTATCGCCAGTCGGTACGAGTCGAGTCCGAAGCCGGCAATGGTGCCTTTACAAGCCGGAGCGATCATCGATTTGTGGCGGAAAGGTTCTCTGGAATAAACATTAGATATATGAACTTCGATTACAGGGGAGGAGATTGCTTTAATAGCGTCGTGTAGTGCAATAGATGTGTGCGTGTATGCACCGGCGTTTAAGATGATTCCATCTACGTCGAATCCGTCGGCGTGTAGTTTGTCAATAAGCAGACCTTCTACATTCGATTGGTAATAGTCAATCGAAAGATTAGGGTATCGTTTTCGTAGTACCTCCAGGTAGTATTCAAACGAGTTGTCTCCGTAAATAGAGGGCTCTCTTTTACCCAATAAATTGAGATTAGGCCCATTCATGATCAATATTCTCATACACTTTTACAAGTTTACTATCTTTGCACTGCAGCAAAATGATCGAAATCTTGCTGCAAATTTAGTGATTTATTTTTTACCACTCATTACTATAACATGTCAAACGACGCTGGAAGCAGACTGATTAATAAATATTATAGCTATCTGAGGCTTGAGAAGTCTCTTTCTAACAATACTTTAGAAGCTTATCTGCGAGATTTAGAGAAACTAAAGCTTTTTGCGGAAGATATTAACGTTAAAATAGATCAAATATCGATGGCAGATATTCAATCTTTTTTAGCACAATTGTATGATTTGGGTATCAATCCGAGGTCGGTTGCGCGAATCCTTTCGGGCATCAGAGCGTTTTATAAGTTTCTGTTGCTCGAGGATTATATCGACAAAGATCCTACCGAGCTCATCGAATCGCCCAAGATCGGTCTTCATCTTCCCGAAGTACTCTCGGAGGAGGAGATCAATGCCATGCTGGATGCAATTGACGTTTCGGTGCCCGAAGGACAACGCAACCGGGCCATGCTCGAAACCTTGTATAGTTGCGGTCTGCGTGTGAGTGAACTGGTTTCCTTAAAACTGAGCGATGTCTATCTCGACGATGAATTTATTCGTGTGGAAGGGAAGGGGAGTAAGCAACGATTGGTGCCTATGTCGCCCACAGCCGTTGATGAAATAAGAAAATACATTCCTTTTCGTAATGAATTGAAAATAAAAAAAGGGCAGGAGGACTTCCTTTTTCTCAATAGAAGAGGTAGTTCCTTGTCTAGGGTTATGGTATTTTATATTATTAGAGATCAAGCTGCGATGGTGGGTATTCGAAAGAAAGTGAGTCCGCATACGTTTCGTCATTCTTTTGCGACGCATCTGCTCGAAGGAGGTGCCAATTTGCGCGCTATTCAGCAGATGTTGGGCCATGAGCATATTGCGACTACCGAGATTTATACCCATATCGATCGCGAATTTATTAGACGTGAGATCCTTAATCATCACCCGCGAAACAAGAAAGACACGGATAGTTGATAGTGTATATTACTATATGTAAGAAAAAATGGGAAGTATCTTATGTTTGTTGTGCTAACAACTGTTAATGCTATCGATTTTGAATCACAAACAATCGCAAATATTAAAAAATAATATAGTTTTGCACCTTGATACAGAATGTTAGAAAAGTCAATAACATTTTATAGCAACTTAAACTTATCTACGTAATTATGAACAAGAAAATCTTATTGCCGATGCTTCTACTAGCCGGCATCGTGGCATTTTCTTCTTGCTCGGGCAAGTTGAAACCCTTAGCTGAGAATTACATCAAAGCCGAACCACAACCGTTGGAGGCTATTGGTGGTGAAGTTCCAGTAACTATCAATGCAACATTTCCTGCAAAATGGTTTAACAAAAAAGCAGTAGTGAAAATTACTCCGGTATTGCGTTATGCAGGTGGTGAAGCGTGGGGTACTACTTACACTTATCAAGGAGAAAAGGTTTCGGGCAACAATCAGGTAATCCCTGAAAAGACCGGCGCTAACGTTACAATGACTTCAGCTTTCAAGTTTAAACCTGTAATGAAGAAGTCTGAATTGTACCTTACTTTCGAAGCAAAGATCAAAAACAAAACAGTAAAACTTCCAGATGTTAAGATCGGAGAAGGCGTAATCGCTACTTCGGCTCTTGCAAATGCGGGTACTGCTTCTGCAGCTATCGCAGCAGACAAATTCCAACGTATTATCAAAGAAGCTCACAATGCAAACATCATGTTCTTGATTCAACAAGCAGAACTTCGTTCGAATCAGTTGAACAGCATGGAGATCAAAGAGTGGAAAGAGCTTGTTAAGAATGCTAACGAAACTCCAAATCAAAATGTAGAAGTAGAAATCTCTGCTTATGCATCTCCAGATGGAACAATGTCTTTGAATACAGCTTTGTCTGAAAAACGTGAGAAAAATACAAACAAGTATTTGTCTGGCGAATTCAAAAAAGGTAAAATCGACGCTCCAATCTCTGCACGTTATACAGCTGAAGACTGGGAAGGTTTCAAAGAATTGGTTGAGAAATCAAACATTCAAGATAAAGACCTAGTTCTTCGTGTGTTGGAAATGTACTCTGACCCAGAGCAAAGAGATCAAGAGATCAAAAATATGTCTTCAGTATTTAGCGTATTGGCTGAAGAAATCCTTCCTAAATTGAGACGTTCTCGTCTTACTGCTAACATCGAAATCATCGGTAAAAGCGACGAAGAAATCTCTAACCTTGTAGCTTCAAACCCTGGTGCGTTGAACGTAGAAGAAATTCTTTACGCTGCAACATTGACTCCGGATTTGTCTCAAAAAGCTGCTATCTATAAGAAAACAGCTGAGCTTTATCCTAAAGATTACCGCGCTTATAACAACATCGGTATGTTGTTGTTCGAACAAGGTGACCTAGATGGTGCTAAGAAAATGTTTGACAAAGCTGCTCAAGTAAGCCCAAGCACTCCAGAAACATACATGAACCTTGGTTTGATCTCTCTTGTAAACGGAGACAAAGCTAAAGCTCAACAATATTTCGGTAACGCTGCCGGTGTAGCTGAATTGAACGAAGCTCTTGGTGTTCTTTACCTAGAACAAGGTGAATATGCTAAAGCTGTTAACGCTTTCGGCGCAGTTAAGAGCAACAATGCTGCTTTGGCTCAAATCTTGACAAAAGATTATAGCAAAGCTCAAGCTACTTTGAACGCTATCGATGCTGATCAAGCTGATGCTACTACTGACTATCTAAAAGCAATTGTTGCTGCTAGAACAAACAATGTAGACGGTGTTGTTAGCAACTTGAAAGCTGCTATCCTTAAAGATAGATCTATGGCTAAAGAAGCTGCTAGCGACCTAGAGTTCGCTAAGTTTGCAACTAACTCTGCTTTCTCAAGCCTAGTAAAATAATTCCGACTTCGGAAAATGATATCAAGGAGGTTCCTGCGGGAGCCTCCTTTTTTTTTGTAGCTATACGTAACTTATATGACCAGAGGTTTAGCTTTGTTTGGTTTGCAGAGTTGGTGATTTGCCTGTCAAATATAAGTCGGAGTGTAAGCGTATCCGCGATGTCAGGGTTATATCGAACTCGTTTTTTT
>DLYT01000025.1:12443-19865 GCA_003447595.1 Porphyromonadaceae bacterium
GCAGCACTACTAGCACACGCCTAGTAAACAAACACTTACGAAGTGTTCGCCGTGCAGACATCAAAATTCCTTATTGAAAACTTTTTGAAGGCTTTTGCTGGTTTTAGGCTTATGTCTCTGTAGATTAGTAGTTTAAGTTAAAACAGACATGCCTGTTTTGACTGTCAAAAAATGAATAGCTGTTGATTGTTAGCCGTTTAGCGTGTGGCGTGCAAAAGGCTTAGTTGAGATGCAATCGATGTTTTGTGGTTGAAGAGAAGTGGGGTGTATATAAAAAAATAGAGGCCGTCCCTTACGAGACGACCTCCCTCTAATATATAGAGCAAAAGAAACTATTATCTAGTTTATTTCTTCGCACGTTTGCGATCATTCTCATCAAGAAGGATCTTGCGAAGACGAAGATAGTTAGGCGTAATTTCTACGTACTCATCTTCTTTAATGTATTCCAATGAATCTTCCAAACTGAAAATGATTGGAGGAGCTAGTTTAGCTTTATCGTCGGCACCAGAAGCACGCATGTTGGTAAGCTTCTTAGATTTCGTTACATTCACGACAAGGTCACCCTCTTTTGAATGTTCACCTACGATTTGTCCGGCATAAACTTCTTCTTGCGGAGATACGAAGAAGCGTCCGCGGTCTTGTAGTTTGTCAAGAGCGTAAGCAAAAGCTGTACCTTGCTCCATCGAAATAATAGATCCGTTTTGGCGACGTTCGATATCTGCTTTCATTGGTTGATATTCCAAGAATCGGTGTGCCATGATAGCTTCACCAGCCGAAGCAGTAAGGACACTGTTGTTAAGACCGATGATACCTCTTGATGGAATCATGAATTCCAAGTGGATACGATCATTCTTAGCTTCCATCATGGTCATTTCACCACGACGACGCGTAACAAGGTCAATAATCTTGCTCGATGATTCTTCAGGAACGTTGATGGTAAGTTGTTCTACAGGCTCACATTTAACACCGTCGATTTCCTTGATGATAACTTGAGGCTGTCCTACCTGCAACTCATATCCTTCACGACGCATTGTTTCAATAAGAACGGAAAGGTGAAGTACACCACGGCCAAATACAAGCCATGCGTCTGCACTTTCTGTCGGAACCACGCGAAGCGCGAGGTTTTTATCTAGTTCTTTTTGTAGGCGTTCGTAAATATGACGCGAAGTTACATATTTTCCGTCTTTTCCAAAAAAAGGAGAGTCATTAATTGTAAATAACATCGACATTGTTGGTTCGTCGATCGCAATTGGCTCTAGTGGTTCCGGTTCTAGGAAGTCAGCAATGCTTTCTCCGATCTCAAAACCTTCGATACCGATTAGCGCGCAAAGGTCACCTGACTGAACAGATTCCACTTTTCTACGACCCAATCCTTCGAATACGTTAATTTCTTTGATTCTTGATTTAACCATCGAACCGTCACGCTTGCAAAGCATCACATCTTGGTTTTCTTTCAATTCGCCACGGTGAACGCGACCAATTGCAATACGACCTACATATTTAGAATAATCTAAAGATGTGATCAACATCTGAGGTGTACCCTCTAGGTGTTCCGGAGCCGGGATATATTCGATGATAGCATCAAGAAGAGATAAAATATCTTCTTTTGGTTGTTTCCAGTCTTCCGACATCCAACCTTGTTTAGCAGAACCATAGATTGTATGGAAATCAAGTTGCTCTTCTGTAGCGTCCAAGCTAAACATAAGATCGAATACCATCTCATGTACTTCGTCCGGGCGACAGTTTGGTTTGTCAACCTTGTTTATAACAACAATAGGTTTAAGTCCGAGTTGTAATGCCTTTTGAAGCACGAAACGTGTTTGAGGCATTGGCCCTTCAAAAGCATCAACAAGCAATAAACAGCCGTCGGCCATGTTCAGTACTCGCTCTACCTCTCCACCAAAGTCGGCGTGTCCCGGAGTGTCAATAATATTAATCTTACAATCTTTGTAGTTGATCGATACGTTCTTTGCTAGAATCGTAATACCTCTTTCGCGTTCAAGATCATTACTATCCAAAAACTGATCAATCTCAGCTTTGTCTTCACGGAACAACTTTCCTGCCAATAGCATTTTGTCAACGAGCGTAGTCTTACCGTGGTCTACGTGCGCAATAATCGCAATGTTTCTAATCTTTTGCATCTAGACTTAATTTGTGGCTGCAAAGGTACAAGAAATAAATTGAAAGAAAAAAGAAGCAAAAGTTATTGTTAATCAAAAAGTAATGAATATCTTTGCAGCCAATATTTCATATATCATTATTAATAAGTTAAAGTACTAAATCATGTATTTAGATTCAGCTAAAAAGAAAGAAATCTTCGAAAAGTACGGAAAGTCTAACACTGATACTGGGTCAGCAGAGTCTCAGATTGCTTTGTTTTCATACCGTATTTCTCATTTGACTCAACACTTGAAGTCAAATCACAAAGATTATAGCACTGAGAGAGCTCTTAAAATGTTGGTAGGTAAACGTCGTCGTTTGCTAGATTACCTTAAGCACATCGAAATCGAAAGATACCGTGCTATCATTAAAGAACTAGGTATCAGAAAGTAATTCTTTTTGAACAAGATCTTAAAAGGTCGGAGCGTTTACGTTCCGACCTTTTTTTTTGACCTTCCTTCAAGGCGATTGCATACTTATGTTGCGAATTATTATGGTTTTAATATCAATGATTGAATTTATATACTATTTTTGCCGTATATAGTGTCAATTTGAAACATGGAAAAGCTAACCGCTTTACAACCATAAATAGCAAAAAGCATGGAAATGAACAAAAGCAAAGTCGGTGCAAAAGTAGAAGCATTGCGTCAGAGCAGAAATCTTTCTGTAGAAGAACTAGCAGAACGTTCCGGACTTAGCACGGAACAAATAAACCACATTGAAAAAGATGAGCATGTACCATCTTTGTCGCCACTGATCAAAATTGCCCGAGTATTAGGTGTACGTCTTGGAACCTTCCTTGACGACAACAACGACTTTGGCCCAATTGTGTGCCGAAGCGGCGAGCATGCCGATGGAATCTCGTTTTCGAACAACGATGTAGCATCGCGCAAACACATGGATTACTATTCGTTGGCCAAGCAAAAGTCGGGCCGTCACATGGAGCCATTCATTATTAATATAGAAGCATCCGAAGGAGCAGACTTCGTAATGTCTACTCACGAGGGTGAAGAATTTATATTTGTTTTAGACGGAGTAGTAGAAATTAACTACGGCAAGCATAAATACATCCTGGAAGAAGGAGATAGTATTTATTACGATTCGATTGTTGCACACCACGTACACGCAGCAGCCGGAAATACCGCACGCATTTTGGCCGTAGTTTATACACCGATTTAAATAAAGATACCATGTCACATACAGTAGAGCTAACAAACCGCACGATAGGACAATTCCTCGAACATTGGGCACAGACTACGCCCGATAAAGAATACATGGTATACTCCGATCGCGATCTTCGTTTTACGTGGAAAGAATTTAACGAACGCGTCGACAATATGGCCAAGGGGTTGATGTCGATAGGTGTGCGCAACGGAACCCATGTGGGTATTTGGGCTACGAATGTACCCGACTGGCTTACCTTTCTTTATGCGGGAGCAAAGATCGGGGCCGTACTTGTAACGGTAAATACCAATTACAAACAAAACGAACTGGAGTTTCTGGTTGAAGATGCCGACATTCATACCCTTTGTATTACAGAAGGCGTATTTGACGGCAGTTACATTGATATGACCTACGAGTTGTTGCCCGAACTCCGTACGCAGCAACGTGGCTATATCAAGAGTGAGCGATTCCCAAAACTAAAAAACGTTGTTTACATCGGTCAGGAGAAACATAGAGGAATGTACAACACCTCCGAATTGTTGCTGCTCGGACAAAACGTAGACGACGAAGTACTGATAGCGGAGAAAAGCAAAGTAGATTGCCACGATGTAGTCAATATGCAGTATACATCGGGTACGACAGGCTTTCCAAAGGGAGTTATGCTTACCCACCACAACATCGTAAACAACGGATATTTCTGCGGCGAAGGCATGGGCTTTACGGCCGATGACAAACTGTGTTGCTGCGTACCACTGTTTCACTGCTTCGGAATTGTATTGGCTACGATGAACTGCCTTACCCACGGATGTACGCAAGTAATGGTTGAAAAATTTGACCCATTGGTGGTGTTGGCATCCATTCATAAAGAACGCTGCACGGCACTTTACGGAGTTCCGACCATGTTTATTGCCGAACTCAATCATCCGATGTTCGATCTATTCGATCTTACTTCCCTACGAACCGGTATTATGGCCGGAGCTCTTTGTCCGATTGAGTTAATGCGCAAGGTAACAGACAAAATGCACATTACCCACATTACCAGTGTGTACGGACTCACCGAAAGCTCTCCGGGCATGACTCACACAACGCTCGGCGATCCGTTCGAAGCCCGTTGTACGACAGTAGGTAAGCCATTCCCACACACCGAGGTTGCGGTGATCGATCCGGAAACCGGCGAACTTTGTCCTCCCGGAGTACAAGGCGAGATGTGTTGTCGCGGTTATTTGGTCATGAAGGGTTACTATAAAAATCCGCAAGCAACAGCCGAAGCCATCGATGCAGACGGATGGTTGCACAGCGGCGACTTGGGCATTTTGGGCGAAGACGGTAACTACCGCATCACCGGACGTATCAAAGACATGATCATTCGCGGGGGCGAAAACATTTATCCGCGCGAGATCGAAGAGTTTTTATACCACCTCGAAGGAGTAAAGGATGTGCAAGTTGCAGGCATTCCTTCCGACCGATACGGAGAGGAAGTGGGCGCATTTGTGATTTTGCATCCGGGAGCCGACGTAACCGAAAGCGACGTGAAAGACTTTTGCCGTGGTAAAATTGCCCGTCACAAGATACCGAAATACGTATTCTTTGTAGATGCTTTTCCGATGACCGGAAGCGGAAAGATTCAGAAGTTCAAACTCAAAGACGTAGGGCTAGCCTTACTCAAAGAGCAAGACATCGTTCCCGTATAGCATTCACCAAAGAATCATCATACCATCGAAGCATCCTCGTTGCAGATCCCAAGCAATGAGGATGCTTTTGTTTTTAGAGATGGCCTCGCGTACGATTCTGAGATCTAACTGATTGATAGTGAAAAATAATTTCATTGCACAAAAGAAAAGATAAACCCCACGCATAAGTATCACAGATTGAATGTAAATTTCTAACTTTGTGAAAGAAAAACTATTAAATAGATAATATGTCAAATTTATTCCCAACCAACCTACCATACAAGGTAGCTGATATGAGTCTTGCCGACTTTGGTCGTAAAGAGATCGAAATCGCAGAGCACGAAATGCCGGGCTTGATGGCACTTCGTAAAAAGTATGCAGGTCAAAAACCACTTCAAGGCGCACGTATTACCGGTTCTCTACATATGACAATCCAAACTGCTGTTCTTATCGAAACACTAGTAGACCTAGGAGCAGACGTACGTTGGGCAAGTTGTAACATTTTCTCTACGCAAGATCACGCGGCAGCAGCAATCGCGGCAGCAGGCATTCCTGTTTTTGCATGGAAAGGTGAAACACTTGAAGAATACTGGTGGTGTACAGAAATGGCACTTCGTTTCCCTGAAGGAAAAGGTCCTCAGATGATTGTAGACGATGGAGGCGATGCTTCTTTGTTGGTACACTGGGGTGTTGCAGCTGAAAAAGATGCTTCAACAATCGATCGTAAGGGTGCAAACCACGAAGAACAATGCATTTTGGATACACTTCAAGCGATCTTGAAAGAAGACAATCAGCGTTGGACTCGTACCATTGCCGAACTACGCGGTATTTCCGAAGAAACTACAACCGGCGTACACCGTTTGTATCAAATGATGGAAAGAGGCGAGTTGTTGGTTCCTGCTGTAAACGTAAACGACTCGGTAACGAAGTCTAAATTCGACAACTTGTATGGTTGCCGCGAATCATTGGCAGACGGTATCAAACGTGCTACCGACGTAATGATCGCAGGTAAAGTAGTAGTTGTGTTGGGTTATGGTGACGTAGGTAAAGGTTGCGCGCACTCAATGCGTACATACGGAGCTCGCGTACTTGTAACTGAAATCGACCCGATCTGTGCATTGCAAGCAGCAATGGAAGGTTTCGAAGTTACTACAATCGAGGAAGCAGTAAAAGAAGGAAACATCTACGTTACTACAACCGGAAACAAAGATGTAATTACAATCGACATCCTTGAGAAAATGAAGGATCAAGCAATTGTATGTAACATCGGTCACTTCGACAACGAGATTCAAGTTGACAAACTTGTAAACTTCCCGGGCATCAAACATACAAACATCAAACCACAGGTTGATAAGTATACATTCCCTGCAGGTAACTCTATCTTCCTTCTTGCAGAAGGTCGCCTTGTAAACCTTGGTTGTGCAACAGGTCACCCATCATTCGTAATGAGTAACTCGTTTACCAACCAAACATTGGCGCAAATCGACTTGTGGCAAAAAGATTATGAAGTAGGTGTATACCGTCTTCCTAAATACCTGGACGAAGAAGTTGCAAGACTACACCTTGAAACAATCGGTGTAAAACTTACAAAACTTACTCCGGAGCAAGCTGCTTATATCGGCGTATCGGTTGATGGTCCATATAAACCAGAACATTACAGATATTAATGAATTTTTCATACCTTTATCCCGGTCAGTTTCTGGCCGGGATTTTTTTTGTCCCACTGTGTCATGCAATAAATCAAAATCAAAATAAAACAGTTACACAATGGAGAAAAGCTGGATAAAAAGGTTGCTTCCGTATGCAGCCGTAATCGCGGTATTCGCGATTATATCAGTCGGCTACTTTTTGCCCGAATTGATCGAGGGCAAAGTGTTGTTTCAAGGAGACACGCGACAGGGTATCGCGATTGCCCATGAGATTAATGAGTTTAAAGATGCTACCGGAGAGGTGAGCCGATGGACCAATTCTGCGTTCGGAGGGATGCCTACCTACCAGATTGCTCCCGGTTACGATTCGACCAAGATTGTAAATCTGATCAACGGATTCTTTACACTCTTCTTGCCCGAACCGGCCGGATACATCTTCCTGATGCTCTTTGGATTCTTCCTGTTGCTCAAAGCCTTTGGCCTGCGTAACGAAATCGCCGTGTTGGGAGCCGTTGCTTATGCGTTCTCGTCCTACTTCTTTATCATTATCGAAGCCGGGCACATCTGGAAGTTTATCACCCTGGCTTACATTCCGCCAACGATAGCCGGTATTGTTTGGGCTTACAGAGGCCGATACCTACTCGGGGGAGCCGTTGCCGCATTGTTTGCAACGTACCAAATCATGAGTAACCACATCCAGATGACCTACTACTTCTTGTTTGTCGTTGCAGCCCTCGTGATTGCTTACTTCATCCAAGACTTGAGAGAAAAAAGACTGG
>DLYT01000025.1:20206-23604 GCA_003447595.1 Porphyromonadaceae bacterium
GAAGGTCTCGACCGCGATTACATCGTGCAGTGGAGTTACGGAAAAGACGAAACATGGACACTGCTTGTTCCCAATGTAAAAGGCGGATCTACGGGTTATTTAATGGAAGATAAAGCCGCGATGGATCAGATCAAACCTGAGTACCGTCAGACTCTAGGTCAGATGAATCAATACTGGGGCGACCAACCATTTACTTCCGGACCGGTATATGTGGGGGCTTTCGTTTTGTTCCTCTTTATCTTGTCGTTGTTTATCGTGCGCGGACCGCTCAAATGGGCGCTACTAGCCGTGTGCATTCTTACGATCTTCTTGTCGTGGGGTAGAAACATGATGTGGTTTACCAACCTATTCATCGATTACTTCCCGATGTACGACAAGTTTAGAACCGTATCATCTATCCTCGTAGTTCCTGAATTTATTATACCGTTGCTTGCCGTATTGGGCTTGAACGAAATCGTAAAGAATCCGAAGTTGTTGATCGAGCGCAAACGCGATGTCCTTGTCAGCTTCTTGCTTACAGGCGGCGTGAGTTTGGTGATTGCACTGGTACCGGGACTGTTCTTCGACTTCTTCAGTGCGCAAGAAGCGAATGCATTTCTACCTCAGGCGGTAAACAATCCGCAAGTGGCAGAGATACTCGAGAACCTCGAAACTGCCCGTAAGTACGTAATTTCGATGGACGGATGGCGCAGCTTTATCATCATCGCATTGGGATGCGCGCTCTTGTGGTTGTACGCAAAGCAAAAGATCGGTGCAAAGTTGATGTTGGGAGTCCTCATTATTCTTTGTACGGTAGATATGTGGAACGTAAACAAACGCTACTTGAGTGGAAAAGACTTCCACAATAAAAGTGTGCAAGACCAAACGTTTACTCCTTCGGCTGTAGATCAGGAAATCTTGAAAGACAAGTCGCCAAACTACCGCGTGTACAATACCGCCGTAAATAGTTTCAACGACCCGATGACTTCGTACTACCATAAATCGGTGGGCGGATACCATGCGGCGAAACTTAGACGTTTCCAAGACTTGATCGATCACCAGTTATCGAACGGAAACAAGCACGTGCTCGACATGCTTAACACCAAGTATATCATCATCCCTGATCAAGGCGATGGCACGTTGCCACTTTATAAAAACCCCGATGCCTTGGGCAATGCTTGGTTTGTTAACGAAGTGAAGTGGGCCGATACTCCTAACGATGAGATGAAAGACTTGACCGACTTCAATCCGGCTACAACCGCTATTGTTGGTAAGGAATACGAGTCGGCATTGAAAGCATCGGCAGTAAGCAAAGACTCAACCGCTTCGATAACACTCACTACCTACCACCCGAATAAGCTGGTATATACAAGTAACAACACAAGCGAAGGCTTGGGCGTGTTCTCCGAAATCTACTATCCGTACGGATGGAAAGCAACGATAGATGGCAAAGACGCTTCAATCTTGCGTGTCGATTACCTGTTGCGCGGACTGATTATCCCGGCAGGCAAACACGAAATCGTGTTCACGTTCGATCCGCAATCGCTTAAGATTACAGAAACATTGGCTTATGCCGCTTCGATTCTCCTGATTATCGGCTTCATTGTAGTCGCGATCCTGGAAATCCGTCGCAGCAAGAAACCTTCGGGCGATGCCTAATCAGTAAACACAATCTCCTCTATAAGCGAAAGCCCCTGCAACAATCCGTACACCGGAGCGTTGCAGGGGCTTTCTGCGTTTCAACCAATGCAAGCATGTTGTTTCGCTTGTAGCCTTTGTCGTAATAAAGAACCTTAATGTGCAGAATAATGCACTTATGGCTTGTTATATTATTGAATCTTCTTATTTTTACCGCAAACATGCACTATTTTGCACTATGGACTTTTATAAGATACTTAAAGAACGACGCCAATTGCTAGAGCTCACACAACAAGATCTTGCCGATTATTCAGGATTAAGTGTGCGAATCATCAAAAGTATAGAAGCCGGAAAAGGCAATCCTTCTATAAACACACTCCGTAAAATCACGGAAGTATTGGGACTTGAAATAACAATGAACGTAAAAGATATGAGTAAATGAGACAAGCAAATGTATATTCAAACGGAGTACTTGCCGGTAAGTTAACCGAAACAGACCACGGTACTTACGTATTCCGATACGACGATTTGTATTATTTAGACAAGTCGCAAAGTGCGATTAGTCTCACTTTGCCCAAGTCGAAACAAGAGTATCTCTCAGATACATTGTTCCCATTCTTTTATAATATGCTCTCTGAAGGAACAAATAAGTTTATTCAATGCAGTTCGCTCAAGATTGACGAAAACGATGCTTTTGGCTTACTCTTGGCGACAGCGCATACCGATACGATCGGCGCAATAACAATACAACGGATATGAGAAAGATAAAAGTTTGTCCCGGAGATCTCGTGGTTGGTTATGAAACCTATAGTCCGAGTTGCTTGCACACTCTTTTCGATGGTGCAAAGGTAAGCCCGATTCTCGATTTTGACTACAATGCCGACAGTCTAAACTTAGCTGAAAGGATCAATCAGATCTCTATATCGGGCGTGCAAGAGAAGTTATCTGCAGTTGTAAAGAATAACAAGATTATATTAACTCCCAACGGAGAACAAGGTCATTACATCATAAAGCCGGCTCCCAATTATAAGCATTTGCAGATGAGAAATCAGATTCCCGCAAATGAACACCTCACTATGCAGATAGCAAAGCAAGTGTATAAGATAAAAGTTGCGGAAAACGGTCTTGTCTTTTTTGCAAATGGAGAGGTTGCTTATATTACGAAACGATTCGATTTTGATGATGAAGGGAAAAAGGTGAGACAAGAAGACTTTTCTTCTTTAGCACAAAAAAGCTCTTTTACACACGGTAAAGACTATAAATATACCGGAAGTTATGAAGATGTGGCGAACTTGCTTAAGCAGAATGTTGCAACATGGATGGTTGAGATGACTAAGCTTTATACATTGATCGTATTCAATTACTTGTTTTGTAATGGAGACGCGCATCTTAAAAACTTTTCCATTCGTCAGTCTGTGAGTGGAGACTATTTACTATCACCTGCCTATGATCTTCTCAATACCTCATTGCATGTGAAAGATGAAGATTTTGCACTTCAGGAAGGTTTGATGCCAAAACGCTTTTATTCTGAAATCTATTGCAATACAGGGCATCCTTGTAAGACGGATTTTATAACATTCGGTCGTCGTATAGGGGTGTTGCCAAAGAAGTTGCAAGCAATTATAGATATGTTCTCTGAGCAAAATCCGTTGATCTTCGATTTAATAGACAACTCTTTTCTGGATGCGAAAGCAAAGCGGATGTATAGGCGTTTGTATCAAGAGCGGTGGAATCGGTTTATGCGGGAGTGAAAGATGCGAGGTTGTGATTTACAATAAGGG
>DLYT01000025.1:23856-24059 GCA_003447595.1 Porphyromonadaceae bacterium
TTTGCGTGCTAGATGGTGCGATTTGGTTGATTTTTGAGGTTTAGAAAATGTGGTTTTGGTCTGGTTCTATGTGGAATTTTGATGAAAAGTATGCATGGTTTGCGGAAAAAGGTCGTTAGGTTCTTCCAAAAACGTCGTTTGGTTCTCAAAAGAAGCTCGTTTGGTTTTCGAAAAGGCTACTTTTCGTTCTTATGAAGTTGGCA
>DLYT01000075.1 GCA_003447595.1 Porphyromonadaceae bacterium
CGCCCGTGCGCAGCGTGTGGTTGTGGAACAGGGTGTCTATTGTCCCTTCCTCGTTCCTTACTGTGTTGTCCTCCAATAGCCGCAGTATCTCGGAAAGGCGGTAGCGGCAGCTTCCGCGTACCACCACATACTCGATACGGTGGTCGGTGCGCATACGCTGCATGGTGCGCTTGCTCACGTTGAGCATCTTCGCCGCCTGTGCCGTGTCAAGCAGCTTGTCTTCGGTTTCCCGCTTCCGTTTCTTCTCGTCCCTTGCCTCGCGGATGTACCCTGCGATGTTCGCAATCTGCGCCATCATCTCCTTGTAGGCGGAACTTTCCATTGTTATCACTTTCATGTTCAGTCCTTTCTTTTTGTTTCTGCGACAAAATTCGGCAATAAACAAAAGGGGCTTTAACAACTCACTACGTGACTCACGTAAGATTTTTGCGGAAGATGGCTCCGTAACCCGGTCAAACGGCGCAACAGGCAGCCTTTCAGCGGAAAACGATACGTCTTGTATGCCGTTTCGTTACCTTTGCGGCAAACTCTAAATGACATGAATATGGAAATAGTATCTATCGAGAAAAAGACTTTCGAGATGATGGTGGCGGCATTCGGCGCACTCTCGGAGAAGGTCGCCGCCCTGAGGCGCAAAAGCGACACGGGGCGCATGGAAAGATGGCTCACGGGCGAGGAGGTCTGCGGGCAGTTGAGAATAAGCCCGCGCACGTTGCAGACGCTGCGTGACAGGCGGCTTATCGGCTACTCGCAGATAAACCGCAGGTTCTATTACAAGCCAGAGGAGGTGAAGCGGCTGATACCGCTTGTCGGCACGCTCTATCCGCACGGCAGATGATTTGATTTATTCACCCACTGAATCCGAAGTTATGATGAACGAGAACAACGATGTTTTTACGATGGAAGACGAGCCGATAGCCTCTGTGGTGCAGGATATGCGCAAAGGCTCGAAATGGCTGTCCGCATTTCTGGAAAGCTACCGTCCTCCGCTGGACGGGGAACGTTACCTGACGGACGGCGAGGTGTCGGAACTGCTCCGTGTGAGCCGGCGCACCTTGCAGGAATACCGCAACAACCGCGTGTTGCCCTTCATACTTTTGGGAGGGAAGGTGCTTTACCCGGAAACGGGGCTGCGCGGGGTACTGGAAGCGAACTACCGCAAGCCGCTGGAGTGAGGCGGTTTCATGAAAAAGTAAACGGGTGACACCTTTTGTGGTGCTACCCGTTTACTTGTCTTATGGGGTATGTGCAATCAGCAATACCCGGCTTTTCCGTTCTGTATGAACATCACGTATGTCTGCCGTTTCTCTTGTGAGAGTGCCTTTCCCACCAGCCATGTGCGGAACAGGTGGGTGTTGTAGGTATTCACCCTGAAAGCGACCGGGATGATGATTTCAAGGGCGTACACGTCCGCGTGCAGCCCGTTTTCAAGCTGCATGTAGCGGCACACCTCGTAGTCGTTCAGCACGTCCGACTTGCGGACGGCTCTGATGGCGGCGTTCACTGCCGGGACGGTCGTATGGAACAATCCGGCTATTTCGGTGGCGGTCATCCACACGTCGTTACCGGTTACGCTGACTGCCTTGTCCTCGATGATGATTGTGTCACGTTTCATGGCTTTTCTTTTTAGATGGTGCAACCTGCAAATTCCTCGACGCCGTTCAATCTTGCGGCAAGGTTCTCCATGTCCTGATTGAGCTTCTCTTTGGTTATCTTTGCGTAAATCTGCGTCGTCTTTATGCTCTTGTGTCCGAGCATGGAGCTGACCGTTTCGATGGGAACACCGTTGGAGAGGAATATCGTCGTGGCTGCCGTGTGGCGGCTCTGATGCCACGTGATATGCTTGGTGATGCCGCAACGCTTGGCGACGGCACGGATACCGGCAAGGCACGTGTTATAATGCGGAACGGGAAATATCCTGCCGTCCCCGCACAGTCCCCGGTATTTGCCGATTATGCGGTTGGCGATGTCGAGCAGGCGGATGTTGGACACCACGCCCGTTTTCTGGCGGTTGATGTTTATCCACTCGTGTTCGTCGAAGTAGGTGCGGATATTCTCTTCCGTAAGGTTGCGCATATCCGCGAACGACAGCCCCGTGAAGGCGCAGAACAGGTAGAGGTCGCGGTACAATTCCTGTTTGGCGTTTTTCAGTTTCCCCTCCATCAGCAGGCGGATCTCATCTTTGGTCAGGAAACTGCGTGTTGTTTCCTCCTTCTTGATTTCATACTCGCGGAACGGGTCGCGCGTCAGCCACTCGTTGTTGATGGCGATGAATACCATCGTCCGTAACGGGCAGACGTACAGCCACACGGTATTGGTGCAGCAGTGCTTGTCCGTGCGCAGGAACATCTCGAAGTCGGAGATGAAAGCCGGGGTAAGCTCTTTTAGGGCGATGTCCTTCACATGGTAGCGGATGTCGAGGAACTCTTGCATGTGCTTGTAAACGGTGCGGTACTTCAGCAGCGTGCCTTTGGCTTTCATGCCTGCCTCCACCTGCTTCTCGTAGTCCTCGTTGTGCTGGCGGAACACCTGCATCAGCGTGTGGTAGCGGTGTTCCAGTCCGAGAAAGGCGTTCTTCACCTTCTCCGCCGTGACGAAGTTGTCACGCTCCATGATTTCCTGATAATGCCTGTTGATGCGTACCCGCATCTTGTCAAGCATACGGTTCGTTTCGAGTGCCGCCGTGCTTCTGCCCGTGACACGTCCACCTTTGGTGTCCCACAGTTTCGGATCGACAGTCAGTTTGCAGCTGAACTGTGTCTGGCTGCCGTCCACCGTGATGCGTCCCATGACGGGAACTGTCCCGTCCTTTTTCACTACCTGACGCTTGAGGTAGTAGATTACTGAAAATGTACTCTTCATTGTCCTTAATTTTTGGGTTTCAAAATTAGTTGGTGAAGAGTCCGGTGTTGGTACGCAAAACGGGGAGGAACGGCGCAATCTTTTTCCGTAACCTGATTTTTCGCATGAGTTATGGATAACTCACTATTCCTTAGAGCCTTGTTTCGCTATTCGTACCCGTTTGTCGCATTTTCGGGCATGGTTACGAACAAGTAACGTAGCGGCGTCAGGATTTGGCTTCGGCAGGGATTGTAATGGCTTCACGGATTATCGCCACTTCAACCAAAACCCTTGTAACTCAATTCTATCACTATATCTTTCCGCATTTCACTTTTTTGTAGTAACTTTGCAGCCAATATAAACAGCTATGGTCAGGCGGACCATTTAATTATTTGAAATGACATTTAAAGAATTATCATTGATAGAGCCCATTTTGAAAGCTCTAAAACAAACGGGATACGAGAATCCCACTCCCATACAAGAGCAGGCAATCCCTGTAATACTGTCGGGGAGAGACTTGTTAGGATGCGCTCAAACAGGTACAGGCAAAACAGCCGCATTTTCTATACCTATCCTTCAGCAACTTTATAAATCGGATAAAACCAAAGGAATCAAAGCACTGATTTTAACTCCCACGCGCGAGCTTGCTATTCAGATTGGCGAGTGCTTTGATGCATACGAGAAATATACAGGATTGAAACATACCGTGATTTTTGGCGGTGTAGCTCAAAAACCTCAAACCGATGCCTTGCGTCAAGGTGTACAAGTATTAATAGCCACTCCGGGACGTTTGCTCGATTTGCAATCGCAAGGTTTCATTTCGCTCAAAGGGCTCGACTTCTTTGTGCTCGACGAAGCCGATCGTATGTTGGATATGGGTTTCATTCACGACATCAAGAAGGTGTTGAAACTTATTCCGGCAAAGCGTCAAACTCTCTTTTTCTCGGCTACCATGCCACCCGAAATTGAGAAGTTGGCCTCTTCGATGCTAACCAATCCGGCAAAAGTTGAAGTAACTCCCGTATCGTCTACAGTAGAAATTATCGATCAGTCGGTTTACTACGTAGAGAAGAAAGAGAAGAAAGACCTGCTGTTGCACTTGTTGAAGAATCCCGAAATTGAGTCGCTGCTTGTCTTTACACGTACCAAGCACGGTGCCGACAAAGTTGCCAAGATTTTGAATAAAAGCGGCATCACAGCCGAAGCCATTCACGGCAACAAATCGCAAAACGCCCGTCAGCGTGCGTTGAACGGTTTCAAGGCGCGCGCCATCCGTGTATTGATTGCAACCGATATTGCTGCGCGTGGTATCGACGTAAATCAGCTATCGCACGTCATCAACTATGAGTTGCCCAATGTGCCCGAAACCTATGTGCACCGTATCGGTCGTACCGGCCGTGCCGGACACAACGGAGTAGCCATCTCATTCTGTGAGTCAGAAGAGATGCCTTACTTAAAAGATATCCAAAAGCTTATCGGTCGTCAAATTCCGGTGATTGAAAACCATCCCTTTGTGACAGAGTCGGGAGTAAAAGCTCAAACCGTGAAGACCGAAGAGATAAAGGCCAAAGCCAAAGAAAACAAAGTGTGGCGCGGAAGCAAAGCCAACGGTGACTTTTGGCGCAGAAAGAAAAAAACGCAATCGAAACCGGCTGCTAAAAAGTAACCGGCTTATTGCCTAAACAAGAAGATGCGGCATTGCACATTCAAATTCTGAATGCAGCAATACCGCATCTTTCTTTTTGAGGTAAACCATCAGCTTATGGCCTTTTTAGGGCAAAGCTCCACGCACTTCATGCATTGCAGGCAAAACAACTCGTGATGTGTAGCAGCCTTCTTATCTTTGATGATAAAAACCGAAGCCGGACACTTCTTGATACAACGCTTGCATCCTATACAGCGAGCAACATCTACCCGGGGTGCAAAGGCTTTCCCCGCTTTACGGTTTTTAAACCAACGCAGTCGTTTCCGAAAATGCAATACCATCAAGACCATTGCAACCAATCCCAGTTTGCCATGAATACCACCCACTACATGAGAACCCTGAGGCAAACAAAAAACAACCGTGGCAATAAGGCCCGTCACTAAGGTAATAGCTCCCAAAACAGTGAGCCACTGAGTTGCTTTAACATAACGCATTCGACCATGAATATAGAGATGATATCCAATCATCAGCATCAGCAAAGAGCAACATGCCACATGCAGCCACACCCAAAAACGAAAAACTAAGCCTAAGAAGACCGATCCATGAATACATTCGAGTAAGATGCTACTAATCAGAGCTATTAAGGCAGTAAGTGATAGCAAATAGTTAAAACGGTACAAACTTTTATCTTTCATCTTTTTTCTGCAAAGATAAAGTGAATACTATTGCAAATAGTTTACTATATTTGCAATAGTATTCTTAATATTGACCGATAATGTCTCAAGCCGTTGAAAACTTAATCGTAAATAAATTCCATAAAATAGCCGAAGTGAAGACCGTAGGAATAGGAAGTAATGATAAACCATTTAAGAGGTATCATTATCACAACTGCTACCAAATAATCATAGTAAAACGGGGTGAGGCCGGGTTTATGATAAATGGAGTGCTCAAATCGATTAACTCGCAAACGGTATTGATGTTGGGTAGCGACATCCCACACGGCATCATGAATTTTTCAACAGATATTGAAGGCTCTGTCATTCATATTCCTACCTCGCTACTAAGTCCTTATAAGTCCATCCCCGAATTGGCCAATGCCATGCAATTTATCCATGATAGTCAATATGGGTATCAATTCAACTCATCGTTGCTTCATCGCAAAGTGTCTAACCTGTGTGCCAAGTTGGTCCGTTCTTCCGGTTTCGAAAAGATGAGTTGCTTGTTCCAAATTCTGCATCTGTTGGAAAATGACCCTACGGTAGAACGCCTGGTGACCAACCCCGAACAAGAACAACCTTTGCAAAAAGGCAATTACCATACCCCTATAGAGCGAGCTTTCAATTATATCTATGATCACTTTGAGCATGATATCACATTAGAGCAAATCGCAAAATATGCCAACCAAAACCCATCTGCACTGTGTCGCACTTTTAAGAAAGCCTGTGGCTACACCCTGTTTCAGTACATCAACCGGGTGCGCATCGAAAAAGCCTGTCAGCTACTCCATACCACTGATTTACCCATTGCCGAGGTTGCTCTGAATGTAGGTTTTAACTCATTCTCTCACTTTAGTGTGCAGTTTCAGCGTGTCACAAACCAGACACCGACTCAATATAGAGAGATTGTAAAGCGGTAACTCTATTATTATTCCAATTTGTTGACATAGGTAGTTGTTTATTCATAAGATTTATTATTTTTGCATCACCTTTGATTGTATAAAATACACTTTATTGATAATAAATCTATTTACGTATGAAGAACAAACTAATCTCACTGCTCTTTTTGATTGGAGCCACCTTGCCATTATCAGCGCAAACAGAGATTGTAACTAGTCCCAATGGCTTGCTACAAGTGACAGTGACCTGCAACGCCGGAAACCTCACCTATTCGGTAGATTACAACCATAAACCGATGCTCGAATCATCGCCCTTAGGACTCAAGACCAATATTGGTGATTTCGCCCAAGCAATGCAGCTCATCAGTGCCAAGACAAGCACAATTGATACCACTTATCAGCAAGATCGCATCAAGCAATCGAGCATTCATTACCAAGCCAATCAACTGGTATGTCTCTTCAAGAATAAAGCAGGACAAGAGGTTGATATAACCTTTCGTGTAAGCAATAATGATATCGCTTTTCGCTACACCTTGCCCCGTCAAGGCGAAACCGGCAGTGTCAGAGTCTATCAAGAAAACACCGGCTACCGTTTGCCACCACAATCAACCACCTTCTTAACTCCACAAAGCGATGCGATGATTGGTTGGAAACGCACCAAGCCCAGCTACGAAGAGGAGTATGTGATTGATGGTAACCAAAACCAAGCCTCTAAATTTGGTCACGGATACACTTTCCCCGCACTGTTTAGAGTAGGCAATGACGGTTGGGTGCTCATCAGCGAAACCGGAGTAGACAGCCGCTATTGCGGTTCGCATCTAAGCGACTATAGTCAAGGATTATATACCGTTGCATTTCCAATGGCCGAAGAAAACAATGGAAACGGAACCATAGAACCCGCTTTCTCACTGCCCGGATCAACTCCTTGGCGTACCATCACCGTAGGCGAAACTTTAGCTCCCATTGTAGAAACCACCATCCCCTGGGATGTAGTAGACCCACTATACACCACTCAACATCACTATAAGATGGGACGAGGTACTTGGAGTTGGATTTTGTGGCAAGACGATAGCATCAACTACCAAGACCTCAAAAAATACATCGATTTGGCAGCCGATATGGGCTATGAGTACGCTTTGATAGATAACTGGTGGGATACCAACATTGGTCATAAACGCATGGAGGATTTAATTAACTATGCGCAAAGCAAAGGAGTAGACCTATTTTTATGGTACAGTTCAAGCGGCTATTGGAACGACATTGAGCAAGGTCCCATCAACAAAATGGACAATGCCATAGTGCGCAAGCGCGAGATGAAGTGGTTGCAAAGTCAAGGTGTGAAAGGCATCAAAGTAGACTTTTTCGGCGGTGACAAGCAAGAAACAATGCGTCTTTACGAAGACATATTGAGCGACGCAGACGATCATGGCTTGATGGTGATATTTCACGGATGTACCCTTCCACGTGGGTGGGAACGTATGTATCCCAACTATGTAGGTAGCGAAGCCGTATTGGCTTCCGAGAACCTAATTTTCGATCAACACTTCTGCGATGTAGAAGCAGAAAATGCAACCCTTCACCCCTTTATTCGCAATGCCGTGGGCAGTATGGAGTTTGGTGGAACATTCCTCAACAAGCGGATGCATAGAAGTAATGATGCCGGGAATACCCGTCGCACCTCCGATGCATTTCAGTTGGCCACAGCCATTCTTTTTCAGAACCCCATACAGAACTTTGCCTTAGCCCCCAACAACCTCACCGACGCTCCGGCAGTCTGCATCGACTTTATGAAGGCTGTACCCACCACTTGGGACGAGGTGAAATACATTGACGGTTATCCCGGGAAATATGCCGTTGTAGCCCGTCGCCACGGCAATCAGTGGTATGTGGCCGGCATCAATGCCACCACTCAGCCGCTTACCACAGAACTGAATTTGCCCATGCTAGCCGGTCGAAAAGTATCATGCTACACCGACAATCGCCAGATGGAGCCCCAGTTGAAAACCCTAACAGTAGACAAAAACGGTAAACTAAAAATAACCATTCAGCCCCAAGGCGGATTCACTTTAGTAGAGTAGAGCAGTCATCACCCTAATAAATAAAATGACATAGAGCCTCAACCATCGGTACAGAAAAACCGTTGATTGAGGCTCTGCTTTTATACCCAATGCCATTTGTTTGTAAATATCTATAACTCATTTCCTGAAAAGTGACTACCCCTCTCAGAATAGTCTCTAAGGCCATTTTGCAACAAACCCAATTACTGCTTATAAAAAACCCGTTTTTCTCGCATAAAAAACCCGTTTTTTCTTTGCAAAAAACAGGTTTTATAGCTTAGGCAATCCCCAAGCACTTTAAAATTTGAAGTTTTGTAAATATTGTAGAAGGGTGTGATGGGGTGAGAAAGTGTGATTTTAAGTATCTCCCCAAGTACTAACTATTTGGATATTCGTTACTCCTGATTGTCACAATAAAATTGTCAGGTAGGTAAAAATAATGATAGAACGATTGCTCTTTATCGTAAAATTTCCATTATTTTTGTATTACATCAATTATTAATCTTATGGAGCTGAAATAAGCTAAAACTGATTTTAAATGAAAGAGAAAGCAGCCAAGCATGGCTTGTAAAAAAGTTAGGAATTTTTTTGGTGCGGTTAACGCTTATTGATGCAATCTGTTTCAATCTTACTTAGTGGATTTGATAATTTTGAATTGATTTGTTTCTTACTTATTAAATAATATGATACTTGAAAATAGATTAGGAATAACAGATCCGTCTGAACTTGCCCGCCAAGAGGAGAAAATAAGCAAGCAAAAGGCTTTAGAATTGTATGACAAAGGTTTGCTTACAAGTTTAGAGACAGGTAAGTTCCGTAAAGAATTGAGTAAGGTGGTGGATTGGAGTAGAGTAGATAACGAAGATTATTTAATGGTAATAGAGCGTAGTCCAATAAAAGATATTGAGATAAAACATCTTTTAAAGCAAGCTTTAACCGACCACATTAATGACCGAGAGTTGTATGTGAAGGGGATAGATAATAGCTATTATTATGAGGGCTACACCCAATACAAAATAAGCGAATTGTAAAATAGTGTATGTAACCATTACCTCCAAAAAATGCATAAAATGAGTGAGTTGATAAAAATAGATACTACCTATAAGAGTTGGCTGTCGGATATTAAACTGAAGATTCGCAGCAGTCAAATAAAAGCTTCAGTAAAAGTGAATGAAGAACTGTTGAGGCTTTATTGGCATCTTGGAGAAGAGATTTGTAAGAAACAACAAGAAAGTAAATGGGGTAACGGCTTCTTTATTCAATTGAGCAAGGATTTAATAGAAGAGTTTCCCGATGCAACAGGTTTCTCTCCGCGTAACCTTCGTTACTGTAAATCCTTTTATCTGTGTTATAGTCAGCATGATACAATTTTGCAACAAGCTGTTGCAAAATTAGAAAGCAATATCTTTTCTATTCCATGGGGACATCAAATATCTATTATTGATAAGTGCAAATTAATTGAAGAAGCCCTCTTTTATATTTAGATTGGGTTAAGTTACCTCTGAATTGTTTAGAAGAAAAAACTATGGCAACAAACAAACACGCAGTGATACGCTATAAGGCATTAGATAGATGCTTTAGTAACTTTGGACGTAGATTTTATATTGATGACCTCATTGAGGCCTGTAATAATGCTATCTATGACTTTAGCGGCAAAACAGATGGCATAAAAAGACGTCAACTGTTTGAGGATATTAAATTTATGGAGAGTGATGTGGGATATGCTATTGAATTAGATAAGATAGATGATGGAAAGAAGAAATATTATCGTTACACTGATAAGAATTTTTCAATAGATAAGCAGCCTCTTAGCCAGACCGAAGCAGAACAGCTTAAAGATACAATATTGATGCTCAATCGTTTCAAAGGACTACCACAATTTGATTGGATGGATGAGGTGCTTACACGTTTGGAAGATACCTTTAAATTAAAAGCAAATGTAGATAGTGTAGTCTGTTTTGAGCAAAACCCATATTTAAGAGGTATTGAACATTTCACCGCACTTTTCAATGCAATCATCAATAAGCAGGTTTTAAGTATTAAATATAAAGCAGCCTTTGAAGAGGCTAATGAATATATATTGCATCCCTATTTCTTGAAGCAATATAATAATCGCTGGTTCTTATTTGGATTAAGTCATATTGATGGGCAAGATAAGGTTATGAATATGGCAATTGATCGTATCGTGAGTTTTGAACCAACAACAGTAGTGTTCATAGATAATAAGAATATTAACTTTAACGAATATTTTTATGATGTAATTGGAGTAACAGTACCCTATAAAAAGGAGCCCGAAAAAATCACATTAAGAATTGATAGGAAAAGATATAACTACATTGCATCAAAACCATTTCACCCGTCACAAACTGAGTTAAAAGATTTAAGCGATGAAGGTACAATTGTCATTCGTTTGAAACTCGTTCCAAATTATGAATTTGAGACACTATTACTTGGTTTTGCAGATAGTGTAGAGGTTATTGAACCACAACTGCTTCGAGAAGCAATCTTGTCTCGAAGCAGAAGAATTATAGAAAAGAATAGTAACTGTGCAGATGTACTGCATGATAA
>DLYT01000130.1 GCA_003447595.1 Porphyromonadaceae bacterium
TTGGCAAATGCTTCGCTTGTTTTATAAGCGGCTTTGAGTTCGTTTCGGCTGCGATCCATTACGTTCATCGCTTCGCGGTTGATCAAGCCTTGTGCCAACAAGTTGCGATGGTAGTTGGTGAACAAGGTGGTATCGAGCGGAATAAATACGTCGGGCATAATGCCTCCGCCGCCGTAAACAATACGTTTGTTTTTAAGCGTTTCGTAGCGCAACGAATCGGCAAACTTGATACTGTCTTGGTTCATCATTTCACCATGTTTGAAGCGTTCGTTGAAGTCCATCATATAGTCTTCACTGTCGCCTTTTACATACGGCTTTTGAATAGAACGGCCGGTTGGCGTGTAATAACGGGCTACGGTTAGGCGAATCAAAGAACCGTCGGGCAAAGGAAGTGGTTTTTGCACCAAACCTTTACCAAAGGTACGACGTCCTACAATAACACCGCGATCCCAATCTTGAATGGCTCCACTCACGATTTCACTCGCAGAGGCCGAACCTTCATCTACCAATACAATGAGTTTGCCTTGCTCGAATTGTCCTTTGCTCGAAGCATTGGCATCTTCGCGTGGTTGCTCGCGTCCTTCGGTATACACGATCAGTTCGTTGTTACCCAAAAACTCGTCGGCTAGTTCAATAGCTGCGTTTAAATAGCCACCACCATTGCCTTGCAAATCGAGAATCAAGTTTTTCATTCCTTGCTTCTTCAAGGTAGCCAATGCATCTTTGATTTCGTCGCCGGTAGTAGCGGCAAAGCGATTCAGCTTGAGATAACCGGTCTCTTTATCTACCATAAAGGCAGCGTCGAGGCTGTGAATAGGAATCTTATCACGTATGATTTTGAATTCGATAAGCTCGGGTTTGTTATTACGCATTACTTTGACTGAAACCTGTGATCCCTTAGGACCTTTCAATCTACTCATAATGTCGCTTGTTTTCATATCCACGCCCGAGATCACGGTATCGTTTACCATGATGATGCGGTCGCCTGCCATAAGACCCACTTTCTCTGAGGGTCCGCCGGGAATTACCTGAATCACGTAAAGCGTATCGGTAAGCATGTTGAACTGAATGCCAATGCCGTCGAAATTACCTTGCAACGGGGCGGTCAGTTCTTTTGTTTCTTCAACGTCGGTATATGTTGAGTGCGGATCGAGCTTATCAAGCATTCCGCGTATCGCGTCTTCAACGAGTTTTGTGTTGTTTACAGAGTCTACATACAAACTAGAGATTGCATATAGTGCCATGGATAGTTTTCGTCCGTCTTGATTGCTTGGTTGCGCAAATGCCGATAGCGACACAACGGAAAGAAGTAAAAAGATTAACTTGTGCTTCATAACTTAATTTACTGATTTTTCTTCGGAAGAAACTCCGAAACATCCTTACCAAATCGATACAATTCTCTCACTACAGAGGAGCTGATGTGCGCATATTCTACATCGGTAAATAAGATCATCGTGTCTACGTCGGATATTTTCCGATTGATGTCGGCGATGTTCTTTTCGTATTCAAAGTCAAACACCGATCTTACGCCGCGAATGATGAAAGCTGCGTCTTGCTCTTTGGCAAAATCGACCGTCAGATTATCGTATGCCGCCACCTTTACGCGTGGATCGTCGGCATAGAGATCTCTGATCGTCTGCAATCGCTCTTCTAGTGTAAACAGTGTGCGCTTCATATCGTTTATACCGATTGCGATTATTAACTCATCTACCAGATTGAGCGAACGCTTCACGATGGAGTCGTGCCCTTTGGTAAAGGGATCAAACGTTCCGGGAAATAGTGCACGTTTCATGCGTTATATTTTTCGTCGTTGTGTTATTGCTTATGCGAGGTCTTCTTCTACCACGAGATTGTCGATGATAAACGTTTGTCGTTCCATCGTGTTTTTGCCCATATAGAACTCCAACATCTCCTTTACCGAGTCTTCTTTCTTCATGCGCACCGGGTCGAGACGGATGTCTTCGTTGATAAAGTTGCGAAACTCATCGGGCGAGATCTCTCCAAGTCCTTTAAATCGGGTAATCTCGGGCTTTGGTCCCAACTTTTCGATGGCAGCCACACGTTCTTCATCGCTGTAGCAATAAATCGTTTCCTTTTTATTACGTACGCGGAATAGCGGTGTTTGAAGGATATAAACATGGTTCTTCTTGATCAAATCGGGGAAGAACTGCAAAAAGAAGGTGATCAACAAGAGGCGAATGTGCATACCGTCGACATCGGCATCGGTTGCGATGATTACCTTGTTGTAACGCAAGCCTTCGAGCCCGTCTTCGATATTCAATGCAGCTTGCAACAAGTTGAACTCTTCGTTTTCGTATACAATCTTTTTGGTAAGGCCAAACGAGTTGAGCGGCTTACCGCGAAGCGAGAATACGGCTTGATAGTTAGGGTTACGGCTTTTGGTAATGGAACCACTGGCCGAGTCTCCCTCGGTAATAAAAATACACGTCTCGTCGAGCTTCTCTCCTTTGTTGTCGTTGAAGTGCAAACGGCAGTCGCGCAACTTCTTGTTGTGCAAGTTTGCTTTCTTGGCGCGCTCACGGGCCAACTTGGTTACTCCGGCAATGGCTTTGCGTTCTTTCTCCGACTCAAGAATCTTTTTGTAAAGAATCTCTGAGGTTTCGCCGTGCTTGTGCAGGTAGTTGTCGAGTTCTTTCTTGAGGAAATCGCCGACAAACTTGGCGATCGACATGCCATCGGGTGCAATGTCTTTGGATCCGAGCTTTGTTTTGGTTTGTGATTCGAATACCGGCTCTTCTACTTTTACGCTGATGGCCGCGACGATTCCGTTACGAATGTCTGAATATTCGAAGTTCTTATTGTAATACTCTTTGATCACGCGAGAGGTTGCTTCACGAAACGCGGTAAGATGTGTACCTCCGTGTGTGGTGTGCTGACCGTTGACAAACGAGTAATACTCTTCGCCGTATTGATTACTGTGGGTGATTACAATCTCGATGTCTTCGCCCGACAGGTGTATGATCGGATAAAGCGGATCGGAGGTCATGTTTTCATTCAACAAGTCGACCAGTCCGTTGCGCGAATAAAACTTCTTACCGTTGAAAAGGATCGTAAGTCCGGAATTTAGAAATACGTAATTCTTCAACAACGACTCGATGTATTCGTCTTTGTATTTGTATTCTTTGAAGATAGAGGCATCGGGACGAAACTGTACCATGGTTCCGTTCATCTCTTCGCTCTTTTCGATACCCGATTCGCTGGTGATGTGAGCACAGCAAAACTCTACACGCTTGGTTTCTCCCTCACGAAAACTCTGGATGCAGAAGTAAGTAGAAAGCGCATTTACGGCTTTGATACCTACCCCGTTGAGACCTACCGACTTTTTAAAAGCCTTTGAGTCGTACTTTGCTCCCGTATTCATTTTGGAGGATACATCAATAACTTTCCCAAGCGGCACCCCACGACCAAAGTCACGTACTGTTACTTCGCCCTCTTCGAGTCGCACTTCGATGGTTTTTCCATAACCCATCATGTATTCGTCGATCGAGTTGTCGAGAACTTCTTTTAGCAATACGTAAATACCATCGTCGGAGTAAGTACCGTCTCCGAGCTTACCGATATACATACCCGGACGCCTGCGGATGTGCTCCATCCAATCAAGCGTCTTGATATCGTCTTCAGAATATGCTACTTGTTTGTTATTTTCAGAATTGATTTCTTGCATGTGAGTCTCTTCTCCTTATTTTAGATTCTTAATGAATGCACGTCTGGCTTTGTGTTGCTCTTTTCTGAAATAATCCCATTGTGCTTGTACTTTGTCGTTCGACTCTAGTTCGGGATTACTCTCTGCATATTCGTAACCGTTCTTTCTGAATGCAGGGATCAGATCATAAAACAACAATGCGTTTACCCCTTTGTTTTGATATTCGGGGTGTACACCTATCAATAACAAATCTACAACTTTATTTTTACCGTAAAGAGCTTTTAATAAATGGATAAATCCGAATGGGAATAATTTTCCTTTTGCTTTTTGCAATGCTTTAGACAAATTCGGAATGGTTACCCCTACACCGATTACTTCGTCGTCTTCTTCACGTACAATCAATGTTACGATGTCGTAACGAAGCATCGGGATATACATCTTGATGTAGTACTCGATTTGCTTTTGCGAAAGTGGTGAATAACCGTATAGCTGGCTATAAGCGGTATTGAGCAAATCGAAAATCTTTTGTGCATACGGCCACACATCTTTAGTCTTCTTAAACTTCTTGATGATCAGTCCGTATTTCTTCATCACAATCTCAGAGATGCGCTTATGCTTGTCGGGAATTGCTTCCGGAATGAATATTTTGAATTCGTGCCAGTCTTGATCTTTGATGTATCCATGCTTCTCAAGGTGCTGTGGATAGTAAGGGTGATTGTAGATGGTTGCCATGGTGCCTAGTTGATCAAAGCCTTCTACCAACATCCCTTCATGGTCTAGATCGGTGAATCCCATCGGTCCGTGTATCGCATCCAGTCCTTTTGATCTTACCCATTCTTCTGCAGCTTTGAGCAATGCGCCCGAAACTTCAAGATCGTCGATGAAGTCGATAAAACCGAATCGACCATGCGACTGTTTCCATATTTCGTTGGTTTTATGATTGATAATAGCGGCAATACGGCCTACTATCTTTCCGTCTTTATACGCAAGGAAGTATTTTGATTCACAAAAGTCGAATGCCGGATTTTTATCCTTACTCAGTGTCGTTATTTCTTCTTCAATAATGCCCGGTACGTGGTAGGGATGATTTTTATAAAGCTCTATATTGAACTTTACAAATTGTTTAAGTTCTTTGGGAGTAGTGACTTCCTTTATAATAATAGACATTGTTCTTATCTGTTTTCTTGTTTATACTCACAAAGATATACTTTATTTTTGAGTTGTAAAAAGTGTACAACTTTCAATCAGTGTGTTGGTTAGGAGGAAGCAAAAAAAAACTCCCTCAAGGAATAATCCGAGAGGGAGTTTCTATATGATCAAAATCTATTAAGATCAGTCTTTCAATTTAGCACACAAGAACTCACGGTTCAAACGAGCGATGTTAGAGATTGAAACGTTTTTAGGACATTCCAATTCACATGCTTGTGTGTTAGTACAGTTACCGAAACCTAGTTCGTCCATTTTAGCAACCATTGATTTAGCACGTTGTGCTCTTTCAACTTTACCTTGTGGAAGAAGTGCAAGTTGGCTTACTTTTGCTGAAACGAACAACATAGCAGAACCATTCTTACATGCAGCAACACAAGCACCACAACCGATACAAGAAGCTGAGTCCATTGCTTCGTCTGCGTCAATCTTAGAGATTGGAATTGCGTTTGCATCAGGAATACCACCAGTGTTTACAGAAACGTAACCACCTGCTTGCATAATTTTCTCGAATGCTCCACGGTCTACCATCAAGTCACGGATCACAGGGAAACCTGCCGAACGCCATGGCTCAATAGTGATTGTTTCGCCATCTTTGAATTTACGCATGTGCAACTGACAAGTTGTGATATCTTCGTCTGGCCCGTGTGGGTGACCGTTGATATATAGTGAACACATACCGCAGATACCTTCGCGACAGTCGTGGTCGAATACGATAGGCTCTTTGCCTTGTCCTACCAACTGCTCGTTAAGGATATCCATCATTTCAAGGAATGAGCTGTCTGTAGAGATATTCTTCAGATCAAATGTTTCGAAAGTGCCTTTTTCTTTAGGGCCTCTCTGACGCCATACCTTTAGCGTAATATTAATAGTCTTTTCCATTTTAAGATCTTCTTTTGAAATTAAGCTTTGTAGTTACGTTGTTGACGAACGATGAATTCATAGTCAAGAGTTTCTTTCAACATTTCAGGCTCTTGATTGTCGCCTGCATATTTCCAGCAAGTTACATAAGAGAACTTGTCATCTTGACGAAGTGCTTCACCTTCTGGAGTTTGATATTCTTCACGGAAGTGACCACCACATGACTCTTCACGATCCAAAGCATCTAGTGCCATCAACTCACCGATTTCGATGAAGTCTGCTACACGAAGTGCTTTTTCAAGCTCAGTGTTCAAGTCGCTGCCAGAACCTGGGATGAATACGTTTGTCCAGAATTCTTTCTTAATTTCTTTAATCTTAGCGATAGCTGTTTCCAAGCCTGCTTTGTTACGTCCCATACCTACGAAATCCCACATTACAAGACCAAGCTCTTTGTGGATCGAGTCTACCGAACGCTTACCTTTGATGTTCATCAATTTCGCGATACGATCGTTGATTTCTTTCTCAGCCTGAACGAACTCAGGAAGATCTGTACTGAAACGAGGTACACGGATTTGATCAGCAAGGTAGTTTTGGATTGTATATGGAAGTACGAAGTATCCGTCTGCAAGACCTTGCATCAATGCTGATGCACCTAGACGGTTTGCACCGTGGTCTGAGAAGTTTGCTTCACCAATACAGAACAAACCTGGGATTGATGTTTGTAATTCGTAATCTACCCAGATACCACCCATTGTGTAGTGGATAGCAGGATAAATCATCATCGGAGTATCGTATGGATTGTCATCAACAATCTTTTCGTACATCTGGAACAAGTTACCGTAACGAGCTGCTACTACATCACGACCTAGACGGTTGATAGCGTCTGAGAAGTCAAGATATACAGCAAGACCTGTTGCACCAACACCGAAACCTGCGTCACAACGTTCTTTCGCTGCACGAGATGCAACGTCACGTGGTACAAGGTTACCGAATGCAGGGTAACGTCTTTCCAAATAGTAGTCTCTGTCTTCTTCTTTGATTTGCGTTGGTTTCAACGTTCCTTTACGGATCGCTTCAGCATCTTCTTTCTTTTTAGGAACCCAGATACGACCATCGTTACGAAGAGACTCTGACATCAATGTAAGTTTCGATTGGAACTCACCGTGTACAGGAATACAAGTAGGGTGAATTTGCGCCATACATGGGTTAGCGAAATAAGCACCTTTCTTGTAACATTGCCATGCTGCAGAACCGTTAGATCCCATTGCATTTGTTGACAAGAAGAATGTGTTACCGTAACCACCAGTACCGATTACTACTGCGTGTGCAGAGAATCTTTCCAATTTACCTGTTACCAAGTTACGAGCGATGATACCGCGAGCACGACCTTCAACGATTACAAGGTCAACCATTTCGTAACGAGTGAAAAGCTTAACTTTTCCTTTTTCTACCTGACGGCTCAATGCTGAGTATGCACCCAACAACAACTGTTGACCAGTTTGACCTTTAGCGTAGAATGTACGTGATACCTGAGCACCACCAAATGAACGGTTGTCTAGCAAACCGCCGTATTCGCGTGCGAAAGGTACACCTTGAGCAACACATTGGTCGATGATGCTATTTGATACTTCAGCCAAACGGTAAACGTTTGCCTCACGAGCACGGTAGTCACCACCTTTAATTGTATCGTAGAATAGACGGTATACTGAGTCACCGTCGTTTTGATAGTTTTTAGCAGCATTGATACCACCTTGTGCAGCGATAGAGTGCGCACGACGTGGTGAATCTTGAATACAGAAGTTCAATACGTTGAAGCCCATTTCACCAAGTGAAGCTGCAGCCGAAGCACCAGCCAAACCAGTACCAACAACGATTACATCCAAACGACGTTTGTTTGCTGGGTTCACCAACTTCTGATGAGCCTTATAATTACTCCACTTTTCAGCCAAAGGGCCTTGAGGGATTTTTGATTCTATCTTAGTCATATCTTTTGAAATTTCAATTTGTGAAATAATAATCGGATCTTATCTACTTGATTATGCAGCTAAGCCTAACAAGAAATAAACAGGAATGCTGATGAAGCCAAGGCAAACAACTGTAGCGAAGATGTTACCCAAAGTTCTCCAACGAGAAATCCAGATGCTGTTGTTCAAACCTACAGTTTGGAATGCACTCCAAAAACCGTGAGTAAGGTGGAACCACAATGCAGCGATACCGATGATATAGATAATGCTGTAAATAGGATTAGAGAATGTTTCTACAGCAAGCACCCATGGATTAGCTCCTTCTTCGCCCAAGAAAAATGGCAACTGCATTTTTGCCCAGAATTGAGTTAGGTGAAGTACAAGGAAACACAAAAGGAAGATACCTAGAACCAACATGTTCTTTGAAGCCCATGAAATTGGAGTTTTGTTTCCACTCGCATAACGCTCAGAACCTCTGGCTTTCATGTTTTGCATAGAAAGCATGAATGCGTACACAATGTGGATGATGAAACCGGCTGCAAGTACAGGAACCATTGCTATAATTACAGGATTTTCCATGAAGTGACACGCTGCAACATAAGCCTCTTCACCTCCAAAGATGAAAAGATTCGCGCTCAGGTGCACGATCAGGAAAGTAATCAGAAAAAGCCCAGATAAACTCATTATAAGCTTTCTCCCGATAGAAGAATTAAGTAACCACATAAGACAATAAATTTAAGTTATTTATATGTTTCAAAAAAATTTACTACCTATAGCCATAAAAGCGCTGCAAATGTAGAGCAATTACCCTTATTAAGCAAACGATTACAGAATTTATTCACTAATGCAAACTGCTAACTTTTTCGTTTCTTTGTAAAGAAATAAATATAAATGAAAGCACCATAACTAAAATGAGAACAATAGAAGTTACAGAACTAAAAGATATTGAAAGTATTATAAAGCGCTGCAAAGTCTGTTACGTTGGTCTGGCCGATACGGATGGAACGCCCTATGTATTGCCGATGAACTTTGGTTATCGCGACAAAACGGTCTATTTGCACTCGGCACAAACCGGTCGCTCCATAGATATAATACAAAGAAATCCTAAAGTATGTATCACCTTTAGTATTGATCATGCTCTAGTATTTCAACATCCGGAAGTGGCTTGTAGTTATCGAATGAAGTCGAAAAGTGTCATTTCTTGGGGTAAAGTTGAGTTTATTGAAGATTTTGAAGCAAAAATTGAAATACTTAACATACTGATGGGGCAATATTCTGATAAAGAGTTTGTGTACTCCGATCCGGCCATTAGAAACGTAAAGATTTGGAAAGTTAATTTAGATCAAATAACCTGTAAAGTATTTGGAGCCCCTCATAAAGGCGATCCTATTTAATAGATTATCAACTATATCTCAATCTTTATTACTACCTTTGCAAACGAAATAATGACACAAAAGGCATGACATCAACGGAACAAAAAGAGTTGATCAAGCATACAATAGAAGAACTTTCAGACCCTTCTTCCTATAAATCACTGTTTCACCAGCTTAATGACGACGATTCGTTGCCGTCTATTGAGGCTTTGAAATATTTAGTAGATTTATGTAGGGCTGTTTTGTTTCCGGGTTATTTTGGTAACTCTAGGATTAGTATGCAAACGATTCAGAATCATATCGGAGTAAATACGGAAAAGCTATTTGCTATACTGAAACAAGAAGTACATGCCGGTCTTTGTTTCGCCGATAAAAGAAAATCTGATTGTGCATGTTCCTCGTTGCATGATGACGCAGCTTTGATTGCTGCTAAGTTTATCTCCATGCTTCCGGAAATTCGTAAAACGCTTGCAACCGATATCGACGCAACGTATCAAAACGACCCGGCAGCACAAAACCTCGGAGAAGTAATCTTCTGCTATCCGGGTATACGGGCGATTGTAAACTATCGCATAGCCCACGCGCTCTACACATTGAGCGTTCCTTACATTCCGCGCATTATTTCGGAGATGGCGCATTCCGAAACCGGAATAGACATTCATCCGGCCGCCCAAATTGGTTCGTATTTCTCAATCGACCACGGCACGGGTATTGTAATAGGTCAAACCAGTATCATTGGAAATCACGTTAGACTTTATCAGGGAGTAAGTTTGGCCGGACAGCCCGACTCTGCTATTATAAACCGACATTCCGACCAGCGACGACATCCGTTGCTCGAAGATTATGTTACGGTCTACTCAAACGCATCGCTTCTTGGTAATATTACAATAGGTAAAGGTGCTATTATATATGGTAACGTATGGGTGAGCGAAGATGTAGCTCCCGCCTCCGAAATAAAACAAAACGTAAAAACGATATAACAAAAAATATGAACAGTAATAATTTTGAAATGGTCGCTAAGACCTTGTATGGCTTGGAAGACGTATTGGCCGTAGAACTACAGAATCTTGGTGCCGAAAACATCGAAATTGGTCGTAGAATGGTAGCATTCCATGGCGATAAAGAATTGATGTATAAAGCAAACTTCCATTGTCGCACAGCTTTGCGTATTCTTAAACCAATCCACACTTTCAAAGCAAAAGATGCGGACGAGGTTTATGAGAATGTAAAGAAAATAGAATGGTCTAATTACCTAGACGACAGTTCTACTTTTGCAATCGACGAAGTTATCAACTCAGATGATTTCAACCACTCTAAGTTTGTTGCATACCGCACTAAAGATGCTGTTGTTGACTATTTCAAAGAAAAAACAGGAAAAAGACCTTCTGTTCGCATCAACAATCCTGATCTTATTATTAATATACATATCTCACACAACGACTGTACCATCTCAATCGACAGTTCGGGTGAGTCTCTTCACAAAAGAGGTTACCGTGTAGATCAAAACGAAGCTCCTTTGAACGAAGTTTTGGCTGCGGGTATGATCCTTAAAACAGGCTGGAAAGGCGAATCAAACTTCGTAGACCCGATGTGTGGATCAGGTACTCTTCTTATCGAAGCTGCGATGATCGCATTAAACATCCCTCCGGGTGTGCACCGCAAAGAATTCGCATTTGAGCGTTGGAAAGACTTCGATGCCGAAATGTTTGATGCAATCTTCAACGACGACAGTCAGGAAAAAGAATTCGACTTCAGAATCTACGGTTCGGATATCTCTCCAAGAGCCATCGAGATTTCAGAAAACAATATTAAAAGCGCAGGTCTTGGCAAATGTATCAACCTACAATGCAAGCCTTTGCAACAATATCAACAAGCACCGGGCAACGGCCCTGGCATCTTGATTACAAACCCACCTTACGGTGAGCGTATTACGTCGAAAGACTTACTTGGTTTGTACGAAATGATTGGTGAACGCCTAAAACACGTCTTTGTTGGATACCAAGCTTGGATCTTGAGTTATAAAGATGAGTGTTTCGATCAAATCGGTCTTCGTCCTTCTCAACGCATCAAATTGATCAACGGTTCACTAGAATGTGAATTCCGTAAATACGAGATATTCGACGGTAAAAAGAAAGAATACAAACAACGCTTGAGCGAAGAGGGTGTAGAAACTACTACTTCTGCGGAAGAAGAAGAAAAGCCAACCTTCAAAAGACGCGAATCAAACAGACCAACTTTTGAAAGAAAGTCGGGAGGTCGCGACAGAAAATCTTTCGGGGAAAAACGCGAAGGCGGTTTCGGCGAAAGAAAATCATTCGGTGAAGGTCGTGACGGTGAAAGACG
>DLYT01000167.1 GCA_003447595.1 Porphyromonadaceae bacterium
ATTCTGTCTTTTTTGAAAGATTGGTATGCCGAAATACCAACGATGACACTGCATACATCGGGTTCTACCGGTACGCCCAAATCAATAACCGTATACAAAGAGCAGATGATGCACAGTGCTATGATGACATGCGAAGCTTTGCAACTCTATAAAGGATGCAAAGCTCTGTTGTGTTTGCCTGTACACTATGTAGCCGGAGTGATGGTTTTGGTAAGAGCTCTTGTTGCCGGTTGGAATGTGATTCCGATTGCGCCATGCGGGAATCCGGTAATGCAAACGAACGAACAATTAGACTTTGCGGCACTTATTCCTATGCAAGTCTACAATGCCTTTGAAAGTCCGAATGGTGTAGAACGTTTAAACTGTATTCGAACTATTATTATTGGAGGTGCTGCGGTAAGTGCATCGCTCGAATCAAGAATCGGGCAATTGACTTCTGCTTGCTACTCAACCTATGGAATGACCGAGACTTTATCGCACATCGCTTTGCGAAAGTTAAATGGAAAAGATGCATCCTCGTATTATCAAGTTATGCAAGGTGTGAATATTTCACTGTCAGAAGACGAAACGTTGGTCGTTTATGCGCCGGGTGTCAATAGTGAGTCATTGCAAACGAACGATATTTGTGAGATCAAAAATGACTGTGAATTCAAAGTCTTAGGTCGTAGGGATAATGTAATTATTTCGGGAGGAGTAAAGCTCTTTGTCGAAGATATTGAGCACAAGCTTTCTGATTATATGAAAGCTCCTTTTGCGATTACCGCAGTTTCAAACGAGCGTTTTGGAGAAGCTGTTGTACTATTGGTCGAGAAGCAAGGATTTGAAGTAAACAAAGAAGTTCTATTTGATTTGCTTTTGCCCTACGAGCGTCCCAAGCAAATATTGTATGTAGATGAAATACCATTGACAACGTCGGGCAAACTTGCTCGTAAATCCATTCGCGATTTAGCCAGTTTACTGTTAAAGTAAATATTAAAAATGATTCATCTACTGCATGAATAGTATTATTGAAAGAATGCTAGATGTTAGAGCAAACAATGTTTTTAGAGAAAAGAAACAATGTTTGCTCTTTTTGTTTTTGTTTATACTTGTGAGATGCTATTTTTAATACATTGATTATTAGCAGTGTGTATTTTTGAGTCTAATTTTTGGATGTTTAAGAATATTAATGCAGAGAGGAGTGTTCATATTTGCTTTCGGTAAATAACAAAAACTAATCAATGAAGACTTACATCAAAACAGCACTGTTGTGTTCCTTACTACCTTTTCATATGTGGGCACAAGAAGGTGTTACAAATGCATTTGAAGATTTACAACGTACGGGAGTTGTGGCGGAAGAGTCTAGTGTAATGCGAGACTTTGCATCACCATCCGAGGTTGCAACTTTATTAAAGTCACTTCCAGCCTCAGGATACTTCTGTTTTGCCGAAGACAGAATGCATGATATTAGAGTGTACGATTCCATTCCCCGTCGTTGGTTACAAAAAGATCCGTCGTTACGTAATGTTGTTTCAGACAATGCTTCACCCGGCGAGTTCTTTACATGGCAAATCGGAGTCTATGCTCCTTCCGAAAATATAGACGATGTTATTGTATTATTCGACGACTTTGTAAATGAGAAAGGTCAACGTATCAAGAAAGAAAATATAACCTGCTTTAATCAAGAAGGTGTTGGTGCCGATGGCAAGAAGTTTTCCAAGAAACTACAAGTTGCAAAAGGTACGGTAAAACCACTTTGGTGTGGTGTGCAACTGCCAACAAATGCATCCGGAGTTTATACCGGAAAAGCAATTGTACGCAATGCTGCCGGTAAAGAATCGCCTGTAATGATTCAGTTGAAAGTTTCGGGAGAGGCATTGCCCAATAACGGAACAAATGAAGGTTGGCGCAAAAGTCGCTTGTCTTGGCTCAACTCAACCATAGGACGAGCAAATACTCCTACGGCTCCCTACACCAATCTTTCTGTAGAGAAAACGAAGATCAATTACCTTGGAGGATATTTAGAACTTGGAAGTTCTGGTTTACCCAAAGCCATTGTTACAAAATACGATCGCTCCAATCAGCTCAACGATAATAGTATTAATAATGTGTTGGCTCAGCAAATGAATTTCGTGATCGAAACGAACAACGGTGTTCAACAATTAAAAGGTTCTGCTCCTCGCTTCATTCGCAAAGAAGGCGGTATGGTGGTGTGGGAATCGAAAGCTTCAAACAAAGATTTTGCGGTTACCTATACCGGAAAGATGGAGTTTGATGGATTCGTTAACTATCAAATAGAGGTAGAAGCAAAGCAAAACGTAGAAGTAAAAGATATCCGTCTTGAAGTTCCTTACACCGATTATGCATCTCAATTTATCATGGGCATGGGCTTGCAAGGTGGAACTCGCAAAGGAAAAACGCTCGATTGGAAGTGGAACACCGAGAAGCATCAGGATAAAATATGGATGGGTAACGTAAATGCCGGACTTAATTTTGTGTTTAAAGGTGACAACTACAACCGTCCGTTGGTAAATATTTATTACTCGAAAGGAAAACTAAACCTTCCATCTTCGTGGGGCAATGAAAACAAAGGTGGCGTAAAGGTTACCGATACGGCAGACAATGTATTACTTACTGCTTATTGCGGTGCCAGAACAATGACGAAAGGGCAGCGTGAGAAATTTAATTTCGAGATGCTGATCACTCCGGTGAAACCTCTGGATATGGCAACCCA
>DLYT01000046.1:0-2145 GCA_003447595.1 Porphyromonadaceae bacterium
CCCGAGCATCTATTCATTAATAAATGGCGTAAGGCATAACTCGAATACAGAGCTCTCGTTGTATCTTTGCCGCTTAATTTGCAAAATAAACACAAATGGATAATAGCGTACTTTGCGATTGGTGCAGACAAGGAAACATCGAGGGCGTTGCGGCTTTATTGCAAGCCGGAGCCAACCCAAACGTATACGATGAAGAGGGGTGGGCACCCATTCACTATGCGGTAGAGAATAGAAACTTCGAACTTACACAAATGTTGCTTGCTGCGGGAGCTGAAGTAAATGTGCTCACTTCGTCGATGTATACAGCCTTTTCGATTATGATCGAAACGGCAGGTTATTCGGTCGAGATGGCGCGTTTGCTCATTGAAGCCGGTGCTGATGTGGGTACTCCGTTGCACGAAGCAATTTACTTGCAAAACTACAATCGTATCGTCCAATTGCTCGCTGAGCAAACCACTCCTGTCAATGAGGCAGACTACGGAGGCAATACGCCCTTGCATGGTGCCGTAGCGATACGAGATCTCAAGGTTGTAGAGTTGTTGTTGCAAGCCGGAGCTGATATAAACGCTCGCGATGCTTACGATACTACGCCACTTCATGCTGCTTGTGCCGATGGTTTTCCCGAAATAGCTTTGCTACTGCTCGACAAAGGTGCATCGATCGAGTGTGAGGACTACAACGGTCGCACCCCGATTATTTTTGCTTCCGGCAATGATACCGAGGAGATTGTATTGCTTTTGTCCCAACGCGGAGCTGCAATCAATCACAAAGATAAGTTTGGGAATACGGCTCTTCACTATGCTTTTGAAAACGGACTTACCGATATCGCGAGCCGATTGATTGAGTTGGGTGCGAATCCCGAATTGCTAAACAACGAGGGGCAAACGCCGGTAGATCTACTTCCTTCCGAGGATTAAGTCTGGCATCAACGAAACGAGAAAAGACAATAAACATCGCCAATAAGTGCCGCTGTTGTGTGAATGCTATTATATTTGCAGTCATTGTAAACCGATAGCATTAATACACATGAACACAAATGTAAAAAGCAATCGCCTGCTTTCGCTCGATGTAATGCGAGGAATCACCATTGCAGGCATGATTATGGTAAATAACCCCGGTAGTTGGAGTTCTGTTTATGCTCCGTTGAGGCATGCCAGTTGGAACGGGATTACACCTACTGATCTCGTTTTTCCTTTCTTTATGTTTATGATGGGGGTAGCTGTTTATTTCTCCCTCTCGAAAAGCAATTTCTCTTTCGACAAGAAGTTTTACGTAAAACTGGTAAAGCGGAGTGTCCTTCTTTTCCTAATCGGATTGGTCTTGAACTGGTTTGGCGGTTTTGTGTATAACCTGTTTCGGGTAGAAGACGGGCTTTCTTTTGCCGACCGAATGACGGCTGTGTACAAGCAGTTTGAGTCGCTACGCATTTTGGGCGTGCTGCAACGCTTGGCGCTTGCTTACTTTTTTGCCGTACTGATCATGGCTATCACCCGAAAGAAATACGTTTGGCCTATTATCGCTGTGCTGCTTGGCGGATACACATTGGCGTTGTATCTGGGCAATGGATTCGAACTGGCCGATACGAATGTTATTGCCATTGTCGACAACTCATTGTTTGGAAGCAATCACATCTACCGCTTGTGGCATCCCGAGAATGGAGCCATCGCTTTCGATCCGGAAGGATTGTTCAGTACGATTCCTTCGATCGCGCATGTACTGATTGGTTTCTATGCCGGACGGTTGATTCTTGATTCTAAAACGATCGACGTGAAGATTGAGAAGCTTCTTATGCTGGGAACCTGTCTGTTGTTTGCCGGTTATTTGTTGAGCTATGGCTGTCCGATTAATAAGTCGATATGGAGTCCTACTTTCGTACTCGTTACCTGCGGAGCCGGTGCTCAGTTGCTCGGATTCCTGATGTGGGTGATTGATGTGAAGGGGCGCAAGAAATGGGCCGTACCGTTCGAGTCGTTTGGAGTGAATCCCCTCTTTTTATATGTATTGGCTGCGGTATTGAGCGTCTTGTTTAGTGCGGTGCCGATTCCGGCGGGAGGTGGTAACTATACTTCCATTCATACGTTGCTACTTGATGGTATAACGATGCTTTGTGTCGATCCGTATTTGTCATCTTTGGTCTATGCACTT
>DLYT01000046.1:2458-13172 GCA_003447595.1 Porphyromonadaceae bacterium
ATTCCCTCTTCGTTATAATAGAATCGTTCCATCACCATCAAACGATTTATTCTTTACGAAGACTGAATCGTCAGAAGGCGACCTGACAATTCTCTTTTCAATGAAGAACGAATCGTCAGATGCCGACCTGACGATTCGTTCTTCACTAAGTTTATTTTTGTTCCTTACATGTAATAAACAGAAAGCTTATAAGGATGTAAAATAAAAGGGGCGATGAATTCGAACATGGGATTCATCGCCCTTTTTTTCATCACCATTCCATCATGATCAAAAGTATCGACATAAAGATCATTCCTCCGATAAGAGCCCGAGACGAAATTCGATATTCACCCTTTTGTAATGAACGCGTAAATAGCTCGGCTAGTGAAGTATTGATTAAAAGTCCGGCTAGAATGGCTTTTATGAAGGCCAATAACATTGAACTCATCATGTCTTGTAAAATAAAGTAGGTTAGTGTAGCTCCAACCAACCCGCTTGCTCCACAAAGGAAACTATACAGAAGAGTTTGACCTTTCGATTTTGTCATCTTGTAAGCCATGGTGCCAATGACTGCGCCCTCGGGAATGTTGTGAGCAATCACAGCGATGAGCAAAGGTGCGATGATTGCTTTCTCCGATAAATAAGCCAAATAGATTGCGATGCCTTCAAAGAAGTTGTGAAATGTAATTGATAAGAAGATGATAAAATAGAGTTTGTTCCTTTCTTGTGGTTTGTTTTTCGTCTGCTCGTGTTTGTTCTTTAAGATATGGGTAAATAAATAATCGATCGGAGCCGTTGCTAAGACTCCAATAAAAAAGGCAGCAGAGAAATAGATCAGCGATATGGGTTTTTCATAGACATTATTAAAAAGGTCTATTGATACCGGAATCACTTTTACCAAAGAGGCAAATAGCATATTTCCCGCAGCGAAACTTAATAGTATGGGGATAAAGTTACGGTTCGAAATCTTAAATGTGATCACTAACCATCCGCCAAGTAAAACGGCTATAGCTTCGATCGCAACAATCAGAAAAGGAAGTATTACATTCTCGAAAGTCATAAGAAGTTATTTAATTCTTTTCGCAGAACAAATGAGTCTGAATGTAAGTTTTATAAATGATTGATGAATAATACTTTTGTTTTATTTATAAAGCGATTACACTATGAAAAAACTACTTCTTTGTATAACCGAGCAGAACAAATATATTGATCTGATAAAATATAGTTATCATTTAGCTCAATATATTAATACAGATCTTGAGCTTGTATTAATACGTCAATCCAGCTTTCAGAGTGCTGATATATCGGCAATTGAAGCTTATAGCCTTGTGCTTCCTTTTATACCGATGGATGAAACGGAAAATGAAGTAGGGGGTAGGTTTGTAAAAGACTTATTTACAAAGAACGATATTGATTTCTCTGCATTTTCTTTGTCCGAATATGGAGATTTGTTTGATATCTTAGATAAAAAGCTTCGACATGGAGAGTTTGGTATGCTGGTGTTGCCTCGTACAGAGGATGAGGTGTACTGGCCGTATGAGGCTTCCCATCTTCAGATTATAGCCGAATTAAAGTGTCCGATCTGGCTTATTGATCCCTCTGCCGAATTTAAACCTTTTGAGAAGGTGATCTATGCATCAAACTACTCAAAATTAGATGAGCAGATGATCAATCGATTTGTGCATTTAACAAACAAAAAGATAGGAACAATTGAGCTTGCTCATGTTTCTTATACAGATAGTTTTCAAGATAAGATCTTTGCTCTCGGCTTTGAGTCGTATCTGAATAAGCAAATACAGGATATCCATGTCAAAGTAACATATTTACCGGCAGTGGCTTCGCAGGTCAAAATACATGAGGTCTTTCTGATGTATGCACATCAAAATAAAGCAGATTTAATTGTCATTCTGAAACAAGATAAGTCTTTTATAGAGAATCTGGTCTATTCATCTTTTACGAAGAAAGCACTGATTCACGTGCAATGTCCGGTATTTATTCTGCATGAACGAATTATTAGATAAAATAAAAGGGGCGATGAATTCGAATAAAGAATTCATCGCCCCCGTTTTTTGGATACGATAGCTAGGCTACGTATTCATTATTTCATTGCGTGTTTGTAACCTTTTACGCGATCCCAAGCACCACGAGTGAAGTCCGGAATTTCAACAGGAGCTGACTCGTTAGCGATAGAAACAGCAGTAAGAGGAACAAGACAACACCATTCAGCAAGGTCATAAACGTCCATATCCAAAGGAAGACCGTTTTGCAAACAGTGGATCAAACGGTAGTCCATGATGTAGTCCATACCTCCGTGTCCACCAACTTTCTTAGCAGTTGCTTCTAGTTGGTCGTCAACGATAGGGTGTTTGTATTTAGCCATAAGCTCTTTCTTCAAGTCTTCAGAAACGAAGCTGTGTCCGTCTAGAGCTTCATGGTTTTTAGAAGCAACGCCATCTGCAAGTTCAGTCAACGCATATCCTGTTACAGGGTATTTGTTAGCAAAACCTTTTGTACCTGTCAATTGGTACATACGGTTGTATGGGCGAGGAGTTGCAACGTTGTGTTGGATGTTCATTGTCTTACCTTTTTCAGTTTTGATAAGTGTAAGTGTATGGTCACCGTTTTGGAAGTTTTCAGAAACGTCTTTACCAGTCGATTTCTTGATGTACTCAGGGATACAAACAGTTTTAGTTTGCATAGAAACCAAGTAGTTCATTTTGTCACCACGGTGCATGTTTAGCAATTGACAAGCTGGGCCGATGCCGTGAGTTGGGTATACATCACCAAGGTTGTTGATGTTGTACTCAAGACGCCAGTTGTTCCAATAGTCATTCCAGAATGGCTCAAGGTTGTGGATGTAAGCACCTTCAGCGTGAAGTACTTCACCGAATACACCTTGTTGAGCCATATTCAATGTTGTAAGTTCGAAGAAGTCATATACACAGTTTTCAAGCTGCATACAGTGTTTGCGAGTTTGCTCAGAAGTATTGATAAGATCCCAGATTTCTTCCATGCTCATAGCAGCAGGAACTTCGATTGCAACGTGTTTGCCATCAAGCATTGCTTGTTTGCCAATCTTCGCGTGCGAATCCCAAGGAGTAGCTACGTAGATAAGGTCGATGTCAGGCATAGCAGTTAGTTGTCTCCAAGCAGCAGTATCGCCGTAGAATTCTTTTGCTTTCGGGAAACCTGCATCAACAAGACGTTTGTTTACATTCTCTACGCGACTTTGTTCTACGTCGCAAAGTGCTACCACTTCAACACCCGGAATGTTTGTCATACGGTGTACGGCACCGGGACCACGCATACCAAGTCCGATAAAACCAACACGTACCACAGGAATTGGATCTACAGCAAGTTGTACAACGTCTGTTTGTCCGGCAGGGCGTTCCGGTGTAGTTGTTTTGATCATTCTAGATGCTTTTTCACCTGCATCTGCGGTGCTTGTTCCACCAACGCAAGAGGTTAGCGTCATACATGTCAAAAAACAAGCTGTTAGCGTGCTTGCTTTTGCATACTTAAATAGTTGTTTCATTTGTAAATTATTAAATTGTAGATAGCAAAAAAATCATGGTATTTGCAATGAGAAGAATTGTGTTCGGATCAAACGCCGAAGCATTTGATCCGTATACACGTTCTTATTTACTATATTCTTTGTAGAATTCTACTACTGTCTCGATTCCTTTGAAAAACAGGTCTAAAGAGAAGTTTTCGTTAGGAGAGTGAATTGCGTCACTTTCAAGACCAAATCCCATAAGGATTGTCTTAGCACCTAAAACCTTCTCAAATGTTGCGATAATCGGAATACTTCCACCTCTTCTTACGGCAAGTGGTTTGCTTCCGAATGTTGTTTCGTAAGCTTTTTCTGCCGCTTTGTAAGCAGGAAGATCGATAGGGCATACATATCCTTCGCCACCGTGGTGAGGAGTTACTTTTACATCGATGCATGCAGGAGCTACCGATTTGATATAATCAATAAACAATTGCATGATTTCTTCGTGTTTTTGGTTTGGAACCAAACGGCACGATACTTTAGCAAAAGCTTTAGAAGGAAGTACGGTTTTCGAACCTTCGCCGGTGTAACCACCCCAGATACCGCAAACATCGAATGTAGGACGCATACCGGTACGCTCAAGTGTAGTAAATCCTTTTTCGCCTTTCAAAGCTTTTACGTTCAAAGCTTTCATATATTCCTCATCGCTGTGAGGAACCTGTGCAAGCATAGCACGTTCTTCGGCAGCAACCTCTTCTACTGCATCGTAGAAGTGAGGAATTGTAATACGGCCGTCTGCATCAGTGATGTTTGCGATCAATTTGCAAAGCTCATTGATTGGGTTTGCAACAGCACCGCCAAAGATACCAGAGTGAAGATCTTTGTTAGGGCCGGTTACTTCGATTTGCCAGTAAGCTAGTCCGCGTAGGCCAGTCGTAATTGAAGGCGTATCGGCACCAACCATACTTGTATCTGATACTAAAATTACGTCGCACTTAAGAAGGTCTTTGTTTGCTTCGCAGAATGCTTCTAGGCTAGGAGAACCAATTTCTTCTTCACCTTCAAACAAAAACTTAACGTTGCATTTAACCAAGTCGTGTTTCAAAGCCGTTTCAAAACCTTTTACTTGGATCATGCCTTGACCTTTATCGTCGTCTGCACCACGAGCCCAAATAAAGCCATCTTTAATAACCGGTTCGAATGGATTTGAATTCCATAACTCGAAAGGTTCGGCCGGCATTACATCGTAGTGTGAATATACCAATACGGTAGGAGCTGCAGGGTCTACAATTTTCTCACCGTATACAACCGGATTACCTGAGGTTTCCATTACAACAGCTTTGTCTGCTCCGGCAGCAAGAAGTTGCTTTGTCCATTCGTTTGCTGCTGCATACATATCAGCTTTGTGTTCTGCTTTCGCACTTACCGAAGGAATGCGGATTAGTTGGAACAACTCCTCCAGAAAACGGTCACCGTTTGTTTGAATATATTGTTTAATAGGCATAGTTATATATTGTTTAGTCGTTATGCTGCAAATAAACGAATTTTTGTAGAGAAATGAAAGACTTTTTTAAGTATTGCAACATGATTTTTCTCAGAATATAAATAAATGTGGTTTTTTGATTGCAGATTTAATAAAAAACAGTCTAAGTAATGACAACTTAATTGCATTACATTGGTTTTGTCAATAATAAAACCAGATAGAATTATGAAATACTATTTCTCAAAAGAGCTGAACGCTTCGTTTGATGAAGCCAAGCAAAAGGTGCTTGCAGCGTTAAAGCAAGAAGGTTTTGGAGTTATTAGTGAGATTGATATTCAGCAAAAGTTGAAAGAAAAGCTGGGTGAGTCGATGAAGAAGTATGTGATCTTAGGGGCTTGTAGTCCGCAACATGCTTTCAAAGCATTGCAAATAGATCCACATTTGGGCGTATTACTTCCATGCAATGTGGTTGTGCGTGAAGTAGAGGATAACTTAATAGAAGTGTCGGCAGTGAATCCACTTGTATCTATGAATGTTGTAGAGAACGATAAGCTGAGTGAAATAGCCGATCATGTAAACAACAAACTAAGTTGGGTTATCGATAATTTATAAGAAATAGATCTTGGTTATTTATATGTGTTTAAAAAAGAAAGAGCGTAATTCTCTATGGGATTACGCTCTTTCTTTTTTAGATATTGATTATAGTAGGTTCCATTTCTTAAGATCACTTTCTACATCGGAGATGGTTCCGATGCCAAAGTTTTCGATCAGTACGTTTCTTACATTCGGAGAAAGAAATGCAGGTAGTGTAGGGCCTAGGTTGATGTTTTTAACTCCCAGGTGAAGTAATGCTAGAAGTACGATTACAGCTTTTTGCTCATACCATGCAATATTATATACGATAGGAAGTTGATTGATATCTTCCAGTTCGAATACCTCTTTAAGCTTTAAAGCGATCAAAGCCAATGAATAACTGTCGTTACATTGTCCGGCATCGAGCAAACGTGGAATACCATTGATATCGCCCAGATTTAATTTGTTGTATCTGTATTTTGCACATCCGGCAGTCAGGATCACGGTATCACCTGGCAGTTGTTGTGCGAAATCCGTATAATAACCACGAGAGTTCATTCTGCCATCACAGCCAGCCATTACTACAAACTTACGAATTGCACCACTTTTCACAGCTTCCACTACTTGTTCTGCCAATGCTAATACTTGAGCATGTGCAAATCCACCGATAATTTCACCTGTCTCGATTTCGGTAGGCGCTTGGCAACGTTTAGCATGTTCTATGATTTCGGAGAAATCTTTTGCTTTACCAGCTTCACGTGCAGGAATGTGTTTGCATCCCGGATAACCTGACGATCCTGTGGTATAGATGCGATCTCTATATGTTGCGCTTTCGGTAGGCGGAACAATACAGTTTGTCGTAAATAAGATAGGCCCGTTGAATGTCGTGAAATCTTCGCGTTGTTTCCACCAAGCACTTCCGTAGTTGCCTACAAAGTGGCTGTATTGTTTGAATTTAGGATAGTAGTGAGCCGGCAACATTTCACTGTGCGTATACACATCGATACCTGTACCTTGGGTTTGCTCCAATAATTCTTCGATGTCTTTCAGGTCATGTCCGCTGATTAGGATAGCCGGATTGTTACGTACACCTATGTTTACTTTAGTAATTTCCGGGTTACCATATCGCGATGTATTTGCTTCGTCGAGCAGAGCCATCCCTTTTACGCCATATTCTCCGGTTTTCAAAACAAGAGCAATCAAAGCATCTGCCGCGATTTCTTTTTTCGAGATTTCACTGATAGCTTCTTGCATGAAGATATACAGATCGGTATTTTCCTTGTCTAGGTTGTAGGCATGTTCTACATACGCAGCCAGACCTTTGATTCCATAGATCACAAGTTCCTTTAGTGAGCGGATATCTTCATTGCTGATTTCTGTAATGGCTTTGTAAGGGGCATACGCTTCAAGTGCCACCTCAAATGCGTCTTTGCTGTAAAAATCAGACGCCTTGTTATTGAGTTTGTCTAGGTATTCTTCAGCTTTAGTTATTCTATTTAAGATGGCTTGTTTGTCAAAGTTGGCATTGGTAATGGTTGCGAACAACGCATCAACTATAAAGTGATTTACTTCATCACAAATAGTAGCTCCATTACTTCGAAATAAGGTAGTACGGATGGATATTTCTTTTACCAGATAAAGCAGTTTATCCATTTCGGCTGATAAAGTCTCATCTTTACCACATACTCCTTTGATGGTGCAACCGGTACCTTTGGCTGCCTCCTGACACTGAAAACAGAACATTGACATATTTGTATCGTTTTATTGTTGTTATCTTGTTTACGGAGGCAAAGGTATGGTGTTGTATTTCGCAAGTCTGTAACCTATGTTACAAGGGGATGCTTTTATTCAAAAAAAGATTTGATACAGATCTTTTTCGTATTCTTCAACCGAAACGTTAATTGATTGTTTACTATATGAGTTGAGTGAATTTTAATGAATAATCTGCTAGATAAATAAATTATGCGAAAGTTTATAGTATTCATGTTGATATTAGCTTCTGTTGGTAATGAGGCTGTGGTCTTCTCACAAGAACAATGTCAGAAAGAACGTAAAAAAGTAGGACTTGTATTAGGTGGAGGTGGAGCTAAAGGAGCTGCTCACATTGGTGTACTTAAAGTGATTGAAGAAGCCGGTATTCCGGTAGATTATATAGCAGGAACGAGTATTGGTGCTATTGTAGGAGGTCTCTATTCGATAGGTTACGATGCAGAGTCGCTCGATAGTTTGGTGAATAGCCTCGACTGGTCGTATTTACTAAGCAACAATGCACCTCAAGGGTATCGTTCGTTTCGAGCAAGAGATGTTGAGGGCAAGTACTTGTTGAGTATACCCTATAGCTTAAAAAAGAAGAATGAGATACCGGCGGGTCTTATTACCGGACAAAATATATTGAATCTGTTTTCGGGACTCACCATTGGCTATCAGCATATGGATTCGTTTAAGGATTTGCCGATACCTTTTTACTGTGTAGCTACGAATCTGGTAACAGAGGATTATGTTGTTTTGGAAAAAGGTTCTCTGCCATTGTCGATGCGTTCGAGTATGTCTATTCCGGGTGTATTTCTACCAGTACAGTTGGATAGTATGGTGCTTGTAGACGGAGGTGTTATTAATAACTTTCCTTCCAATGTTGCTCGTGAAATGGGTGCGGATATCCTGATTGGTATTGACTTGTCTACCGGCAAAACTCCAACATCTCAGTTGACCACACTAATGGGATTGATCAATACGCTTACCGATATTACCGGAAAAACAGAATATGAAAAGAATAAAAAAGGGCTCGATTTATACTTGAATCCCGATCTAAAAGGATTTCAAACCATGGACTTTAGCACTTCTGCAATGGATACCATGTATCAGCGAGGTGTAGAAGTAGCCAAAGCTCACTGGGGAGATTTGATGAAAATAAAGAAAGAGATTTACGGAGATACTGCTCATTTGGTGCAAACTGCTCCGAGAGAACTAAAACATATAACTAAAAATGATACGATTGAATTGGGTGAGATTACAATAGATGGTGTTTCTGATAGAACCATGAAGTATCTACACAAAAAAATCAAACTTAAAAAGCATGAGAAAGTCACCCTTAAAAATATTGATGAAGCGATCGCAATATTAGATGGGATGGATATATTTACCAGTGTAACGTATCAATTGTCTGATAAGGCTCCTTACGACCTTACATTTACCTTGGTAGAACAAGCATTGAATCAATTAAATGTGGGCTTTCGTTTCGATTCGGAAGAAATGGCTTCGATATTATTGAATACAACTTTCTATGAGAATTTCTTTAAAGGATCGAAGTTATCTACAACCATTCGATTAAATATCAGCCCTTATGTGGCCTTTAATTACGAATGGCGTCCTAATTTTAGCAGTAAATTTGCGGTTTCTTATAAGATCGGATATGATAATTTCAACCTGTATAATGGAAATCATAAGGTAGATGATGTGAGTTATTTATGGCAACAAGGAGAATTTAAGTATGGAGTCTTGCTTAAGAACTGGGAACTGGAAGCTGGTCTTCGTTGGGATTTCTTTGGTAGCTCTAGTGATTTATACAATCCAAATTACAATCCGATTGGTATAGAACCAGACTCTTATTTCAATTACTTTGCCACATTTGGATTGAACTCTTTAGATCATATTTACTATCCGACTAAAGGGATATTAGCTCATTTGAAGGGGGAGCTGATTACAACAAACTTTGTAAAATGTCACAGCAATGCTCCTTTAGGAGCTGTGTCGGCCGATTTTCTATATCCAGTGAAGCTTAGTAAGAAGTTGTACATACTACCGGGTTTCTCGGGTCGTATTTTACTAGGAGGTGGTAGTGTACCGCCAATATATCAAAACTATGCCGGAGGTAATATGAATGCGAGATATATGAGTCAGCAAATCGCAATGCCCGGTGTACGGAATGTGCAAGTCTTTGATAATTCGCTGATGATGCTAAAACTCGGATTTCGTTATAATATTTTCAAGAAGCAATACGTGTCGATTGGTGGTATTTATGCTAAAAACTCAGATTCTGTCGGCTCCATTTATCAAGGCGACGATATCTGGTGTACCAGTGCACAGTATAGCTATGATACCCCTCTTGGGCCGGTTAGCGGTGAAATCAATTATTCGAACAGGGATAAACGTGTCGGTTTGTATTTTAACTTCGGATATAATTTTTGATGAGAATATATATCTTTGTTTTCTAAATAATGTAGTATGAATTATCAAAGTGTCTTGAAGTGCCCTATATTCAGAGGGTTGAGTCAAGATGATGTCTGTGCAATGATTGATCGCTCTCATGCTCGAGAAAAAGTATTTCAGGAAAAAGCAATCATTGCTTTGCAGGGAGAGGTATGTAATAATCTGATGATTGTTGTAGAAGGCAGCGTGCAAGGAGAGATGATAGACAATACGGGGAAATTGATTGTGATTGATCAGATTCATGCTCCCAATCCGATTGCACATGCATTTCTTTATGCTGACAATCATGAGTTTCCTGTCAATATTGTTGCGACATCACCAACAAAGATTCTTTATTTTGAAAGAGATGCCTTTGTGAAGCTATTGCAACAAAATGCAACATTGCTGATCAACTTTCTGCGCATCATTTCCAATACCACGCGTTTTCTTTCACAGAAACTACAGTTTCATGTTTTCAAGACGATTAAAAGTAAGATTGCTGCATATTTCATTAAGAAATATAATCCGGAAAACGGAAAAGTATATCTGCTCGATGAAACACAACAAGAGTTGGCCGATCGTTTCGGAGTAGCTCGTCCATCTTTGGCGCGAGCTATTGGTGAAATGGTCAAAGAAGGTGTGATCGAAATGGAGCAAAAGCAATTGACGGTGGTCGACGTGAGACAGCTAAAAGCAATTGCTGGAAGTTAAACGCCTCGACAAAAGCATGCAACTAATCGAATCAATATATTCAATATCATGAAAAACATATTTATAACGACTCTCTTTTTTTTGATTTGTGCTCAAATGATAACTGCCAAGAGCAAGAATTTAAATCTTGTTTTTATAGGTAATAGTATTACAGCAGGGGCTTTGATTGATGCTCCGGAGCAAAATGCACCACCGGCTCGAGTGGTGAGTAAATTGAGTCAACAGTCGGTGTACGACAATGTGGCTTTTGTAAACTGTGGAGTTAGTGGTTGTACGACGGTCGATTATCT
>DLYT01000046.1:13433-21140 GCA_003447595.1 Porphyromonadaceae bacterium
GATATGGTCTTTTCAATTATGCTGGGAACAAACGATAGCGCGATCAAAGGGCCTACCGGTTCGCCCGTACTGCCGCAGCAATACAGAACTAACTTGAAAGTCATTATCGAGGCATTGCTCAATAGATACCCCAAAGCGATAATTGTATTGAATCGTCCGCTTTGGTATAGTCCCAATACATATAATGGGGCAATGTACTTGGAAGAGGGACTTTCTAGATTGAATAAGTACTGGGCAGAACTGCAAACATTGCAACAAGAGTTTGCTTCAGAAGGTATTGGAAACGTGTATTTAGGAGATGATGAAGCTTACAGTTACTTCAAAGATAATTATCTGTCCGATTTGATTGCGGAGCAAGGCAATGCCGGAACGTTCTATCTACATCCCAATGCTAAGGGCGCAGATGTGTTGGCTACGTTTTGGCTGAATGCTATAAACCGAGTATTAACTAGTAAAAAATAAAGATATGGGAATGCTTATCAAGTTTACGAAGCTGTTTGTCTTGATTGGTTGTGCCGTTGTGGGTATGGGGCTTACTGGTTGCAACAAGAAAAAGGAAACTAAGAAAGAACTTTTTGAAAGGACCTTAGAGGCTAATGTGGCAGCATGCACAGAGCTCACTGCTCAGCACGGGAATGTAGATACTATGGTGGCTCGATCTTTTTGTAAATGTATGCTCACAAAGTGCTTTGAAATAGACAGTAACTTTGTCATGCTTAAAAGCTCTGAAGTACCGGTATTTATAAAAAAACACGAAGATGCACTGGAGGGATGTAATGCAATTTTGCTCAAGCATCTTTATCCAAATCAGAAGTAACTCTATTTAACGCATTTCGATAATCAAATTTGACTTTGCTGTGTTTAATAAGAAAATACTTACAGTATGAGTTGGATTTTATATATCATTATTGGCATAGTAGCTGGCTTCTTAGCCGGCAAAATTATGCGTGGCGGAGGGTTTGGACTTATCATTAACTTGATAGTCGGTATTATCGGTGGTGTACTTGGAGGTTGGATATTTGGCCTTTTTGGTCTGGCATCTACAAGTATTATCGGAAGTTTGATAACATCGGTAATCGGTGCAATAGTGCTACTCTGGATTATCTCATTCTTTAGCGGTAAGAAGAGTGCTTAGTATGCATAGTAATTGATTAAACGAACGGGATATATTCAATCAAAAGAATATATCCCGTTCGTTTTATAGTAATCTTGTATTATAATATATTTTGTTGCAGCGCTGCAAATACCGCACTAGGCATATTAGGAACGTTTAATTTCTTCATGATGTTTTTCTTATAATATTTGACCAGGTTTATATCCAGATCTAATTTTGCGGCAATATTATACTCGCGCGTTCCTTGGGCGATGTGTCGTAAGATCTCTATTTCGATTTCTTTCAAATCGGTGTGTCCGATGTATTCAAACTTATTGGCCGTTTCATTGTATTCATATACTTTATCATCGTTGAGATAATGCATAATTACTCTGGGCTCTATGATCGGATTTTGCGCATTGTGGATAATGCCATAGAATAAAGACGGTCTGCTTTTAGCTGTAAATTCAGACGGAATTATGGTAGAAACAATCGGGATCTCAGTTTTATCTTTGCGAGAAAGATTGTACTGATATTGGATGCATAAGTTAGATCGGTTGTTTTTGTTTTTACTCCAAATATCATTTGCTATACTTGCAACATGCGCCTTTAGTAGAAATTCAGCATGATTTCCCGCGATGGTTTCATTCAGTATTTTTGCTTGAGAAATCTGAGCATCGCTTTTTGAATATCCGATAAGGTCAAGGAAAGATTGTGACAAGCAAAAGATTTGTTTGCCATATCGATCGATCAAATAAGTTGGGGTATTCAAGAGTTTCGATATTAAAACAAAACGTCTTACCAATTCTTCTTTTTGGAACTTTGTAAGGTGGTATTCGTCAGATGAAAGTATTTCCGACAGATCAAAAATTAAATCCGACATTGTTGAGTTAATTGATAATTTTCGCCGCAAATGTACTGTATTTAAATAACGTATACAATTAGAATAGGATGAGTTTTAGACATTGTTAGGTGTTGTAACATTTTGCAAGCACCATCATTTGGTTCTTTTTCTAAAATCAACTAATTTTGGTTCTTTCTACATCTGCGAAAACATTTTGTGAGCAGACCTGAGTAGAATAGATGCATAAAAAAGAATAACCCTTATATAATGTATATTTTTTCCTCCATACGAGAGTTGATCAGAGCTCTGGATATAGGACGAGAGTTGCTTGGCGATATGTTTGAGAAACGTAAGTCGGCAGCCTACTTCTACGAAAAAGCACTTCAGCACGTTTCGCAAGAAAGACTCGACAACTTAATCAGCAAGGAGATCATCAGACGCAACGGTCAGTATATCGAACTCGATGACCGTTTTCTGCAATTCTTCGAGCAATTTCTCGATGTAAACGAAGAGATCAACGTTTCATACATTCAGGAAAGTATCTTGTTCGTTAAGCAAAATATACTTTTCTACAAGCAAGAACGTAACGAAATCCGTCAATACAACTACCTGCGTACCATAAAATCGGCATTGCGACGCCTCGAGCGTACGGCAGTGCGCTACATTATGGACATTCAGCGCAATGTAGATAATACCTTCAAGACTGAGCCCAACTTTAAGATTAAAGTTGCTAAGCTAGAAGATTATGCACGCAAGCGTGACGATCTGCAAGTGCTTATTGAGCATGTAGAGCACCTCATCACGGTAGAAGAGGCCGACTTCTTGCGAAAGGCTATGGATGATGAGTTGAAAGAGATCTGCCTTGAACTACGAGAGGCTCTCAATCAAACCCGTCACAACTTGATCGAGGTACAAAAACAGATCATCGAATACCTTAACCGGATTAAGTATCAAAGCAAAGTGCTTGAGAAGATCCGTCAGATCAAATACCTCAAAGATCAGGTTGAGTTGCAAAGTCGCTCCAATATCTGTGATGTACTCGAGGGGAGAAGTGATGTGGTGTTTGAACCGAATCCGGCTTATCCGCTCAAACTGTCGCTCGATTATTTACAGACCGACGAAGTACTTCCGCTATTGCGAAAGCTATCGGCAGAGCAGCGTAAAGGGGCTAAGATAGAAGCTCCGCAAGCCGGCAAGATCGATATGGATTACCTCGAAGACGGTACCGAAGCCACTCCGATGATCAATCCCGAAGTCTTGAAAAAAGCCTTCGTAAAAGGAGATCAACACCTGTATCAGTTTTTACAGGAATACAACTATCCGTTCGATGCCGTAAAAGAAGACCGTATCAAGATCTTCTGTCAGCTGATTGCTTTGTATGACAGCGAGTTCGACGTGAGCGACGCCTATGAGCGCGACGGCGATATCGAGTATGTAATCGTTTATCCGAAAAAAAAGTAGTATGAATTTACCGAAACAAACGGGCGATATATTTGAAGAACTGAGCAAAGGCCGCTTTATCAGTTCAAATAGCATGGATCAGACAACACGCATGTTGTTTGATATCATCGACGAAAACTATCAGGAACTTTACGACTATTTCCTGCACATTGGCTTTAAACTCGAGCAAGGGCAGGAGTATTTCTACTTCTCACGCAACGAGACAAAAACCAACCTCGAACGAAAACTAGAGCAAGCTTACAAATGGATCGACATTGTAGACTTCCTCAAAACCTTCAACGATTCATTTGGTGTGGGTTCTCGCTTCTCGGCTTCAGACTTGGAAGTGAAACTACAGATGGATGTTACCTTCAAGATGAAACTCAATAGCCTACGCCGTACCGTACGTGGCGAGTCGCATCGTGAGATTATCGAAAACATCCTCACCGAAATGTGCAAAGACCGATTCTTTGAATTGGAAAACAGCATCACAGGTACCTATAAAGTACTGGCTTCTTTTAAGTACCTCGAAGACCTGATTATGAGTATTAACATTCCCGAAGAAATTCAAAATGAGATACCTGAATAAAGTCGTATTTATCAATAGTGCGGCTATTAAATATGCCGAAATCCTGCTCGATGGTAACGTGCACCTTATCGGTACCCAGGGGGTAGGTAAAAGTACCATTCTGCGTTCGGTGCTTTTCTTTTACAATGCCGACTCATTGAAGCTTGGTATCGCAAAAGAGAAGAAGAACTACCAGGAATACTACCTGCCTTATACCGACTCTTACATTGTGTATGAGGTGAAAAGTGAAGACTCGGCTTTTTGCGTAATGACCTTCCGTTCGCAAGGACGTGTAGGCTTTCGTTTTATCGACTCACCGTTTCGAAAAGAAATCTTTATCAACGAAGACAATGTTGCGTACAACGACTGGTGGCAAATCAAGTCGGTACTCGACAAACTCGATATTTTCTACAGTCACAAACTCGATACACTCGAAGAGTATCGCGATATTCTGTACGGAAACTACGTGGCTCGCAAAGAGTACAAACGTTTTGCTTTGCTCGAGAGTGCCCAGTATCAGAACATCCCGCGTACCATTCAGAACGTGTTTCTTAACTCGAAACTAGAAGCCGAGTTTATCAAACAAACCATTATCCTATCGCTCGAAGACGAAGACAAGCAGATTCGTCTCGACAACTACAAGCATCACCTGAAAGACTTTGATACACACCTTCGTGATATCAAGACTTTCCGCGACAAAGCCGTGACGATGCAAGCCGAGGAGGTAACGCGTTATCGTGCCGAGATAGGAGCGATGCGTATGGACGAGAAGGAGATGGCTTACCGTCTGGCTTGGGCTGTAGACTCAAATAAAAACCGATTGCCAAAACTCGAGAAGGAAGTCTTGACGTTGAAGCACGAAGAGGAGAAGACCAATCGTCGTATCGACGAGATCACGGCGCGTTCGGGCAATGCGTTGGGTAAGATCAAAGGTCGCCTTTCGGTGGTAGACAGTAAAATACACGAGGCTCGTCAAAAAGAACAAGTATATAAAGAGAAAGACATCGACTCTGTTTGCAAACGAGTAGAGCAAAAGTCGGTCGTGATGCAAGAACAATCGCATTTGAAAAACGAGCGTGATTTGCTGCAAACCGAATTCAAGAGCGTATCGCAAAAGTATGAAGCCTTGTTGGGCGAGCTAGAGAATCAGAAGACAGCTTTTGAGAATGAAAATCAAAAGACCCGTCTGCAAATTCAGAGCGAGCAAAACGAGCAGCGCGAACGCATGCGCAAAGAGTGCGACAAGTTGATTGAAGAATCGGCAGAGCAGCACAACGACATGCTAAAGCTTGCCGAGCAAGAGCTCAACGACAAGCGCGAGAAGCAGCAACAAGCTCAGATTGCGAAAGCAAATGCCGGACATGTGCGTCACTTCGAAAAAGAGATCGAAGCCTTAAAAGATCAGATCTCTGAGCACAAGAATCGTAGCATGCAAGCCAAGAATGGTATCGACCATGCCCGTCGACAAGCAGATATGCTTCAAAAGCAATGGGACAATGAGCAGCGCATGCTCGAGAAAGAGACCAAACGTGAGAAAGAGCGCTTGAGCGAATCAATCGAGCAGCTTAAGCCTCAGGTGGCAGCTATTGATCAGAAACTCGAAAGTACACACGACTCGTTTTACGGTTGGCTCAACGACAACGTTCCGGGATGGGAGCACTCTATCGGTAAGGTTTGTGATGAGCAGGTGTTGTTCCGCAAAGACCTGGCTCCGAAGTTAGAAGCCGAGGCATTGACCAACAACTTCTTCGGTCTCGAAATCGAGATGGAGAGCTTGGAGCAGAAGGTGAAAAGTGCGACCGATTATGCACGCGATAAGCAAGCAATACAAGATAAAATAGAAGCTCTGCGCTTGGCTTTTGATGAAGCCGATAAGCGTTTTGTAGCCGAAGAAGAAGCCCTACGCAACAAGTTCCGTCCGCAAGTACGCGATTTGAAAGAGCAGGTTAGGGTAGAGGAGTATCAACTCGAGCAAGCTGAGCGTCTTGTACGCGAGAAAACCGTAGAGCTTGAAGACCTACGTCGTAATGCGCAAAGCAAGCTGCAAGAGCAACTCGAAGAAGTATCAAAAGCTGCCGAATTGGCTCGTAAAGAGGTTGAGGCGGCTACTTCTAGGCTCGAAGCGGTACGCAAAGAGATCAAGGAGCAAAGCAAACACATCGAGCACGATTTGCGTCGCAAAAGCGAAGAGCTGCAAGCGCAATCTGCTGCTCGCATAGCCGAATTAAAAGAGGCGCTAGATCAGTATCTGGTAAAATATGCGACTCGCAAGAAGGAACTCGAGAATGAGAAGCTCAGCGACCTGTCGGGTAGTGGTGCCAACGTAGACCGTATCGATGCCATTGCCAAGCAGTTGAAGAAACTAGAGCAGGAGCTGATCTTCATTGAGGAAAACACCGAACTAGTGGTGATTTACAAGAAGGACAAGCAAGACTTGATCGATCGTCTGCCCGACTTCCGTAACGAGAAGAAACTATACGAGCATAAGATCGCACAAGAAGCCGAAGCTTTCCGCTTGAAAAAAGACGTGTTGGTGGCGCAGCTTGAGCAAACCAAACTCAAACTATCAGAGTGTACCTCTCAGATCAAGTCGATACAGGAAGATGCCAAAGAGTATGAGCGTTTTGCAACGTACGAGTGCTATCAGGAGATGAAAGAGTGGCTCGTGGAGTTGCGTTCGGGATTCGAAACCGAAGAGGCTCCGAAGGTGCTTATTGCCAAGTTGATGGACAAGCACTACGCGCTGGAGCGTAAGGTGACCGACCTGAAAGCTGCCGTGGCGAAGTTCTTGGGTAACTTCTCGGAACGTAACTTGTTTAGCTTCCGTACCAACTTGATGTACGATGCCGACTTTATCGACTTTGCAGCCGAACTGGCCGACTTTGTAGAAGAGGATAAAATCACGAAGTTTGAAGAAGAGGTATATAGCCGCTTTGCGTCGATCATTCAATTGATTGGAAAAGAGACCGACGAACTAACTTCTCGTGAAGGAGAGATTCAGAGCATTATCTCTCGTATCAATCGAGACTTTGATGCCAAGCGCGACGTGGGTAGCGGTATCATTCGCAAGATCGAGCTTCGTAGAGATGATAGCATGAATCCGGTTGTAAGTATCTTGAAAGAGATCAAGAACTTCAACGACGAGTTTGCTCATTCACTGGGCGAGGCCAACTTGTTTGGAGCTCCTAATAAACTCGAAGTAAATGCGAAAGCAATCGATTACTTGCGTATCCTAAGCAAGGAAATTGATAAGTATAAGAAGGAGTGCATTTCGTTGTCCGATTCGTTCGAGCTCAAATTCCGTGTCGTGGAAAATACCAACGATACCGGTTGGGTCGAGAAACTATCCAACGTAGGTTCGGAAGGTACCGATATCCTGGTGAAAGCGATGATCAATATCATGTTGCTCAATGTGTTTAAAGAAAACGTATCCAACCGATTCAAAGACTTTAAACTGCACTGTATGATGGATGAGATCGGTAAGCTTCACCCGAACAATATCAAGGGTATCCTGCGCTTTGCCAACGATCGCAATATCTTGTTGATCAATGGTTCGCCTACCGAAAACAATCCGTTAGCCTACAAGCATATCTTCAAGTTAGAGAAAGATGCCAACAGCGTTACCCGCATCAAGCGTCTACTTACCAACTACGAAGAGATCTAAGACGATTTATCCCTATTTGGTGATAAAAACCAAATGGACTTTATATAAAAAGCAAGCTTACTTTTTCACAGAAGTAAGCTTGCTTTTTTTGTAAACCA
>DLYT01000046.1:21377-27488 GCA_003447595.1 Porphyromonadaceae bacterium
AGGATCGGATTGTCATCTTCTTTCAGACTAGAAGTAATGGCTTGTAGTTTGCTCGATAGAATCCGATCTTTGTTTTCCAACAGCCATTCAGGTTGTACCCAAAAAGCAACTTCCCCGTCCGATCCCCATAATACGAAGTCTTCCTCGTCGAATGGTAGACTTACGTTTTGCATCAGAATATCCTCTGTAAATGTTTTAGAGGATTGAGTTTGTTGTGCTGTTTTATCGTAGATATTGACGTGTTTATTTCCTTCATAATAGCAGGTAAATACCAGTTTAGTGTCACCTTCTGTCACATCGTACGTCGTATTTACACAGCCTCGGGCATTGAATGCCTGGAAAAACTCCATAATGTTTGCATAATTCTTTTCTGTAAAGAATGAAGCAGGTAGGTTTTTTCCGTTGTACGATAATACATACTTTGGAGATGCTTGCTGCTTATCAAGGCGATAGATCGTGTCGTTGAATGCTTCGAAAAAGATTGCTTCATTGTTGAGTAATGTGTACAGATTGCGAGGAGTATGTATATGTAAGAACTTGCTACGTTGCTCATCGATCGGGAAAAACGAGTCTCTTTGGTTTTCGCTGTATGCATTAAACTTCGAGGTGTTGTTTACATCACATTCATTGCCACTATAGGTGAGTATCGTTTTAGAGTTTGGTTTGTAGAGTTGCCACGCTGATGTAGCAATGGGAGTGCTCTTGATATAGTTGCCATCGTAATCGAAGGTGAGTATCTTCTTTTGTTTGCGATCGAGGATATCGATTTGTTTTGCCGGTTCGTTGAGGATAAAGTCTGTTATGCCGGTGTATTCGTTTCCGGCTTGTCCTTTTTGTCCGATGTTTTTAATGAAGCGACCGTTGCGGTCAAACTGTTTGATGGTGTTGTCGGTACGTACAAAGATGTACTTCGGGGTAAGTTTTACCGAGGCTAAAGCATCGATCAAGGAAGAGTCTGTTGTTTCGAGAGCAATAGGAGTGAGGTTGTCAAATATATTTGACGTAGCAACCGTAGCGTTGTTGAGCTCGATTTCAATCACTTCAAAAGGTGTTGATGTTACTCTTTTTTGGCATCCTACGAATGCGAAGCAAATGAATGCAGTTATTAATACGTGTTTTTTCATGCTAACTTATTTTGATAAATCAGAGGCGTAGTCCAAATTTACTAGTGCCTAATTTGAGAGTAAATATACTACGAATTTATCAAAACATATAGATTTGTAAATGTTTAGTTGATTTTATGGCAAAAGAAAACCCTTCGATCCGCGGCTGCAGGACCGAAAGGTTTATGGCATAAAAGCAATTAGTCGCTTTTATCCTCCCATAACTTCAGTAAGTTTGATACCCCATCCCGGAGGTTTACCTCCAGTTTGGTAATACATTTCTTTGAATCCCATTTTCATAGCATAATACATGTGTCCCATCTTCATGATTCCGGTTTTTCCTCCAAAGAACAAGTCCGAATGGATATAGAATGCTTTGCGGTTACCCATGTCGCCAAAGCACATGATCACCGGTTGGAATGGTTTATCTTCTTCTGGATGTTTCAAAACACCCATGTCTTTTGCAATTTGGCGAGCTACGATCCGCGCTTGCATATCACCAAGTCCGCCTAGTTTAGGAGCTGCCAAAGCTGACGCATCACCTACAGCCATGATCTCCGGATGTTCGGGATTGCGCATAAACAAGTCTGTTACCACAAACCCCTCTTCGTCGGAGATCGGAAGTCCCTTCATGAATTCATGCGGATTCCAGTTGGGCAGTACAATCTTTAATTCAGCTTCTACAGATGCACCATTGGTAAACTCGATACCATCTTTGTAGATCTGTTTTACGTCACCCACGTTGTTTATATAGCCCATGCCCATTTGGTCTTTAGCCATGTGCAGAAACTCTTTTACGATAGGGATGCCTGCATCTTCAGCAATGTATTCGCCCGGAGTGAAGAGCGTAATATTCTTTGAAGTTCCCCATTTGCGCTCTTCGAGTAAAGACGAAAGTCCCAGAGAAATCTCGAGTGGAGGTCCCTCACAAGCAGCTTTCATGTCGTGCAGCCATTCGGGATTTCCTCGTTTACCCATCTTGAAACGAGCCGAACCTACAGCAATAGGGCCACCTTTGTAATGACCTTCGAAGAGGAAGCGACGCAGTTTGTTGCCATAGTAACTGTCGGAAACGGTATGTCCATACTCTCCAAATCCCGGAATAGCAGCATAATCAAGTCTGGTTCCGAGAGCGATAACCAAGTAGTCGTAATATACTTTCTCGGGAGCACTACCCGGACGTTCAGTAGGAACGATGTCTACATACTTTGATTCGATATCAATACCTTTTACTTCAGCTTGTAGAAAGTTCGTTTTGTCTTCTTTCAAGAATTTATAAAAAGGCATGTGCAGTTTAGATACCGGATCGTGATTTCCAAAAACCTCCAACGGAATGTTGGGGACAAAGAGCAGATATGGTTTTCGGTCTATTACGGTAATATCTACTGTCTCCTTCGCTTCTTCGCGAATAAGACGAGCAGCTGTGAGTCCGCCAAAGTTAGACCCTAAAACCAATACATGCGGTTTGTATTTCCCATTTTGATTTACATTGTCTGCCATAATCTACTGTATTAGTGATTGAAAACAGGATAGTCTTAATAGCATTGCTATTTAAACTAAAACAAATGATATATCCAGAAAGATTAAGTAGCACTGCAAAAAAAAAGAACAATCTCATCAGCGTGGCTTTTTGAGAGACTGTTCTTTAAATAAGTGTAAGTAAAATATGAAATACTTTTATTGTTTTGTAAATAAAAGATTTATAACGCTGATCGATAGTAGCGTATATGTAGTAAACAACAAAAAGGATCTACATGTTCTGTCGTAAAACAAAATAATTTATCGGTGGTGTTCTATTCTGAGCACTAAAAATAAAGGCATAAAAAAAGCATCGAAGCCTTGGCTTCGATGCTTTTTTGAGTATAAGTGATGTTTGTTAATTCTATCAGGAAAATTAGTTGTTTGTAATTTTCAATGTTTGAATCCAAAGTGCACTACCTGGAGCACCTTCAAATTGGTCTCCTTTTGCACTTGATGAGCAAACAATAGCAAGTTTATATAATTTGCTAGCGTCATAGGCTCCGGTGTATGTAAAGTCAACGGTTACATCTTGGAAGTTCGCTTGAGCAGCACCGTTATTCAATTTAGCTGTTGCGATTACTTTGTTTGAAGAGTTGATATCTACACCTGTAAGAGACTCTGTGAAATCCGTCACTTCATACAAGTAAGCAGCGATTGAGCACTCATCTGTTACACCTGGTACTTCTACGCCAGAAACTTTAGGGTTGTTAGGATCAGTATTATCCACAACCGTTTTCATATATGTAGGACCCGGAGTGTATTTATAGTTAAAGGTGAATGAAGCTGGTTTAGCAGCGTATGGTTGACCAAATTTAGTACTTTTCAAAGTGTTCATGATATCTACTTCAAAAGAACCATTAAACATAGTACCGGCTGTTACCGCAGGAATTACAGTAAACATAAATGCTCCTTTAGTATCAATTGTATTGATTTTAGCAGCAGCACCATCTTTTTGAACAGCAAATACATCCGCAGGAACCATACCAAAAGCTTTCAAGAAAGAGAGAGCCGGATTTGAAGAAGTTAGTCCGAATGGATCTTCAAAATCATTGTCCGGGTTTGGTTTAGCCCATGCATCAGCAAGATTAAAAGACATGCTAGTTGCAATAGGAGAAGTGAAGATTTTGTAAGTTGTGTTGTAACGTACATCTTCCGATTGAATTGTATATGCAAGATATGAGTCACCTGTAATGTTTGCAAAGTCAACAGGAGCACTAAGATCTGTAATTACTGTAGTATCTTTTGTAGCAGCATTTACCCAAAAAGCTTTAGATACATATGCATTTGCATCTTCTGGAGTTACGGTAACAACGCTATTTAGATCCTTTGCATTATCTGCTACATAATAAGTATAGTTAACCCCTTTTTTTATAGGAGAAATAAATGCAGGATTAGATAGAACAAAAGATGCGTTTCTGTTTGATGATTCGGTTACGATACCACCACCAAAAGCAACATTTACCGTAAGAGGAGTTGCATCAACAACCAAGTTGATTTTTAGCGAGTCTCCTTCGATCGTACCTTCGAAGTCAATACCTAGATTAGGCATAGGACCTACGCTGATTCTACGACCTTTTTCTGCGAAGTAAATAGCATCACCTTTTTGTACACACTTTACAGTATCAAGGTTGATATCACCAAGCACCATATCGTCAAAGCTAAAGTTCGAGATTTGTAATTTGATGAAATTATCTTTTCTGTTTTTTGGAGTAGCAGTATAGATGCGTTGTTCGTTTTCTACAGGACCTAGGCCAACAACATCAACAATCATATCACCCTTGAAGATTTTGTTGTAGTAAGATTTTGCGTTAGCATCTTCAAGATTTGTAGTTGTGATGTCAATTGAAAGTTTTTGACCTTCAACACTACCAGAGATGTTTACAGTAAGATTTTGATCAACAAGCGTTTTAGAGCCTTTGAATGTTTTTACAAATCCTTTTGTAGTAACGTCATACTCAGCATCGATATTCAAAGAGTCAATACCCGGTACAGCTTTTACAAGCGTCACCATCATATCATCAGCAGCTGTTTGCACGATAACAGTTGAAGTGTCAGAAACGCTTCCGTTAATCTTAGCCACAAGATTAGCTCCGTCATATTTTTCTTTTGTGATTTTTGCGATCTCAACTTCAGCATTCATCAAGCCGTTAAGCACGTTAGCATCAAGTTCGATCATCATGCCAATTGCATTATCGAAGATATTACCGTCAAGTTCAGCAGAGTTATTTGCAGTATTTACTTTGAATTTGACGTCAGATAGGTCGTAGATAGGGTATCCTGCTACGATTTCATTAAGGGTTACAGTTGCAGTACTGTCAGTCAATCGTTTCACAGTGATTGATGAGGCAGATTCGAATGGAGTCTTTTTTCCGTCTACTTCTACATTTCCGGTTAGCTTGTCACCTTTGTAGGTGCCTTCGATCGAAGTAGTAGTTGGAGGTGTTACTGGTTTGTCATCGTCGCTACATGACACCAAAGCTACGGTACTACAAAGAAGTACCATTAGAGAGGTAAAACACTTTTTCATGTTAATGTATTATTGTTAAACTTCAAATAAAACGGGGCAAAGATGATAAATGAATTCGAATAGACAAAAGAAAAAAGGTCAAAATTTAGCTATTAAATGTTTATTTTCTTGCGTATGTTGTATATTTTTCTAATATCAATGGTTGGGTAAACGTCCTATTGAAAGCGCTTTCGAGGTGGTTTGTCCTCGTCTTATTGTTCGTACGTATTTTATAAATAAACAATTCCTATTTAGAAACAATAACGTATTATTATATATTTCTAAATAGGAATTTGTGAAAAAGAGACCACTTGATTCGAGAATCGATCTCAAAATATTGTTTCAGTAACCCGATTATTCGCTGAGCATCTCGTCCAAGATAGCGCAAGCAGTCTCTACCGTAGTTACCGGTTTTATCTGTATCGTATGCTTTCCGTTGTGCTCTTTAAAGTGACACAACTTCGGATGCGACTGCACGTAGTTCAAGATTTTCGTGAAGGCAGCACTTTGGAAATACGGAGACTCCATGTTGCTGATAAAGTGAATCGACATGCGGTTATTTTTCAGAACCAACTTCTCGATACCCAAGCTTCGGGCCATGCGTCGCAATCTAACAATGCGAATCAGCTCTTTACCCTCTTGCGGAATCTTACCAAAGCGGTCTTCCAGTCTGCTCACAAACGCCTGAATATCGCGTTCCTCCACCATATTGTCGAGCTCTCGGTAGAGCAATACACGCTCCGAATCGCTAGGAATATAGGTAGGAGCAAACATCAACTCCAGATCACTCTCAACAAACGTTTCCGATACATAATGCTCACCGTTGTCAGTGTCGGCACCCGGATCCTCTTGATACAAGTCGGCAAACTCATCGTTCTTCAACTCTTGTACAGCCTCGGCCAAGATCTTCTGATACGTCTCATAACCAAGGTCGGCAATAAAGCCACTCTGCTCTGCACCCAGCATATTTCCCGCACCACG
>DLYT01000046.1:27741-29696 GCA_003447595.1 Porphyromonadaceae bacterium
CGTCTCGATTCCTGGCTTAGCATGTGTAGCGGAGGAGCCAGCAAGTAACAGAACGCTTTGCGGTTGCTACGACCCACGCGACCACGCAACTGGTGCAAGTCGCTCAAGCCAAACTGATGCGCATTGTTTACGATAATCGTATTGGCATTGGGGATGTCGATACCCGACTCAATGATACTTGTTGCGATCAGCACATCGTATTCATAATTGACAAAGTCGAGAATAATCTGTTCCAGCTTTTGCGGTTCCATCTGTCCGTGACCCACAACCACGCGAGCATCCGGAACTTCACGTTTGATCAAAGCCTCCAGCTCATAAATATTCTGTATGCGATTGTTTACAAGAAACACCTGTCCGTTGCGGCTCATCTCAAAGTTGATCGCCTCACGGATAATCTCCTCGTTGAAACGATGCACCTCGGTTTGCACCGGATAGCGATTGGGAGGAGGAGTAGAGATGGTAGACAAGTCGCGAGCACCCATCAGCGAAAACTGCAACGTACGCGGAATCGGGGTAGCCGTCATTGTCAACGTATCCACATTCACCTTCATTTGTTTCAGCTTCTCTTTGGTAGAAACCCCAAACTTCTGTTCTTCGTCGATAATAAACAAGCCCAGATCCTTGAATTGAATATCCTTGCTGGCAATACGATGCGTACCCACCAAGATATCGATCTCACCATCCTTGAGGCGTTTCAAGATCTCCTTCACCTCCGAAGCCTTACGAGCACGGCTGATATAATCTACCGTACAAGGGAAGTCTTTGAGACGCTCCTTAAACGTCTGAAAGTGCTGATAAGCAAGCACCGTAGTAGGCACCAACACAGCCACCTGCTTGTTGTCGGTTACCGCCTTAAATGCAGCACGAATGGCAATCTCCGTCTTCCCGAATCCCACGTCACCACACACCAGGCGGTCCATAGGTCGGTCGCTCTCCATATCCTGTTTCACATCAGCCGTTACCTTCATTTGGTCCGGAGTATCTTCGTAGATAAACGATGCTTCCAGTTCCGTTTGTAAGTAGCTATCCGGACTGTAAGCAAAACCCTTTTCGTCTTTACGTTTCGAATAGAGCAAGATCAAGTCACGAGCAATATCCTTCACCTTCTTCTTGGTGCGCTCCTTCATCTTCTCCCAAGCACCCGTACCCAGCTTGTTCAGCTTCGGAGGATCGCCCTCTTTGCCCTTGTACTTCGAAAGCTTGTGCAGCGAGTGAATACTCACAAAAATAATATCATCGTTGAGGAATGTCAATTTGATCGCCTCCTGGATACGCCCGTTCACTTCGGTACGCACCAATCCGCCAAACTTCCCGATACCGTGATCGATGTGCACGATATAGTCGCCCGGAGTAAACTGGTTCAGCTCCTTGAGCGAAAGCGAGATCTTACCCGAACGAGCCTGATCCGACTTCAAACTATACTTGTGATAGCGATCAAAAATCTGGTGATCCGTAAAGAAGCAAGCCTTCAGTGTATTATCCGTATACCCCTCGTGGATTGTTTTGATTACAGCCGTAAAGTTTATGTTGTCTTTTCTGTCGTCGAAGATCGTTTTAAGGCGGGCAGCCTGCTTTTCGGCATCGGTAAGGAAGTAAATCGAGTAGCCCTTCTCCATAAAGTCACGGAGCGACTCAGCCACCAAGTCAAAGTTCTTATGAAACAAAGGCTGAGGCATCGTACTGAACTCAATCGTAGCACTTGGTTCGCCCAGCGCTTTAGCACCAAACTGAATACGTGTAAAATTGAGCAGTTCACGAACAAACTGGTCAGAATCTACCAGCTTCTTGCGCATCTTCTCCGCGCTTTCAAAACTCTCCTCATCGGCAATCACCGGTTGGTCGTTGTAGATCCCATAGATCCGTTCGCGAGCCCATTCCAGATCCTTACCCGCAATACGAGTTGTAGCAGGAAGGAAACTCATCATCGAGGCACTATCCAGCCCCGATCTGCTCAC
>DLYT01000046.1:29963-34973 GCA_003447595.1 Porphyromonadaceae bacterium
GTCTCCACCTCGTCACCAAAGAAGTCGATACGATACGGAAACTCATGCGAAAACGAAAACACGTCGAGGATACTACCACGCACCGAGTATTGTCCAGGTTCGTACACATAATCGACACGTTCAAAGCCGTATTGGTCGAGCACATCCGCCACAAACATGTTATCGATCTTCTCGTCTACGCTAATCTTTAGCGTATTCTCCTTGAGCGTCTCCTTCGAAACCACCCGTTCGGCAAGCGCATCGGGATACGTCACGATGACAAACTTCTTGGGAGGCGATTGTAAGAAGCTCAACACCTCGGTACGAAGAATCTCGTTTGCCGGGTCGATATGTCCGTATTTAATTGCTCTGCGGTAAGCCGAAGGAAAGAAAAACACATGCTCACCACCCGTTATTTGCATTACATCGTTGTAAAAATAGCCCGCTTCTTCAAGGTCGGAAAGAATACACACAAGCTGCTCATCACCTTCTTTAAAAGCAGAAGAAAGCACCATTGCCGCCGCCGAACCCTGCAAGCCCTTCAGCGCAATATTGTCCGATTGCTTCGAGCTAGAAAGAAGCTTAGTCAATGCCGTCATCCCCGGATGTCGGTCATATAAATGTCGTATTTCAGATAAGTTCAAAACGTACTAGTTTAGATACGGTTCAAAGGTAAAAAAATAAGATAAGAATATATAACTATGTTTTGGCAACCTTTTTATCAGCCAAAATCTTTTTACATAACAATTCAAACGCAAAAAAGACGGATGTATGAAACTATTTTTACTGGCACTGCTTATAGGCTTAAGTGTATCGGGAAGATCACAAGATCCCGACTTTAAAGTCATGCATACCCTCACAGCCGAGAATTACTTCAAAGCCCTCGACCTGTACAACCACTATCAAGACAGCATGTCTGATAAGAATAGACTTATGGCCCGTACCTTCTTATATTCCTATTTCTTTCAGCCCGAGAAAGCCATTCTCACAGCCGACACCTTGCTGATGCGATATAAATCGTCGCTCAACAATACCCTCTATGTAGTATTTGCAACGCTACAGGCCGAAAACTATGCCTACCTGCAAGACTATGCCAAAGCCGAAGCCATACTGGCAGAACTCACCAATCCCGAAAGCTATTACTTGAGTGATGCAGCTCGCGAAAGCTACGAAGCCTTGCAAATCCAGTATGCAGCCCTAAAAAACAATCCACCGCTTCAGATCACAAGACCCGATCATGCCACCATACTACCGGTGATGGGAGCTACACGCACCCACCTTCGCATTCCGGCACGTATCAACCAACAGACCAAGATCATGATGCTCGATACCGGAGCAGCACGCAATGTGATCACCCAAAAAGAGGCAGAAGCACTCAATGCCCGTATCATATCCGAGCCTGTACTCATATCCGGCTATGGAGGTCGGGTAAAAGGGCAACTCGCCATGATTGACGAGGTTGTACTTGGCGATATAATTATAACAAACGTTCCCTTTGTGGTGATCCCCGACAACGACTATATCACCGAATACGCCGATGGGATACTCGGGTTATCACTCATCAGCCGTCTCAAAGAAATACACATCTCCGCATCCGAAGGCAAAGTCGTATTTCCGGTACAGCCGGCCCATTATCCCATCCAAAACAACCTGTTTATAAAGAAAGGATCCATGTTTATCCTATCCAATATAGCCACCGATTCGCTCACGTTCTTCTTCGATTCAGGCTTCAATAACTTCTTTCTCAATCAGTCCTACTACCTCAAGGAGCGAAGCTATATAGACCGTGTAGGCAGCAAGATCGAGCTCGAGACCCGTGGAGTAGGAGGCACCGANNAGTCCGGAAATTACGGTACACATCAGGAAAGAATACAGAGGTCGGGACGACAGGAACCTCAGTAGTGCGTATGGCCATGCTACTGCCTCATACTGCATTTTGATCAATTTATTTGTTTGTTATTATTGGACTAGGCAGTTAGTTTATACAAATGAAGCACTACAGATTGACTGTTTGTTTAGTTAGATAGTTTATCTCGTTATTTTGTCATTAGAATATTTTTTTGCATTTTTCTTACTAACAATCACAGCTGTCTCAAGGCCCCCCTGGCAGCTCTCTGTGGCCCCCTAGTGGGCCATGGTCACCCTGTTGAGAACCATTGTAGAATATGTCTTAGCTAACTGCTGCATGTGAATACAAGCGTCATAAAAGGAGCCTGAGACTTCCATCATCTGTTTTGAATTGTGCTCTACTGAACCTTAAGTGTGGCTGCACCAGTGTTAACACATCTATGATAATTACCACATGCCGTGAGCAATGTCTGATGTTAGATGGTGTTTTAAACGTTGACGGTGCTGGAACAAAACTCAAGGATTGAAAATGCAAGTCAAAGCTCATCATCACATCAAAACTATGGAGTAGATAACAAGATTTTAAATTCATGGAGTGTTTATGCTGATCCAAGCCACATTTGTACTACGAGCCTGTTCCATAAGTGGAAGATGTTGAGGAAATAATCACTCTGTGGTTTTGTTTTCACCTTCCCTCTCTCTGTCTTATGCCTCTGTTCTCTGTACAACTTGCATGTGTCTCTCTTTTCGTCTTTCAGTCACATCAAACGCAGCCTTTTCCGCTTAATGGGCCATTAGCTCTGCTCTCAGTCTCTGTCAAAAATCTTCCTAGGCTTCTCATCTTGCCATTTCACTCTTATATTTTAAGGGCAAGAAAATAAAAAGATGTGCTTCTTTTGGGTGCGGTGGGAGGTGGGAGGTGGGGGGTGGTGGTGTTGTACCTCCATTACTGCATATGGGAGTCATTACAGTAGACAATATAGCATTGTACACACCTGCCAACCATTTAAGTTGAGGATATTAAACTCCTGTAAAGTACAGTTCCACTGTGGTTGAAATTTTCCATCAGATTTTTGCATTTTCAAGTTACTGGAACAGTTTTCACATGCTCGCACCAGAAGACAGGATATTTTTAAACCTGTTCTGCCAAACCTCTCAGGCTCATTCACTGCTATTCAAATCTTAAAAATAATAATAATAATAACAACTCTGGAGATTTCTGATTCAATCACAAGAGGGAATACAGCAGTGAACGGGAACTGTTTCAGTTGAATCGCAGGAATTGTTTCAGTTGTATCATCAACGATCCAAGCATCGTAAGTCTTATCGTCGAGGAAATCCAAAGCAAGCGACATCGACTGTGCCTCATTACCCAATACTCCAACAAACCAGTTGTCGCCATTTCTGCGAGCAAAAGCAACGCACGAACCAATTTGCGAGGCAGGCAACACCCTTGTTTCATCCCACACAGGAGGAATAGAAGAAATCAAATCTTTATATTCCGAATTGATAAAATCCTCCGGATTACCACCATAGCACATCAAAGGCGAATCAAAAACAATCGCCGTAGCCAACTGGTGAGCTTTGGATGTTTCACCCATAAAACCAGGCGAAAAAGTCAAGCACGTATAGTCGCCATGTCCGGCAAGGAAGCGAGTAAAAGGAGTCACCGTAGTTTGGTCGGCCCAGCTAGCCCCATATTCCAATCCGAGAATCCCCTCGCGTGTAAGCTCATTCGGATACGTATACTCTAATCCGGTAGGCTTCGTACACCCGTGGTAATTCACGATCAATTCATATTCGGCAGCAATCTCCAGCGTACGAGCCATATATTGCATAATGTCCTGGCTTTCGCTATCAAAGAAGTCGATCTTTACACCACTTACACCAGCCTGCTTACACTTCTCAAAGAAGCTGCGTACACGCTCTTCGGTTTGTATGCCATCAATACCCGCTCTATCGGGAAAAGCCTTCCAGATCAACGTTTCTACACCCTTCGATTTACCATATTCGGCAAGTTGAGCCACCAGTTCCCAGTCGCTTTTGTCGCCATCCTTCCAGTAGCTCCAACCTTCATCAACCAAGTTGTATTCAAAGCCAAGCTCCGAAGCCCAATCCGTAAAGCGAATCATATTTTCGTACGTCACACCATATCCGGCAAGCCAGCTCCAGGCACAACGTCCGGGTTTGATCCAATCCATATTACCCGCATAAATAGGAGCCAATGGTTTGGCCGTACGCTCAATAATCTGATTATTTACCAGCGCATTCAAATCACCAATCATAATCACATGCCACGGCGTACACGTTTCGCCCATCACCTTAGAGCCCGAATGCGGATTATTCTGCAACACACCCGAAGCAGCCACCTTCAATCGCGAACCGGCAAAGTCATATACCCCCGATTCGGTAATCGAAGCATACACATTGTTACCATATTCGATCGTAGCAGGAGGGCCAAAGATCATACCATCAGGAAGAGAATCGGTATTATATTTACGATATGCACCCTCGTAGTGTTTGCTGTTATTTTGTCCCCAGAAAGCACGATTGGCCGGTAGGCAAAACGAAGTGAAATCATTCATCTCAACACTATCCGTAGCGTTGTAGCAATAATTAAAAGCAACACCATCGTTGTACAATCGCACGTTTACACCAAGGATCTCCTTATTTTTATGCTCAACAACAAAATGTTTTTCGGTATAGTCACGATTCTGTATCGTTTTCTGAGCAGAAATTTCAGTAATCCCAACACCCAATTGCGACGCATTCGCACTAAGTATCACAGGAGATAAATCCACAATCTGTTGATTATCCTTTTTGATCTCATAAAATAAAGTATCTCCACGTTGAGCAAGGTCAAACGTTATCGCGTTGTCGGGCGAAGCCAATTGTAAAGAATTTGAGCTACATCCACACATCAATAAAGCAAGTGGCAGCAGTCCTGTCAAGTTTCGTTTCATGGTTTAGAAAATAAATAAGATGTTTTTATTGAAAGCGCGAAACTAGCTAAAAATAACCAGATTAAAAAACATTTCACACCTTGCAATGTGTATGATTAACAAAATTAATATGACAGCATAAAAAAAATATGTTGTCCTGTAAGAATCCTACAAGACAACATATTATCAACGGTAAAAATCACTCTTATTTGGCGTGTACCTGAAATTGGCTGATCAAAGG
>DLYT01000058.1 GCA_003447595.1 Porphyromonadaceae bacterium
GTTTCCATCCAACGCAAACAAGGCTTCGTGTATTTTCTATCGCAAGATGAAGCGTTCTATTTGATCGGTAATTGTTATTGCTTATCGCCGGGAGTTTTGTGGAGAATGTCGAGTTGGCCCAAGGCTTTTACGGCTTTGGGGAAGTCTTCTTTTGGAATGCGCGACTTGTTGCGGACTTTGAGTCGGTAGTTGTAGACCGTTTGCGGCGAGTAGTGCAGAAAGCTGGCAATCTTCACGCTGTCACTAATCCCCAAGCGTACCAACGCATAGATGCGAAGTTCGGGAGTGAGCAACTCTCCTTCTTTCGGGTAGATCTGCTCATCGTCGTTGAGCAGCGTGTTGAAGTCTTTCACAAAGTTGGGATAGATGCTTAGAAAGATCGAATCGAAGCTTTTGTAAAACTCACGAAGCTCGTCCGTTACCAACGTATTTGACTTCACTTCTTTGTAAAGTTCTTCCGACTGTCCGGCTTTGAGTTTGCGGTTTACTTTCTTGCGGAAACTGTCGAGTTTGTCGATATATACCGAGCACATGTTGAAAACATAACTGATGTATTCTTCTTTGATGTGGTTGGCTTCGGTGAGTTCATGATTGGTTTTGTTCAACTCTTCGTTTACACGGTTGAGATGCACATTGGTGATTTTAAGTTGTCGACGTGCAGCTGCCAATTCTTTGAGCTTTTTGTTGATAAAGAACAACGTGATCGACAATCCCACTGCCAGCACGATGATGATACACAAGAACAGTAACAACCTGTTTTTTTCTTGCTTCATTTTGAGATCGTACGTTGTATTGATGATGGGCAACATGCGCGACATCTCGAGCGTACGCAAACGGGCTTTGCAATAAATGGCGTCTTCCATCGAACACTTCATATACGAATAGGCTCTGTCGATCTCGTCTTGATTGTAAAGCAACACGGCAAGGCGTGGCAACGACATATATTCCTTCACGCCGCTTCGCATGTCGTAAACAGACGACAAGATTAGGTACTTCTCGGCATTTACCGTGTCTCCTTTTGCGTTGTAGATATCGGAAATCGTATTGGTTATCATGGCAGAAATCCGATTGTCGTCCTTGTTGTTTTGATAGGTTTCCAGGGCAATTGCCAAGGCATTGTCCGTATCGCCTTCGAGCAAAAGCTTTGAGCTTTCAACCAATCCGTAGGTTACATTTCCAGTATCGGTAAGTGATAAGATGGAGTCTTTATAGGCATACTCGAGTTGTTTGTAATGGGTCTTTTCGGGCCCGGCAAACGAGTATTGAGCCATCAACATATACAGCGAATGGTACAAATGGTAAATGTATTCGGTGAGTTCGCGCCTTTGTTTGTGCACGTTGATTGAGTCGAGAATATCAAGGGCTTCTTTGTACATGCCTGTTACAATCATGACTTCGGCTCTGTTGAGTTGAGCCATTTCGATGTAGAAAGGATCGCCGTATTCTTGCGCTAACGCCAAACGTTCGTCTGCGATGCGATAAGCCGAGTCCATTTGAAAGCTCTTGTAAATATCAAAAAGTGCTCCGTATTTGAGTAGCTTATCTGTAACCGAACGTGTGGTGTCGAGTTGTGTGCTAAGCTCTGAAATGGTCTGTTGTTTTTGCGTGGTGTAAATCGCTTTCTCTTTGATGCTCTGATCCAATACGTGCAGGAGCGAATCCACCTGCCGGATATTATCGGCACAAAGAAACAAGGCATGCGTTAGTAGTATAATAAGTAAGCTGAGTCTTTTCATGTAAACTGCTTATTGAATTTCGGTTGGTTGCAATTCGGTTTTATTTCATTGCACAGTAACAAGTATACGCTTGATCTGACGGTACAAAGATGTAGCATTTTATGTTCTTGCACCGAATCAATCCGTATATTATCCAACATGTTTTCCATTTATTCTCATTGAGCTGTTTTGAAAGAATGCTTTACTGATGAGCGATTTGAAAGCTATGTGAAGTTTTTTGTCAAAAAAATTAATCAGACAGCTTGCATTGTTTGAAATTTGATATATATTTGCCTCAAACATCAGAACAAAGAAAATGAGAAAAACTTTCAATACAGCAACAATCACCCTTTCGTCAGCAATGATGATGATGCGTGAGATGGATATGCGAATGTGTCGCTTGTCCTGCATTGCCGTACCCGGGAGTTTAAGTTAAGTCTGAATTCTTTTAAGAACAAGATATAGTCCTTATCCGGAAGTGCAATGCACCGAACGATAAGGATTTTTTTTTGCCCAAAACGAAAATAGTAATCAAATTATAAATTCTAACAAACCATTATCATGGAACAGAAACAACTTCATTTCGAAACATTGCAAGTACATGCAGGACAAGAAGTAGACCCAACAACTTGCTCTCGCGCATTACCAATTTATCAAACAACGGCTTATGGTTTTAACGATGCACAGCACGGTGCCGACCTTTTTGCGTTGAAGAAATTTGGTAACATCTACACACGTTTGATGAACCCTACTACGGATGTGTTTGAGAAACGCATGGCTGCTTTGGAAGGTGGAGTTGCTGCTGTTGCAACGGCTTCGGGACACGCGGCGCAGTTTTTGGCATTGAACAACTTTGTAAACGAAGGCGACAACATCGTATCGAGTTCGTTCCTTTACGGCGGAACATACAATCAGTTTAAAGTGTCGTTCAAACGCCTGGGCGTAGAAACTCGTTTTGCCGATGGTGATAAGTTTGAAAGCATCAAAAGCTTGATCAATAAAGATACGAAAGCAATCTATTTGGAAACAATTGGTAACCCTGCTTTCAGTGTGCCAGACTTTGAACCGATTGCCGAACTTGCGCACAAACATGAGATCCCATTGGTTGTGGATAATACATTCGGTGCCGGCGGCTACCTTTGCCAACCAATCAAATGGGGAGCAAACATCGTTACACACTCGGCTACGAAATGGATTGGCGGACACGGAACGAGCATGGGCGGCGTACTTATCGACGGTGGTAACTACGACTGGAACAATGGAAAGTTCCCTCAGTTTAGCGAACCGTCGGAAGGTTACCACGGCTTGGTATTCGGAAAAGAATTTGGCAAAGACAGTCCGTTTGGAAACATTGCCTTTGCAATTCGTGCCAGAGTGGAAGGCTTGAGAGACTTCGGTCCTTGTATCAGTCCGTTCAATAGCTTTATGCTTACTCAAGGGTTGGAGACGCTTTCGCTTCGTGTGCAACGCACTTGCGACAATGCGCTCGAACTTGCCGAATGGCTCGAAAAACATCCGAAGATCGAGAGTGTTAGCTATCCGGGCTTGAAGAGCAGCCCATACCATGCTAACGCGAAAAAGTACCTGCAACATGGTTTTGGCGGTGTAATGCAAGTGCATGTGAAAGGTGACAAAGAGGCTACTGCCAAACTTATCGAAAACCTTTCTCTATTCTCGCACGTGGCGAATGTAGGCGATGCAAAATCGTTGATCGTGCATCCGGCTACTACAACGCACCAACAGTTGAGCGACGCAGAACAACTTGCTGCGGGCGTAAGACCTAACGGCCTACGTATTTCTGTAGGTATCGAACACATCGACGACATCAAAGCTGACTTGGCTCAAGCTTTGAACAAGTTATAATCACATCTATTATTCTCTCTACTCAACACCAGAGGCCGAATGCCGCTCGCAAGAACGGTTCATTCGGCCTCTAACTTTGATAAAAAAGAAACCCCTGCAAGATCGGGCGACCAAGCAGGGGTTGATAAGTCTGTATATACGTTATTCTTCTTGTTGTTGTGCTTCGTAAGCTTTCAACAGCTTGTCTTGTACATCTGTTGGTACGAGTTCGTAACCTGAGAACTTCATGGTAAACGAAGCGCGTCCTCCGGTCAAGGAGCTAAGCGATGTTGAGTACGAGGACATTTCTTTCAATGGTACTTTGGCCAAGATCTTTTCAAATCCTTTTTCACTATTCATACCCATGATCAATGCTCTGCGTCCTTGAAGATCGCCCATTACGTCACCTAGTTTTTCACTCGGCACAGAAACCTCTACATCGTAAATTGGTTCGAGGATTTTCGGTCCGGCTTCTTTGAAGGCTTCACTAAAGGCGTTGCGACCGGCAAGCATAAAGGAGATTTCATTGGAATCTACCGGGTGCATTTTACCATCGTATACGCAAACCCGAACGTCTCGAGCGTAGGATCCGGTAAGTGGACCTTGCTCCATGCGTCCCATGATACCTTTCAAGATTGCAGGAAGGAAGCGAGCTTCGATCGCTCCACCAACAATCGAGTTTACGAAGACTAGTTTTCCGCCCCAAGGTAGTTGATGCTCTTGCACGTCACGTACATTCATCTTGAACTCTTGTCCGTTGAACTTATAACTATCCGGCAACGGCATTCCTTCGTAATACGGTTCTACAATCAAGTGTACTTCGCCAAACTGACCGGCACCACCCGATTGTTTTTTATGTCGGTAATCTGAACGTGAACTCTTCGTGATGGTTTCACGATACGGAATCTTTGGTTCGAAGAATACAATCGGTAGTTTATCGTTGTTTTCGATACGCCATTTCAATGTTTTCAAGTGGAACTCTCCCTGACCCGATACAATCACTTGCTTCAACTCTTTTGA
>DLYT01000139.1:0-3477 GCA_003447595.1 Porphyromonadaceae bacterium
GTACCTTTGCTGCGCTCGATGGTGCCTTTGTAGAGGGTATTGCCTTGTTCCGAGACTACGATGTTGAGTTTTTCCTTTTGTTTCTTACCTGTCAGAGCCGGAAGATCGATCTCCTGTATGGTCTTGCCCGGTTCGATGTGCTTGGTGACAGCCGGATAACCGTCGATCTTGAACGTAAGGTCGGCAGGATGGTCAAACTGTACAAGGTCGAAAAGGATGGGTTGTCTGCGATTGCTGGATGAAGTGTTTTCGTATTCGAATGGGGCGGCTTTTACTTCTTTGATGAGGGTAGAAGTAGCATTGGAAGCCAGTACCGCATCGGGCGAAATAAGCGAGAGGTTGTCGAATTGGATCCATCCCCCTTTTACGATGCCCATGCGGATGGTGTTCATCCCTTGGTGGAGCCATGCAGACGGGAACCGGGCGTCGATTGCTTTGGTAGAAGCGTCGATGTTGTATTCTTGTCGGTGCCCGTTGACTTCGATGCGAAGGGTGGTTGCATGCTGATTGTTGACTTGGGTAAGTGCGATGTGAAAGGTGCTTTCTCCTTTTTTCGGTGCTTTGGTGAGGTCGAAGTAAAACGACGGAAAGTGGCGAGGGTGAAAACCTGCCCAATATCCGCCACCGCCCCAAGAGTCCATAGGGCCGGGAAGTGCGAAAGGCCAATGTTTTGCCGGGGTTGAATATCCTACGTAATAGGCATGTTCGCCGCCAAAGGTGGCTAGAAAGCTCGTTTTTTGATCGGGATAAAGGGCAAACTCGGCCGAGTTGTTGTCTGCCGTTCCGATGTGGAATAATGCCGTTTGATTGTGTGCCGCAAGCGTGGTGGTGGCACACAGGAAGGCCGCGCAGAGTATGCCTGCGGAGCGTGTTTTGTTAAGTTGCTTCATGGTATCGGTTTAGTAAGCTAAAAAAGACCGATACTCAGACGCTTCTGACGTAATCGGCCTTTTTCTTTTGTTTAGGATATAATATCGGGATTGACTAAATACTAGTCAAAGATTTTCTTATACGAGTGACAATAAGGGGTTGTTCCCTTGTGGTCGTAATAGTCTTGATGATATGCCTCGGCACTCCAGAATGGTTCGGCTTTGCGTACTTGCGTAGCGACGTCGTAACCTTTCTCGCGCAAGAGATTGATGTATTTCTCTGCAATGGCCTTTTGCTTGTCGTCTTTCACAAAGATCACGGAGATGTATTGTGGGCCTATGTCGGGTCCTTGTCCGTCTTTTTGTGTGAAGTCGTGCGTTTCGAAAAACAGTTTGACTAGTTCTTCGTAACTGGTTTCGTCCGGATTGTAAACCACCTCGGTAGTTTCGATGTGCCCGGTTGTTTTCGTGCAAACGTCTTTGTAGCTTGGGTTGTCAACATGACCTCCCATAAATCCTACCGTTGTTTCCATTACTCCTTTTGCTTTGTTGAAGTAGTATTCGGTACCCCAAAAGCAGCCCGAAGCAAAGTATGCTGTGTCTGGTTTGATAAAATTCATAGATATTGAGTTTACGCAATGGCGTGTGTTCTTATCGGTAAATCCTTCTCCAAGGAAAACGTGTCCGAGGTGTGCGTTGCAATTCGAGCATACAATCTCGGTGCGCATACCGTCGGGATCGGGAATACGTGTTACGGCTCCGGGTATTTCATCGTCGAAGGATGGCCAACCACATTGCGAGTCAAACTTGTCTTCCGATCTGTATAGTGCAGCGCCACATTGCTTGCAGGTGTAGATACCTTGTTCTTTGTTGTTGAGGTATTGTCCTGTAAAAGGGCGCTCGGTTCCTTTGTGAATAATGACTCTTTGCTCTTCGGGAGTAAGAGTGCGGTGTTGTTTCGATTTCATAGTAGCGTCTTGTTGTTGGTCTGCTCCAAAGGTAGCAGCAATTCCTGCAAAACAAGCGATAAAAAACAAGACAGCCAAATAAAACAGTTGCTTTCTCATAGAATCCTCCTTACTTATTTATATCTCTAAGTTATAAATGTTTAGGAGGATGTATAGAGAAAATACGCTAATTGTATTTAAAATCCGTTCATTTCAAACAGTACGGTCGGGATCAATAATAAGAAGCCGATTACAACAAGTGCCAGGATGAACTTCCATGCCCATGCAAACCATTTGTCGTAAGGGATGCGGGCAATACCCAACACGGCGATCAAGATACCCGATGTTGGGGTAAGCATGTTGGTGAAGCCGTCGCCAAACTGAAAGGCCATTACGGTAGATTGCTTTGATAGTCCGATCAGATCTGAGAATGGTGCCATAATCGGCATGGTAAGTGCGGCTTTGGCACTGCCCGAAGGGATGATCAAGTTGATCAGTGTTTGGATCATATACATTACACCAACGGTGGCAATGTTGCCCAGGTTGTTCATGCCTTGCGCCATGGTATGCAAGATGGTGTCGATTACCATTCCGTCTTTCAAGATCACAATGATACCGCCGGCGAGCCCTACCACCATAGCTGCCGAAAGTATGTCTTTGCATCCTTCCATAAACAGGCGAACGATGTCGTTGGGACTTTTGTCGTTGGCAATACCCGAGGCCAAGCCCAATGCAAAGAAGAGGGCCGAGATCTCCATGATGTACCATCCGTAGCCCATTACGCCCACGATAAGGAAGAAGATGGTAAAGAACAACAGGTTGAGGATATAGATGTGTACCGATTTACGTAAGGAGTAGATCGATGTAAGAAGGAACAATCCGGTTAGAATCGGGATCAAAGGTAGATCCGTGAAACTACGATTACCGATGGTAAGGGTGGTAAGCGGATAGAAATAGCTGAATATCGCAAGGATGGCAGTAATGAGAAAACTGCTATACCAAGCGGCTTTTGGGGTGTAGAAGGTGATGTCTAACTCTTGATTGGCGTGTAGTTTGCGCCAGTAGTTGTCTTCTTCATACACGGGTGATAGTTGAGGATTGCGTTTTACTTTGTTGGCATAACGCAGAATGTATGTAAAACCAAATGCGTTGATGACCAACCAGCAGAATAGGCGGTATTCGATTCCGGAGAATAACGGAAGTCCGGCCAATCCTTGGGCAATACCAATTGTAAACGGATTCAAGATGGCTCCGGCAAAGCCTAGTCCGGCTGCCACGAAAACCATACAAACCCCCGTGATGGAATCATATCCCATCGAGATGGCCATGGGTACGAGAATGATGATAAAGGCAATGGTTTCCTCACTCATACCAAACACTGCTCCGAAGATGCTGAAGAGAAGCATAATCGCGGTGATGATAAAGTTGTTTACGCCGATCTTGCGAAGCAACGGATGGCGCTCCATTCGTTTGGCTTTTTGCAAAAAACTCATGGTGCCGATATCAAATGCCTTACTGTCATTTACAATCCAAAATGCGCCTCCGATAATCAAGATAAATACGATGATATCTGCCTTGTCTACAAAGCCTTTGAAAAAGGATGCAAATACTTCCCACGTTTGCGGAACGTTAGGGACTGATTTGAAAACGAGTGTTTTAAC
>DLYT01000139.1:3718-4109 GCA_003447595.1 Porphyromonadaceae bacterium
GCAGCACAAAAGAGGATAATGTAAAAAATGATAACGTACGTGTGAGGAATTTGTCTTTTCTTCATTTGGTAAAATTGTTCAACTATTTGGACCAAAAATACAAAATTAATTAGATAATTTCTTTATTTTTGGGGCATGATCCTTTAAGAATAGCCTTATATCGTGCCACTAATGATAAAATTTTTATTAAAAGTCGCTGCGATCCATATATAATAACTAAATAATAACCGAAGTATTTCATGAAGAAAATTCTTTTACCCCTTTTGCTAGCCGCTACTTGTGCAGTTCAAGCACAAGATACGTTATCGGTGCGCCCCATGCATGTGCCGGTATTGATCAATCGTGACGATAACTCGATTGTTGAATTTAAATTTGATAATAAAGACGGAGC
>DLYT01000139.1:4358-5155 GCA_003447595.1 Porphyromonadaceae bacterium
AAATCTGTAAAACTCTACTATGCCGGAACAGAAGCGGTAACGAGAGTGAAAGATAATCATCATGCTGCAATGCAATATATTTCGAGAGAAAAGCCGGGCAAAACACATGCCGCGGATCCTGCCTATTCGATGTTGAAAGCGAAAGTAGATGCTCCTAAAAATAAAACCATTCATTTTGATGCTGCTTTGCCAATGGTAAAGGGTGTAAACTTCTTTTGGATCAGCCTTGAGATGAATGAGAATACTCCGCTTACAACGAAAGTTGCCGGTGAAATTACCGAAGCTAAAGTTGGCGGAAAAGATGTGGTTATTAAAAATACGGCTACTCCACAGCCTTGGCGTATGGGTACGGGTGTACGTTATGCCGGTGATGATAACGCGGCTGCTTACCGTATTCCGGGTATGGTTACCTCTAAGAAAGGTACGCTTTTGGCGGTATATGATGTACGTTATAACAACAGTGCCGATTTGCAAGAGCACGTAGATGTAGGTTTGAACCGTAGCTTCGATGGCGGTCAAACTTGGGAACCGTTGCAAATCATTATGGATATGGGTGAATACGGCGGTTTGCCGGAAGGTCAAAACGGTATTGGTGACCCTGCAATCCTTGTGGATGACAAAACGGGTACTATCTGGGTGGTTGCTGCTTGGACTCATGGTATGGGTAACATGCGTGCGTGGTTCAACTCGCAAGCGGGTATGGAACCGATTGAAACGGCTCAGTTGATGTTGGTGAAGAGTGAAGATGATGGTGCAACTTGGTCGAAACCAATCAATATCACCAAGCAGGTGAAAGA
>DLYT01000139.1:5428-6006 GCA_003447595.1 Porphyromonadaceae bacterium
GTGCCTAACGCGGGTGTGATGTATAGCAAAGACCGTGGTAATACATGGAAGATTCATAACCTTGCACGCACAAACACGACCGAAGCTCAGGTGGCTGAGGTGGAACCGGGTGTGTTGATGCTAAACATGCGCGACAACCGTGGCGGAAGCAGAGCGGTAGCTACAACGAAAGACTTGGGTAAAACATGGACAGAGCACGTATCGTCGAGAAGTGCACTAAGAGAACCTGTTTGTATGGCCAGCCTTATCGCGAGCAAACGCAACCAAAATAGTTTGAAGAAAGATTTGTTGATCTTCTCAAATCCGGATACTGAAAAGCAACGCAAAGACATCACGATCAAAGTGAGTCTTGATGGTGGGGTAACTTGGTTGCCACAAAATCAAGTGTTGCTAGACGAAGGTTACGGTTGGGGATATTCATGCCTATCAATGGTAGATAAAGATAATGTAGGGATTATTTATGAAGGAAGTCAGGCTCACATGATTTTCCAAGTAGTTCCTCTAAAAGAGCTTGTTCAGGTAACGAAATAAGCAGATAGCTTTTCGTTCGTATTTGTAAAGCGGGATGGTTTGTGTAA
>DLYT01000139.1:6326-6726 GCA_003447595.1 Porphyromonadaceae bacterium
AAGTAAGGTTTTTAGTGGCTTGTAGCTTGGCTTTGAATTGGATCAAGCAATTGTGGCTGAAAAAATACAATAAGGGTGCGTGGAAAAAGTGTAAAAACTGTTGTTGATTATCAGTGTTTTACGCTTAAAAATGGCATGTTTGTTTTGTGCTAAGTGTTTAGTAGCTAGGTAGATGTCTTGTTTTGAGAAATTACACTTCAAAAAAACATAGTGGAGAATTTTGATGTCTGCGCGCCGAATGGTTCGTAAGTGGTTGAAAAGTAGGGGTGTGCTAGTAGTGCTGCCGCCCATTATATTGTAGAAAAAAAACGAGTTCGGTGTAACGCAAAAAAAATCTCCGCAATACACCATTAGCATTCAATGAGCATCGATGCTTGGGTAATATTGCGGAGGATTGATT
>DLYT01000084.1 GCA_003447595.1 Porphyromonadaceae bacterium
GCTTGAAATTTAATTCCAAGGCAATCTATATCGTCAAAAAGCAGTATCTTCGTTATTGATTCAATTAAATGAATATGTTTATGGAACATCCTTTAAGTATTTATAATACACTTACCAGAAAGAAAGAACAATTCGTGCCACTGCACGAACCACACGTAGGGATGTATGTTTGCGGTCCTACAGTGTATGGCGACGCCCACTTGGGTCACGCGCGCCCTGCAATCACGTTCGACCTTCTTTTCCGCTATCTTACACACCTCGGATATAAAGTTCGTTACGTTCGTAATATTACCGACGTAGGACACCTTGAGAACGATGCCGACGAGGGCGAAGACAAAATCGCTAAAAAGGCACGCCTCGAACAACTAGAACCGATGGAAGTAGTACAGTTTTACGTAAATCGTTACCACAAAGCGATGGACGACTTGAATGTACTTCCTCCAAGCATCGAACCACATGCTTCGGGTCACATCATTGAGCAAATCGAAGTAGTTAAGGAGATCCTTGACAACGGTTATGCGTATGTGAGCGAAGGCTCTGTATACTTCGATGTAGAACGTTACAACAAAGACTTTAAATACGGCAAACTATCGGGTCGCAACATTGAGGACATGCTCAACACGACTCGTGAGCTAGACGGACAGCAAGAGAAGCGTAAAGCGATCGACTTCGCGCTTTGGAAAAATGCTTCTCCGGAGCACATCATGCGCTGGCCTTCACCTTGGGGCAACGGCTTCCCGGGATGGCACATGGAATGTACAGCTATGGGTAGAAAATACTTGGGCGAGACATTCGATATTCACGGTGGCGGTATGGACCTTGTGTTTCCACACCACGAATGTGAAATCGCGCAAGCGGTTGCTTCTTGCGGCCACGAAGCGGTACGCTACTGGATGCACAACAACATGATTACGATCAACGGACAGAAGATGGGTAAATCGTTGGGCAACTTCATCACTCTCGATGAGTTCTTCTCAGGCAATCACGCTTCGCTTACGCAAGCATACTCGCCTATGACGATCCGTTTCTTTATCCTTCAGGCTCACTATCGCAGCACGGTAGACTTTAGTAACGAGGCGCTTCAAGCTTCGGAAAAAGGTCTTCAACGTTTGCTAGAGGCAGCGGCAAATTTGGATAAACTAACTCCATCGGCTACTTCTTCGGTAGAATTGGGTGGTTTACGTGCGAAATGTTTCGAGGCTATGAACGACGACTTGAACAGTCCGATCGTAATCTCTCACCTTTTCGATGCTACCAGAGCAATCAACTCTGTACTTGCCGGGCAGGCAACAATCTCAGAGGCTGATCTTGCCGAACTGAAAGAGGTATTCAAACTATTCTTGTTCGACATCTTGGGCATCAAACCCGAGCAACAAGCAGAAGGCGGAAACAACGAAGCGTATGGCAAAGTGGTAGATATGCTACTTCAAATGCGTATTGATGCTAAAGCTAACAAAGATTGGGCTATGGCAGATAAGATTCGCAACGAACTTACCGCGCTTGGCTTTGAAATCAAAGACACAAAAGACGGCTTCGAATGGAAGCTATCTAAATAATATAGGCTTTATGTGTGAACGAGCGGACGAAATCGACTAGTGCGATTCGCCCGCTCGTTTTTTTATACAGCGTATGAAGCTGTTTACTTTTAATGAAAGATCGAAATCATCGAGACTCACTCCTTCTTATCGTCCATAAATTCCATCAAATCCTTATCCGCCTTCTTCACATTCTCTATCAACGGCAACAAGTAAAACTTGAGCAGACAAACGCAAAGGATTACGACCACCACAAAAGTTCCTACAAGCAATGCTAACAAGTTTCCTTTGAAATGGGGAGCAAACAAGAACCCAATATATGCATAGGTAACAAACAATACTGCAATAGAAGTTACAACTTCGACAATAAGATATTTACGGTAAAGATTGATGCGTTTTGTTTGTTCGTAAATTGACAACAAACTATTTTTCAGCTTACTGAGAAAGAAAAGCTTATAAACAATCCAAGCCAGCGATACTGCGATTAGCCCCCCTAATACAATTAGTAATACCGGTATATTAGGTATTAATGCTTGTAGCTTGAGATAGTATGGCTGTATATCAACTACTTTGACAGCAAGAAAAAGCATTACTCCCAAAACAATAAAGAGTGAGAATAACTCGTAGTTCCAAATCTTGGTAAAGGAAGATTGCTTGCGCGATGTGAGCAGTTCGTAAACGAGGCGCTGATTGATTGCGTCGCTTTCAGCTAGACGTTGATCTATCTTTTTCCAGTTCTGTTTTAGTTCTTCAAGTTCCATAATCGAGGATATTATTGATTCGACATTTCTTTTAGTTTGTTCTTTACGCGGTTGAGCTTTACGGCTACGTTACCTTTCGAGATTCCCATGATATCGGCAATCTCATCGTATGGTCGGTCTTCGAGCCAAAGTAAAATCAAAGCTCGGTCTAGTTCGCCCAGTCGGGCAATGAGTCCGTATACATCCGACATTAAATCGCTTTGTTGATCCGTGGGAATAAGCATCGCCTCGGTCAGTGGTACGGCTTTTGCCGTAGGCTTCTTTCTAATTCTTGAAATCGAAGTGTTCAAGCTAATCCGGTATATCCATGTAGATAGGTTACACTCACCTTTGAATTGAGGAAACGACTTCCAAAGATTGAGAATAATGTCTTGATACAAGTCGTTGATATCATCCTGATCGAGCGCATACAAGTAGCTTACCTTAAATATGATGCGCCGGTGCTCTTCAATCACAGCCATGAAAGCTTTCTCTGCTTCAGCTTTACTTTCACGCCTGGTAAGTAGTGTCAAAATACTCATCGTCTATTTATTTTATATCGTTTACTCTATTAGTCGCAAATTACATCTAATAATTACAGACTCCTTCATTATTCTTTTCAGAAAGATGTACGGTACGAGTCGGTAAATACCCATATATTTGGCAAAAGTATCAACAGTCATTTACTTTAACGACAAACCACTATGAATCTACGA
>DLYT01000171.1:0-507 GCA_003447595.1 Porphyromonadaceae bacterium
CCTTTCAGGTCTTCCTTTTGCAGTACGACAATTGCAGAAGTGCATGCCAACATTGCTCCGATATAAGCCGTGTTTTCATGAATATGAAAAGTTAGGAAACTGCCCAACCAATAGGAAAGAAGTACCGCGATAGATTTTGCGATAGCTGGTAGAATCTCGATCCGCTTTAGTATCTTCTTTATAAAATTCACTTCTGAATCCATATCTATAGGGTATATTCTAAATAAAAAAATCCGGGCTTTATAAATAAAACCCGGATCTTCTTAAATAGTTCTTTTGCTTTTACAGCAATTCTACCAATTGCTTCTTAAGCTTTGGATCGGATGGTCGTTTTGCATATGCATCTACGATTTTCCCTTCTTTATCTACAATCACAATACGAGGAACACCACGCACCAGATAATTCTTACATTCTTGCGATGTAAAACCGCCAGGCAAGTTCACATTGAGTGTTTCGTTTCCTTTTGTTGCAATAAACTTGCGCCATCCGTCCATAAGTACGTCGCC
>DLYT01000171.1:800-12450 GCA_003447595.1 Porphyromonadaceae bacterium
CAACCCATAAACCAAAAGTCGATCAAGACAACTTTTCCTTTAAAGTCTGATAGTTTATATGATTTTCCTTGAAGGTCTACCATCGTAAGATCCGGAGCCTGCACACCACGTCGTACTGCCGCATTGGCTTCTCTCAGTTTTGCGTAGCGCTCATTCAAGGCTGTTAGCTTCACTTTTTCCTCAGGCTTGGAAATATACTTCTCACTTTGTGCCATAAACAAAGGAAAATCATCCGAATATCCTTTATCCAGAGTATGACTCAACAATGCAACCAAAAAGGCCGAACGTACATCGGGATTCTGAATACGTTTAGCATACTCTGTAAAATAGCTATTCGTGGATAGAGGAATTACTCCTTCTCGTTCCATTTGCTCAAATGCAGTAAGCATCGTTTGCCACCATTTAGGAACAAACACAATGTTAGGATCGTCAAACTTCAAGTCTTTCAATCCTGCATAGTATGTAGGAGCCAAGACGGGTGTCTCGCCACGGAAGATACGTGCGTTGACAGGACCTTCGAGACGTTGATATAGGTCGGTAAACTCAATCAAGGCCTTTTGCTTTTGTTTGAAATCCGCAGAAAGCGGTGCTGCTTGCGCAGCTGCAATCAAACGGGCAACTTCTTTATCGCGCGCTACCATCCAGCCTTCGGAGAAAGTTGGTGGTTCATTTTCAGCATATCCTATATAATAGTTTTCTTTCATGAATTGGTTTTCTGCAGCATTATCACCTTCAAAAACAAACCCATTTGGAGTCTCTCGAATTACAACCTCATCGCCCTCGCTCACATACATCGAGTGATAACGTGAATCTTTATCTGCATAGATATAAAAGCCTAAATTGGCTTTATCAATATCCAACACATATTCTTTGTTTGCGTTCGGCTCTATTTTTATAAACTTAGCCTCTCCGTCTTTTTTAAATATAGCCTTTGGTTCGCTGCCTCCTTTTTTTATAATTCTGGCAACAGTTTGTCCCATCAATGATCCTCCACAAGAAAGGAGTAACAATGATATTGCAGCATAGCGATTTAGTTTCATAATGAATTTCTTATTTACTGTTTTGAATTAGATTCGGATTACTTTCTAAAGCCTCTATAGAGAATGGAATTACATAGAGATGAGAATCCGGATCGAGAGTAAGTTCTTCCCCATTTACAACTTTTGTCAGCGTACGACGATACTCTGGAATGACGGTGTATCGCTTCATGTCAAAGAAAGAGTTGTTGGTTAGCATCAACTCTCTACGGCGCTCGTCTATAACGATCTGTCTGGCCTCAGCAGCATTTGCAGCTTCTAAAGGCTCGAAATCTTCTGCTCTAAAACGGTACTGGCGAAGCTCGTTTACATAATCCAATGCCTCTTTTACCATTCCTTTTCTAGCATAACACTCTGCTAAAATCAAGTAAACTTCGGACAAACGCATGCCGGCTACATTCCATCTTACTTTACTGTAAGTACCGAAACATAAAGATCCTTTCTCTGCCATTGGGTGCGGATTACGAAACAGAAACAACGACTTACGCAAATCATTCTTGTCGAATAGAGATGCCAATTCTTTGGTAATGTGTATTGGTTCCGGATCCATGCTGTTGTTTCCATTTAAATGCAACAAACATTCCGGCATATTAAAATCGACAACAACCATCGGATTACTTTGCTTGTCGTTAGCATATTGTTCCAAATCCCAAAGACCGACTTTGTAATCTAAGACTCTCTTTGATGCTTCAATCGCATCGTCAAGCTCTCCTTTGTACAAATGAACCTTCGCCTTCAACGCATAGCCTAATGCCTTTCCGGGACGATATGGATTATCTTTTTGCTCTGGAAGATCAATTAATGCTGCTTCAATGTCTGCTTGAATAAAGTCATACACTTCTTGTACCGTACTTTGAGCCGGAGTAGACTCCATGTTAAACTCATCACGTACGATTATTGCACGATCTGTTGCTGCTGTTGCGTTGGCATATGGTTTTGCGAAAACATTTACCAAAACAAAATAGTTATAGGCACGAAGCATACGAGCTTGCGCCTTTCCTTTGATGCGCAACACATCCGATCCTTTCGCATCATCAATACCATCTAGCAAAATATTCAGCTTTGCAATGCGCTTATAGGTTTGATTATAAAAATCATCTCTTTCTATAAATTTCGCTCGGTCATACTCTGCATTCCACAAATAGTTTGCCGACATCAACGGAAACTTATAATTCATAACATCGTCCATGTTATAATGGATTACCTCTTCGGGCAAAAAGTTAAAATTGCCGGTAGGATAATTAGGACTAAGCTCTTCGAGAAGCCCTACATAATCTTCAACTGTTTCAATTACAGCTTCTCCCTTTGGTACAACATCTAAGTAGCCACACCCTGCAAAAAGAACAGAGAGGGAGCAAATTGCAAGTATATTTTTGATTTTCATTTTTCTATTGTTATACGTTATGGCTTAGAAATTTACATTTACCCCAAATGTATAGGTAGGCATAACTGCACTATTACGATACCCTCCATTTAAATCGAATGCCTCGGGATCGATGCCTTGATCATTGAATTTGATTGTAAACGGATTGTCCACTTGTGCTCTAAGTACCGCAGTCTTCAGCCCTAACTTTTGTAGAAATGATCTTGGCACATGGTAAGCCAACCCGATATTACGAGCTCGGATAAAAGACGCACTTGAGATATGCTTGTCGGCATACTTCCAGTGATCGCCACGATTAGGATCTGATCCATACTTATCGATTGAAGGTACTTCTCCTTGATTATCAACCGTCCATCTGTTTGCCAAGTCGCGATGCATAGATCCATTATTTAGGCCAACCCCTTGATACAATGGCAATACATCGTTACGCATGCTGTGTCCTGTATAATATACGAAACGTGTAAAGAACTCTATATCGCGGTATTGTACCGTCAGGTTCAACATTCCATTCCATTTCGGAGCAAGCTGACCAACTGCATAAATCGCACCAATATTACGTACAGCATCGTAGCTTACCGGATTGCCATTCTCATCAAGCACAATCGGGTCTCCTGTTTCATTTAGCCCTTGATAGTGATAAGCATACATGGTTCCGCGAGACGTCCCACTCATGTAATATCCATTTGGATTTTTAAGCAAGTCTAACGCATTTGTTGGTTCGAAGTCAATTTTTTCGATTGTATTCTTATTATATGCTGCTGTAAGTTGAGTAGAAAGTCTCCAATCTTTGGTTCTAATCCAATCATATGAAGCACTCATCTCCAACCCTCTGTTTTTCATTGCTCCATTATTCACACGACCCTCAGGGAATCCCATAGATGGGTCGAATCGCTTTGGTGCTAATAAATCAGAACTATATTTGCGATATACATCAATTGACGCATTCAGTCTGTTCCATGCGGCTAAGTCGATACCAAAGTTGAAGGTTGACGTTTTCTCCCAACGAAGCAACTTATTTGGAGGTGTCATGATATCTGTAAAGTTATCACCTGTATCCGGAGAAACCCCAATAGCACCAAGTAAGAATGGTGTCGAGTTTTGGTCTACATTACCGGTGATACCGTACGATGTACGCAACTTTAACATATCAATCCATGATAGGTCTTTCAAGAAGGCTTCATTATTGGCATTCCAGCTAGCTCCTACCGACCAAAGCGGACGATAGCGATACTTCGGATCGGTACCAAATAAGTCGGCTTGGTCCATACGCACACTCGCTGTAGCTGAGTATTTTCCGTCAAAAGTATAACCTGCATTTAAATAAGCAGAAATGTAGCGGTGCATAGCATCGGCCATGGTTACATTAGGCGATAGCTTCATTGAATTGTTTGATAGCAAACCTACTACTCCATATTTTGAAAGATAATCCCAGTCGATCAATTGTGTCGACAATAGTTTATCATCATAACCATAGCGTTCGTTGATCGAATATCTAATTTTATTTTCACGCATTTCGAAACCACCTAGAGCTGTAAGCGCGTGCTTTTCATTGAATACTTTCGAATAGTTTAGCTGTGCTCTGAAGTTATAGTTCTGCATGTTACGGTTTGCTTCCTGCAAACGTCCACCTTTGGGTACATTGTAGGTAATAAAGTCTCCATAATACGGATCACTCTCAACGCTGGTGAACTGATTGATCAAATAACGCATTTCATATGATTGCGCTGAAGAAAACTGTTCGTCCTTTCCCGAAATGTTCTCGTATTGAAAGCGAACATCCATCGTAAGATCTGAGGTTAATTTAATCTCCGCATTAGCAAGTACACGCAAGTAAATATCTCTGTTTTTGAACCTAGAGCCAGCTTCCATCTCGTCAAACATATTAAATCCCATGTGCTGAAACTCAGGATTTGCGTTGATCTCCTCTGCTCTTAATTGATTGAAGGGATATAACTGAACTCGATTTCCATTTTCATCTAAGATCTGATCGTAAGGCATATAATAAGTAGCACTTGCTCCACTCATATAGTTGTTACGTTGCTGATCGATATTCATGTTCATACCGGTTGTTAATTTCAACCACTTCGTGAATTTGAATGTATTGTTCAGATTTAATGCAATCTTGGTATTTCGCGCATCTGTGCTCTCCGGCTTACTATCCTGGAAACGTGCCGAAAAATACGTTTGTGCAAAATCACTCCCTTGAGAGATGGATACATTGTAATCTTGAGTAAAGCTATGACGTGTAAAATGCTTCAAGTATTCTTTTCTATAATCGCGATTGCGTAGTTGTGCTATTTGAGCATCTACTTCTGCTTGCCCCATGTCGCCCATAGCCATCTTATAGTGCAACATTTTCACTTCAGATAAATAGCCATAACTCATTGGGTTATTGAACTTCTCAAAATAATCGAGGGGATTACCTTGATAGGTAGGATCATTCAACATATATTCGACTTCATAGTCTAGGATATCTGCTGTTGGTGCGTACTTGTTATAGCTTAAATCATTCTTTTGTGTTAGATAGAAATTAGCAGAGATATTTACGGCCGGTTTTTGCGTATTTCCTTTCTTCGTTGTAATCACAATGACGCCGTTGGCCGCACGAACACCGTAAAGGGAAGTTGCCGCTGCATCTTTTAGAACCGTGATATTTTCTACATCTTCCGGATTTACCAGGTCTAGGCCTGTTGATGAGCTTGACGAGAATCGATTCGTAATATTCTCTACCGGCATACCATCAATTACAATCAGAGGTTGGGAGCTAAGAGAAAATGATGAGTTTCCTCGAATAGACATTCCTCCTCCGTAAGTAGATAAACCGGGCACTAAACCTTCTAGGTTAGAGGTTATATTGGGAGCCTTTATCTGTGTTAGTTTCTCTTTTGACAGAATCACTGCCGAACCCGAAGATCGTTCTCTTGAAATAGTTTGAAAACCAGTCACTACAACTTCATCCAACGCTTTGTGTTGTGGCAAAAGGATAATGGATAGCTCGTGTACTTTTGGCGTAACAATAATTTCTTGGGTTTCCATTCCCAAATAAGAAACAACGAGTACAACACTTTTATCTGTATTGATTTTTAAAGAAAAGCGACCATCAATATCTGTCGCTACTCCTTGTGTTGTCCCTGCTATCACTACGGATGCCCCGGGTAGAGCATCACCTAGATCATCTTTAACAACACCTTGAATTGTACGTCCCTTTGACTGACTTACAGACAAATGACCATTTGTGTTCACATCTGCGGCAACCAAATCTATTGGCGCACTCAACAATGAGAGCGACAACAAAGCTGCCACCGGATACCTTGATCCGCTTAATTTCTTTTCCACCGTGTAATTTATTGATTAATAGATTAGTATTTTGACTTCATTATAAAAGCAGCCTTCATGCCTTCTTTACTATTGAATAGTTGCGACAACATTGTCATCATATCTGCTTTCGTCATTTTCTCGATAAATTCAATATTTGATATCTGCTGAGCATAATCATTCTTATAGTATTGATCATGACTGCGAATCATTCCTAAGCGAAATGAATCATCGGATCCATACATTCTTTTTGAGTTTAGCATCATATTTCGTATACCCTCAACCTCTTCGTCTCTGGGTCCTACAGATATCGTTTCGGCAAATAGAGCATCAATCTCAGCGCAAATAAGTGCTGCATCTTTGGATTCGCATTGGAACGTGATCTCATAATCAGCTCGGGTAAACGGTACCGCTTGAAATTTCAAATCCATGCGAATGTCATATACTAAATGAAGTTCTTCACGTATACGCTGAAAGAGTTTATTTGTTATTACCGGCGACATCGCTTGCAGCAACGTCGTGTTATTCATATTCATTTCAAAAGGTGCCCCAATCACATAAGTAACCATAGCTTTAGGATCAGCACCTGCTTCAAGTGTAAATGAATGAGTTCCTTGTATGGTATTGATACGAGAAGTAGACCAATTCTCTCGCTTCGACTTTTTACCTTCTCCTAGGTACTTCGCCACAAGTTGCTTAAAATCAACTTCGTCGATCGCTCCGGTGAAATAGAATGTAAAATCAGATAAACTACCAAAACGATCTTTCAGAATCTCTTCCAATGATGTCAAATCAATAGCATCAATCTCTGAAGAAGATAACTCCGCACTATCGTGTCCGTTTCGTTTACTTTTCACAAAGCGCTGATACACCGATGCGGTATACCCTTGCTGTGCTTTCATCTTTTCTTTTTGCTGAATTAATAACGATCCATAGTCCGCCTCAGCAAAAGTTAAATCAGTAAAGAGTAGATTGATTCGTTGCAAAAGCAACTCGAATTTGGATGTAGCGACCGAACCTTTCAAGTTTTCTTGCACATCATTTATTGCTACATTCATCGACATGGCTGCGCCGTTGAGATAACGTCTGAAGTTTGATTGTGAATATGCACCTATAGGTCCGTTGTTGTACATCTCACATGCCAAATCGGCAAACATTGCATTCTTGTCTGACAATACACTTTTCCCTCCTTTGCTGATTGCTTCAAACAAAATTGATCCTTTTTTGGTGCTATCGTGGTAGCAAACAATCTCTGCTCCATTTGAAAGTGTGTATTTATATACAGGAAGTGAGGTTAATGAGTTGGCCTTTTTTATTTGCCCCCCTTTACCAAATGCTTTATCTTCAAAAACGGGTTTTGATGTATCTATTCCTTTATAAGCCTCTAATTTCTCATTTTTTGCGTCATCTAAGATTTGATTAATTTCATCAATAGATGGTGTTATCGATAGGTCTGCTTCAGGTACTGTTACAATTACATGACTGTTATATTCATTCCACAGTTCGGCATGCAACTTATTCATATCCTCGACACTCGTCGAATTAATCGCTTTGATATATAGCTCGGCCTCAACATTAGGTGCCATAGCGGGATAACCTGTAAGGAACTCTGTTTCGATACATTTGCTCCAATCTTGATTGGATCGAGTTGTTATTGCTCCTTTATATTCTTGTTGTTTTAAGGCGATAGACTTTGCCTTTTCTAATTCATTTGCTAAAAAACCATGCTGCTTTACACGCTCTTGTTCTCGAGCTACAATAGCAAGTGCTTCTTTTACTTTCCCTCTATTGATGGATGCATTCGGAGAAAAAATCCAATCGGGTTTTATTAAGTCAAATGTCATTGCTCCCAGATAACTCACAATATCGGCATTTGCTTCTTGAGCATCAGACAAACGGTCACTCATTATGAAGTTCATCATGGAGTATCTAGCGGCACGTGTAATCCATTCTTGAGAAGCGATGTTTGTAGCCGGACGACGATGATAAATTGCCATGAAAGAATACTGCTGCTCTTTATCGCTCGTGACTACAACATTCCGCTTTGTATTGTTTGGTATGGATATATCGTCCTTTGCTCTTTTGACTTTATTAGACGATGTAATTTCGAATTGCTGCTTGATTTTTTCTTCGACGATATGTGGGTCTAAATTACCGACAACTGTAATTGCGGCTAAATCAGGACGATACCACTCTGATCTATAACGAGTGATTTCTTCTTTAGGCGCATTATTTATTACATCAAGTAAACCTATAGACTGACGTGTAGCCCATTTGGAGTTGTTATAATATACCGGATACCATTGCTGGCGATTACGTTCATCTACATTTTGAAACTCCAACCATTCTTTTCCAATAATACCTCGCTGCTTGGCAATAGCCTCTTCTGAACTAAAATCAGCGTATAACCAATCTTTGAGTAGATATAATGTGGAATCTATCAGAGTTTCACGCACATCTGGAATAGTTACCCAATAAACGGTTTCGGATTGTGTTGTTAGCGCGTTTATAAAAAATCCTTTCGGAGGATTATCAAACAAAAAACGACCATCGAGGATACCATCTTTATAAGTAGGCGTACCATCAAAAGACAAATGTTCATTAAAGTGAGCAAGTCCTCGTTGCGACTCATCTTCATCGAGCGACCCTGCTTTAAGAATGAGTGAATATGCAATCTTATCTCCTTCGGCATCGTTATTTTTAATATAATAAGTTAAGCCATTACTAAGTTTTCCTACAACTATAGAAGTATCTCGCCCTATAGATTTTAACCCATTTAAACACTTAGCATTCAACTCGTAAGTAGAAATACCAAGCATACTTATTGCAAATGCAAAGCATTTAACAAACAAGCATTTCTTGTTTACCATTCTCGTCTTCTTTGTTTAATTTGTTAGCGTAAGCGCACAAATATACTAAAACTTACATAAAACAGCTGAATATTATTTACTTTTAATCCAAAACACAGGAGTTATACGACAAACTGAAATCAGCCCACTCACTCAAAAAAGGCCAATAAGCCTTATACATTTTACAAAATACAATGTTGCAAATGTTAACTCAACAACTTGACTCAAAAGAAGATACTAATTACAACAGCCTGTATTTTTTCACATTTATACACACATAAAAAGATCATAAACACTTAAAACAAGTACTTAAAATTCACTCATTTTACCTATATATTTATTTTACGATAACACTTAAAACAAAATCCCCGATTACCTCTTTCTATTTCAAAAGAGGTAATCGGGGAGACTTTTAGATATATACAAATAGATCAAGGCTCTACATAAATAAGCAATCCTTTACGCGCAGGAATCGACAAGAAATCTCCCATTTCACAAGAGTTTGCCTCTTGAAAATCGGCAATAGCCGGTAGCGTGCAACGCTTTAATGCTGCGTATTTACTTGCCGGATCGATCGAAAGACGTACTGACTTATCGGCGTCGGTATAGTTACCCACCGATATCAGCATCTTATTCTCGTGCAAATATACCGTAGCTTTCACATCTTTATCTCCAGTTTTCACCGGACAATCAGATTCCCAGAAGCCAATCATTTTTGCATGCTCGATATCAAACTCATCCCAGATCTTCCAGACCAATCGCGGATCGCAAACAACTCCTTCGGTAAGCCAAGGGTGTCGTACCGTCATTCCGTACTGCATACCAAGCCATTTGTTTCCACCGGCATGAAGCATATCTCCCATCAGTCCGAAAGGAATACCTGATGACTCCACCAGCCAGTTTTCGGGACTCATCTTATTATAAACGAAACTCTCTCCAAACCAAAGTTTATCAACATACGGAAAGAACTCCGCATACTGCATAGCCGGACCTTTTGAAAAACCGGTATTCGAGTGCAAGTCGATGATACAACCTGGTTTTACGCCATCCATTGCTCGACGCATTCGTTGTAAAATACGACGATCAAAGGCTACATCATCCAAGTAAATACCATCAATGTCCATATTTCTTACCATCCAAGCCAGGCCTTCTACATAATAGTTGTACCAACGTGAATCTCCGGTAGAAGTAAGAATAGAGGCATCAGCTGTAAGTCCAAGTTCATCCAAATGCTCAAAGTGCTGATACCATTGTGGTGTATATCCTGTCACCAAATGCTCTTGACACCACGGGAACCCTCCGCCTCTGCCATCACCAAGTATTTCATTGCCCAAACTACGCAATGCCCACAACTCCGGAGCGGCATTCGTTAGTTCACGTACGGTATAATATAGCTTAACCTTACAATCTTTCTTGTGCCACTCATCGGTAAAACGAGCCATCTTCTCACACGTTAGGAAAGGATAATTGATATACGGATTGTATTCATTAGCATGGTGAATATTGATAATCTTCACTCCAGCTTTCACATCTTCGTCTGTTGGTACGGGTTTGCCTCCGTTGTGATAATAGCGATCTCTAAACTGACTCTCTGTATTTACTGCCTTTACCGGTGTAATTAAGAATGCAAAGTCAAAAGACAACACACTATCCTTCTGCAAGGTACGAGCTCCCGAATAAACGATTGCCTTGGTAACTCCGCCTCGTGAATCAAGTTTAAAACCTCCTTTGCCTCCATTGTACCAACTTGCAGGATAAGCAGGACGGTATAAGTTTAACAACGGCCCGGAATAAGATGCACCTCGCAATTCACAGTGAATACCGGCATCGGCAGAACCTAACCAGAAGCTATCAAAAGGCCATAGCCAAGCTTGTTGTTTCGATGTGGTGAGCGAAGCGCCATAGGTTTGAGCTGTTTTTTCAGGCGCATCCCATTTTCCCGTATATGAAGATGGTGTTGCTTGTCCGGGTAATCCCATTCCCATAAACAGTGGTGTTTCTTTACTTTTAAAAGGTAATTCCAGACGCACGTCTTTGACTTGTATCTCTCGTTTCGGCTTAATCTGATAGATGTAATTCAGCCAACCGTCAAACTCCATTACCCCTGTCACCTCGACACGTAGATCTTCATCTTCGGCAACCAAAAGGCCATCGATTCGACCAGACTGAATCTCTTGGTTCTCAATCGTACCGTTTAAATTCTTTATCCCTTTGTCTGTTTCGATTATAAAACGAACAGGAGAAGCTAGTAACTCTCGATTCCACGCATCAACTTGATCCGGTAACAACGTAGACTCATTCACAGTTATGTTTCTCCCCAAGCAAGACACCTTGTTATTCATCAGAATTAGTGGTTCATAATCTGAAGTTGGAGTCGGCTCCAATCCTAACTTCGAGTTTAACCAGCGCAATCGGCTATGTCTCCAGGGCTCACTATCACCACGATCGGCAATCTGCTCTCCTTTGACACTCAAATGTATCGGAAGTGTTTCAGATCTGCCTTTTGCATCAGTAATTGTAACTTCTCCCCTGTATGTACCCGATGTCTGATTTTCAGAGACATCTACACCAAACCAAAGTGGTTGTACACCCGAAACCGGCACTCCGATATTCTTTTCAAAGGCAACCCCATACGGATCGATTCCTTCAAGGTTAAAACATGTGATATCAGACACATGAATCGTATCTCGACCCGACACAAGCGGAGTTACCGAATAAGCAAGATGCTCTAGCGAGTCGGTCGGAGACCATACCCCAACCTGAAATGTATAATATTCGTTCTGCAGCGCTGTGCCTAGTATCATCCCAACCTCATCTGTTGCAATCCACTTATAAGGCACTTGCTTCTTCATGCGTATCGGATACTTCCTATCTTCCGGGAATAGATAGAACGGCTTATCTTGTTTCGTTTTATATGCGTTGGTTTCAGCCTTTGTTGCACACACTTCCATCGGATAAAAACTATCGAAAGCTGTTCGTGACTGCACTGTTTTGATCATTGGAATACTCGGCTCTGCAGTTTTAATCGTTGCGACCCATTCAGCTCCGGGAGTTTCTTCCACCGC
>DLYT01000083.1:0-3739 GCA_003447595.1 Porphyromonadaceae bacterium
CTGTAACCTTCTGATCCGTAGTCAGATACTCTATTCAGTTGAGCTACGAAGCCGTTGTCTATAGATTCAATGCGTTTAAAAAGTGACCTCGACAGGATTCAAACCTGTAACCTTCTGATCCGTAGTCAGATGCTCTATTCAGTTGAGCTACGAAGCCATGCTTTTAACAACGCTCTCGTTGTTTCTCTATTGCGAGTGCAAAGGTAGAGATTAATTTTTATTCTGCAAACTTTTCGACATTTTTTTTCTAAAAATTACTCTATCAACTTAGGGTTAAAGATGAGATAACCGATGTTCAGACCGAAGTTAAAGTTCTTCGAAGGATAACTATATCCGTTGGCATATAAGCTGATAGATGCAAACGGAAGTTGGAAGATTATCGCTGTTTCCGCCATAAATTGGAGGTCAGAAAAAAGTTTTCCATAACGCGGTTTATCGATCAAGCCATGGTCGGTTTTTATGATATCCTTCGTGATTTCATAGAACGGAGCAAAGCAATACACCTCTGTACGTAATTGCAAATACTTGTTAAAGTTCACAATTGGAATAACACCGGCTGTCACATATTGATTGGCACGAAAAGCTTCATTGAACACGATGCGGCTGTGAGGAGTCGGTGTGAATGCCGGAGCTTGTATAATTGACGCACTATAATTAGAGAAAAGATTCTTTCCCGATAGCAATAACTCGCCTTGGTAGCCCAGTGTAAAATGTTTACTTACCTTATGAAAGTCGAGAATACGACCTTTGAGCTGCAACCAGCTTTGTTTTTGACTTTCCGGAACAATAGATCCGATTTCGTTATCTGGGCGCTGTACGTTAGGATTTGCAGGCACATAGTTTTCATTACCGAAGATATACTGTGCGAGCAACTGTCTTTGTTTGCCTTGAGTGGGGTACTGGCGAAAGTCGAGCGAGTTTTGTTCGAGGCCGATTGAACCTACAAACAAGTTGTAATACGTTTTATCGTGTTGTTTGTTTGCCAGTGATAAGTTTGGTGTTTGGAAATAATAATCTGTTATCCGTCCGTAGGCAAGACCAATCTCAGCTTTGGCGCTATTTAAAAACGGGAGACCAAGCGATACGCGTCCGTAGGCTTGCTTATCTTTAATAAACGAAGGCAATACATCCTCGTAAAACAACGACTTACCCTCATAGTATTTATAAAGCGAGTAAACCATTTGCAAGTTGAGATACATCGGAACCTTCGATTGCAAATAGATACGACTATTAAGCATACCACCGCTAAACGCATTACCTACCTGTCCGTTCAAGTTAAAGTCGGCCGCGATACGATTCAAACTTTTGTATCCTAAACCCAAGAAAAGCTGATTGGCCTGGTACGACGAGATATTACCACCGAAGGCAATATTCACTTCATCGGTAATCTTTACATCGAGAATAAGTTTAAAGTTTTGCGTAGTAGAGTCATACTGAGCCGTTGGCATAATCTCCTTAATCTTAGAGTCGGCTAGCATTTTAAAGTAAGCACGTTTAAACTCCTCCATTGTAAACTCGCCATTGATATCTTTGTGCAACTGACTCTCGATGTATTTCTTTTGAGGTCCGTTTACGCCATTAATCTCGATATCTTGGAAGATAAGGGGTGGGAGAGCCGCTTTGTAGCGCTTGCGTCGTGCTTCTACCTCTTTCAGCTCAACGCGACGATTGATACGAGCTTTGATACTATCTATATGTGCGATGGTAGAGTCGTAACCAATTTTCATCAAATCACGCCCTTTTTGAAAGTCGAGAAGAGATACATCCGAAAACTTAAACTTGATAGCAACACCTTCAGACTCCTTCAAGTCATAGTCGGTCTTTTGCATAATCATATTTTCGAGCTGATTATACGGATCGTCGGTAATGGCATTCTCAAGACCCGAAACAATGGATCCGATCATGATATCCGGATCAAAAGCATCTTGCATCGGAGCAACAGGGAAATTATCATAAATACCACCGTCGAAGATCGGTATGCTATCTTTCCAGATCGGTTTAAAGAAGAAAGGGAAGGTCATTGAAGCCCTCACGGCATCACCCAGGTTTCCTTCGTCAAATATGAGAGCTTTCTTATTATATACATCCGAGCCTACGCAACGAAAAGGTACAAACAAATCATTAAAGTTACCTCCACACGCTGCGGTTGCTTGTGCATACAGTCCCATAAAAGCCTGATTCATCTGAATCGGATTGATCAAACTTTGCGGAAGTATGCTAGCCTTGATTTGAGAAGGATCGGTAAAGTTGAGCGAAAAGTGAGAGAATTCCGGTGTCTGATCCGACTTTCTAAAGTAATACTTGTAGGTATTTTCCACCGTACCCGATTGCCAGTATTCAAACTCCTTTGATTCCATCAGTTGAAGCATCTGATCTGTTGTATACCCCATGGCATACATACTGCCGATAATCGCTCCGATAGAAGTACCGGTTACATAATCGATCGGAATGTTGTTTTCTTCCAGTGCTTTTATTACCCCTATATGTGCAGCTCCTTTTGCTCCACCACCACTTAATACCAAACCTACGCGTTGAGCATTAGTCTGTGTAAAAATAGAAACGAGAAGAGCAGCAGAGATGTATATTTTCTTCATAAATGTCTTATATCTTTCCTTGATCGTGAAACGAACGTAATTAATTACGGATGCAAATGTATACAGATCATTCACACCATGTATTTTAATAATCAAAATTAGATATAAAATATGAATCGTTACAGAAAACGAGCCATAAAGATCAAATAAAAAAGCCGGCCTTCTATACATTTCGAGTATAGAAAGCCGGCTAAATATAGAATTGTTATCGTTGTATCGATAGATTAGATCATGTCGATGCTGCGTTTTACGAAGTTGCTAAGAGACTCACCCTTAAGCATTCCGTTTTGAAGCAACGCAAGGTCGATAAGTTGTCTTACCAGTTTGTTGTCGGCTGCATAAGATGCAATGATACCTTCAATTTCTTTTGTAAGATCGCTGATTTTAGACTCTGTATTCTTCAAGTCTTCGCTTTCAGAAGCAGTGATCTCTTCAGCCTTTTTGCCACGTTGCATTGAAAGAAGATCTTCTTTGCGAGCTTCCCAGCCTTTTTTGTCAGCTACAAGAGGAGAGATTTGGCTGTCGCATGCCAACTTTTCTTCTTCAAGTACACGTTTCACAAGCGCGTGCTCTGAGTTAAGAACCAAGTTGTAGCTTTCTGGCAATTCGCCATAGAATGCCATATTCGGATTCATAGCAGCCACTTCCTTCATACGGCGCATGTATTCACTTTGCGTAATCATAACTGGAGCAGCATTTTCGCCTAGCGCTTCGATCTCTACCATAAACTCAGTCTTCTCCATTTGAGGGATTTGAGATTTAAAGGTAGTTTGAAGTTCAAACTTCTCTTCGCCCGAAAGATTTACTTCCGCAACGTTGTCTTTTCTGATCAAGTTGTCGGCCGTGTTACTATCTACACGTACAAAGATCGACTTCTCAAACTTGTGCTCCAACAAGCCTACAACATGAACATCTAGTTGGCCGTCCATCAACAACACATCGTAGCCTTTGTTTTTAGCAGCCTCGATGTAGCTATATTGAGATACCTTATCGTTCGTATATAGGTAGACAAGATTACCGTCTTTGTCTGTTTGATTGTCTGTAATTAAGCTCTTGTATTCTTCGAAAGTGAAGCATTTGCCGTCTACATTCTTCAATAGCGCAAACTTTTGAGCTCTTTCGTAGAATTTCTCATCCGAAAGCAT
>DLYT01000083.1:3997-5498 GCA_003447595.1 Porphyromonadaceae bacterium
GTCTTGAAAATTTCTTCAAGCTTATCAGCAACTTTCTTCGTGATGTGGTTCGAAATTTTCTTCACATTCGAATCACTTTGCAAATATGAACGTGAAACGTTAAGCGGGATATCCGGAGAGTCGATCACACCATGTAGCAAAGTAAGGAATTCTGGCACGATGCCTTCTACAGAGTCGGTTACAAACACCTGGTTGCAATACAACTGAATTTTGTTACGTTGCAATTCGATGTTGTTTTTCACCTTAGGGAAGTAAAGGATACCTGTAAGGTTGAACGGATAGTCGACGTTTAGGTGGATCCAGAACAAAGGCTCCTCCGAGTGAGGATATAGTTCGTGGTAGAACTTGATGTAATCTTCGTCGGTAAGTTCCGATGGTTTCTTTACCCATGCAGGATGCGTATCGTTGATGATATTGTCTTTGTCTGTCTCAACTTCTTTGCCATCTTTCCATTCTTTTACTTTACCGCAAGCGATAGGAATAGGAAGGAATTTGCAGTATTTCTTCAACAAACCAATTACACGACCTTCTTCAAGAAACTCAAGGTTCTCGTCGTCGATGTAAAGGATAATGTCTGTACCTCTCGAAGCCTTAGTTGTTTCTTCAAGCGTATATTCAGGTGTACCATCGCAGCTCCATTTCATCGGAACAGCACCTTCTTTGTACGATTTTGTAACGATTTCTACTTTCTTAGACACCATAAATGCCGAGTAGAAACCAAGACCGAAGTGACCGATGATGGTATTTGCGTCGTTTTTGTGCTTTTCAAGGAACTCTTCGGCACTTGAGAAAGCGATTTGATTGATATAGCGTTCAATCTCGTCGGCAGTCATACCAATACCACAGTCCGAAATTGTTAATGTTTTAGCTTCTTTATCTACAGAAACACGTACTACTAATTCGCCTAGTTCGCCTTTAAACTCACCAACCGAAGCATACGTTTTAAGCTTCTGCGTAGCATCTACTGCATTTGAAACGATTTCGCGAAGGAAGATTTCATGGTCGCTGTAAAGGAATTTCTTAATAATAGGAAAGATGTTATCTGTAGTAACACCAATATGTCCAGTCTTGCTCATATGTAATATTTTTTATAGTTATACGTATTATGCGGATAATGCATCCGCGTTAATTTATATTCAAAAAGCATGCCGCGCCTCAGTTTGTCATATTGTCACTTATTGTTTGCCATAATATCTGTCTTTGATTGTGAAAAACTGAAAAAATGGCAAAGGCATGGTTTGTTTAGTGTGTTTACGGGCATTAAAAGGGGAGGTGGTTATTCTTACAGAGAATGGTTGTATACATTGGTTGCGATATTCGTTATGATGAAATAAAAAGATCATGAGAAACAAATCGTCAGGTGCCGACCTGACGATTTAAAACAAACGAAGACAGAATCGTCAGGTCGGCACCTGACAATTCTGTCTTCACTATAAATGCTAAATAAGTTCGCGTAGATTGTATTTGATCACCGCGGTGATTATTTCTTTCGAATATCGAT
>DLYT01000083.1:5661-12528 GCA_003447595.1 Porphyromonadaceae bacterium
CTCTTGGTCGAAATCGACATGTATAATGTCTCCTTCGCTTACTGTTGCTTTAATAATCATTTCGGCCATTTCATCTTCGAGATACTTTTGGATGGCACGTTTTAGCGGACGTGCGCCAAACTGTACATCATAGCCTTTTGTCGCGATAAAGTCTTTGGCAGCTTCGGTAATTACAAGCTCGTAACCCAAGTTAAGTACTCGTTTGTAGAATCCTTGCAACTCGAGGTCGATGATTTTATGTATCGCAGCTTTGTCTAGTTGGTCAAACATAACAATGTCATCCACACGATTTAGAAACTCAGGAGCAAAAGCTCTATTCAAGGCTTTTTGTATTACGCTTCTTGAGAACTCTTTGTCTGTTTCTGTATTTGCTGTGCTGAAGCCTACACCTTTACCAAACTCTTTCAATTGGCGCGTACCAATGTTTGAGGTCATGATTACAATGGTATTCTTGAAATCGATCTTGCGTCCGAGACTGTCTGTAAGGCGACCTTCGTCGAGTACTTGCAGCAAGATGTTGAATACATCCGGGTGTGCTTTCTCGATCTCGTCAAACAAAACAACTGAGTAAGGCTTGCGTCTCACTTTTTCGGTAAGCTGTCCGCCTTCTTCATAACCAACGTATCCCGGAGGTGCTCCTACCAGGCGCGATACGGCAAACTTCTCCATATACTCACTCATATCAATACGGATAATCGCATCGGGAGAGTCGAAAAGGAATTCTGCTAGCTTCTTTGCCAAGTGTGTTTTACCTACACCGGTAGGGCCAAGGAACATGAAGTTGCCGATTGGTTTGTTCGGATCTTTCAATCCTACACGGTTGCGCTGAATTGCTTTTACGATTTTATTTACAGCTTCGTCTTGTCCGATCACGCGGCTTTTAAGCACTTCTGCCATTTCCAGAAGCTTTTGATTTTCTGCTTTGGCAATGCGTTGCACAGGTACACCTGACATCATGGCAACAACCTCTGCTATTTTTTCTTCATCCACAATCTCTTTGTTGCGTTGAAGCTCTTCTTCCCATTTCGACTTCGCTACTTCAAGATCGAGTAGGGACTGACGTTCTTTGTCGCGATAGCTGGCTGCAAGCTCAAAGTTTTGTGACTTAACTGCTTGAATCTTGTTTTGCTTCGTCTCTTCTATCTTCGCTTCGAGATCTTCGATGTTTTTAGGAACGGTAATGTTTGTGATGTGTACGCGCGAACCAGCTTCATCGAGTGCGTCGATCGCCTTGTCGGGGAAGTTGCGGTCGCTGATATAGCGATCGGTAAGTGTAACACATGCTTGAATAGCTTCCGGTGTGTAAATCACGTTGTGGTGCTCTTCGTAGCGTTCCTTGATGTTTTGCAAAATTTGCAAAGTCTCTTCTGCCGTGGTAGGATCTACGATTACTTTCTGGAAGCGGCGCTCCAAAGCTCCGTCTTTCTCAATGTTTTTTCGGTATTCATCCAGCGTAGTGGCTCCGATACATTGTATTTCGCCACGTGCCAATGCAGGCTTTAAGATGTTTGCCGCATCCATCGACCCGGCTGCAGAGCCTGCACCTACCAAGGTGTGTATTTCGTCGATGAATAATATAATGTTCGGATTCTTTGACAGTTCGTTTAAGATTGCTTTGATGCGCTCTTCAAATTGTCCTCTGTATTTAGTTCCCGCTACAACCGAAGTAAGGTCTAGACTCACAACTCGTTTGTCGAATAAAACGCGTGATACTTTGCGCTGAATGATACGAAGGGCCAAACCTTCTACAATAGCAGACTTTCCTACTCCGGGCTCACCGATAAGAACCGGATTATTCTTTTTTCTTCTACTCAAGATCTGAGCCAAACGTTCGATTTCTTTCTCGCGTCCTACAATAGGGTCGAGTCTGTTTTCGGCTGCGGCACGTGTAAGATCGGTTCCGAAATTATCAAGTACCGGAGTGTCATTGCCTACTTTCGAAGTCGGGTTTGAGGTAGATCCGTACGATGGTTCTTTCTTTTGATTGTAATCTTCATCTTCTTCGTCATCTTCATCATCGGTGAATCCGTCACGAATATCCGACGCTTGGTCTTGTTCGTGAAAGCGATGATTTTCTTCGTTATTTAAGAAAATTTGATCCATGTCATAATCACTCAAAGAGTATTCGGAGTGTTTATTCTGCATATATTTAAGATTTGAATAGTTTATTCTGTTTGTTTTCATATATAGTTTAACAGCTATAAGTATGATATGTTTGTAAATATATTCTTTAATTTAATAGAAGCAATGCACCTGACAAACTTTCTTTAGATTAACGTCTGTTTGTGCAAAGAACTCCAATATACTATATACATCAATAACCTTGCCAAAATATTTTATACTACCAAATGTGCCATTAAAAGCATAAACTTTTGTTGTATTTTGTTTCGTAATCACTCGGAAAAGCTTACCTTAGTGCGATTTTTCACGTAGTTGATAATATTTTAAATAAATAAATATTTAAATGACTGATCAAGATAGAATTATAAAGATTAATATCGAGGAGGAAATGAAATCGGCTTACATTGACTATTCAATGTCGGTAATTGTTTCCCGTGCGCTTCCTGATGTAAGGGACGGTTTCAAACCAGTACACAGAAGAGTGCTATTCGGTATGAATGAATTAGGCAATACATCTGATAAACCATATAAGAAGTCTGCCAGAATTGTCGGTGAAGTATTAGGTAAGTATCACCCACACGGTGATTCATCCGTATACTTTGCAATGGTGCGTATGGCACAAGAGTGGTCTTTGCGTTATCCGCTGGTAGATGGACAAGGTAACTTTGGTTCGATCGACGGAGACAGCCCTGCTGCAATGCGTTATACCGAAGCTCGCTTGAGCAAACTGGCTGAAGAAATGCTACGTGACATCGATAAAAATACTGTTGATTTCCAATTAAACTTCGATGATACATTGAAGGAGCCAACAGTGTTGCCAACGAGAATTCCAAACTTGTTGGTAAACGGTGCGTCGGGTATTGCCGTTGGTATGGCTACAAATATGCCTCCTCACAACATGAGCGAAGCAATCGATGGATCTATTGCATACATCGAAGCTGATGGTCAAATTGATGTAGAGGGATTGATGCAATATATCAAAGCTCCTGATTTTCCTACCGGTGGTTATATCTATGGATACGCTGGTGTAAAAGATGCTTTCGAAACGGGTAGAGGTAGAGTGGTAATGCGCGGTAAGGCTGAAATCGAAACCGAGCACAACAGAGATAAAATCATTATCACTGAGATTCCTTACTTGGTAAACAAAGCGGAGCTGATCAAGCATATTGCCGACCTTGTTGACGAGAAGAAACTGGATGGTATCTCTAACGTAAATGATGAATCAGACCGTAGAGGTATGCGTATCGTGGTTGACGTGAAGAGAGATGCAAATGCAAATGTTGTATTAAATAAATTGTACAAACTTACTGCATTGCAATCGTCATTCAGCGTAAATAATATTGCATTGGTAAACGGACGTCCGAAGTTGCTTAACTTACTTGATATGATCAAGCAGTTTGTTGAGCACCGTTACGACGTAGTAATGAGACGTACGCAATTCGAACTGAACAAAGCCGAAGAGCGTGCTCACATTCTTGAAGGTTTGATCATCGCATCAGACAACATTGATGAGGTTATCAATATTATCAAGACATCTACTAATCCGGCGGAAGCGATTGATCGTTTGAAAGAGCGTTTTGGTTTGTCAGACGTTCAAGCTCGTGCTATTGTTGATATGCGTTTGCGTCAACTTACAGGTCTTGAGCAAGATAAGCTAAGAGCTGAATACGATGATATCATGGCTTTGATTAGTAGATTGCGCGATATTCTTGCAAACAAAGACTTGTGTATGCAGGTTATTAAAGATGAGTTGTTAGAAATCAAGGCTAAATTCGGAGATGATCGCAAAACTGAGATCGTTTATGCTTCTGAAGAGCTTAATCCGGAAGATTTCTATGCGGATGACGAAATGATTATTACGGTATCGCACCTTGGATACATCAAACGTACGCCGCTTACTGAGTTTAAAGCTCAAAATAGAGGTGGCGTTGGTGCTAAAGGTAGTGAAACGCGTGATGCCGACTTTGTTGAATATATCTATCCTGCTTCTATGCATGCTACGATGTTGTTCTTTACGAAGAATGGTCGTTGCTACTGGTTGAAGGTATACGAAATTCCAGAAGGTTCGAAGAACTCTAAGGGTAGAGCAATTCAAAACTTGCTTAATATTGAATCCGGAGATAGAGTAAATGCATTTATCCGTGTTAAGAATCTTACAAAAGATAATGACTTCATTAATTCTCACTACCTATTGTTCTGTACGAAGAAGGGTGTAATCAAGAAAACATTGCTTGAATCATACTCTCGTCCAAGACAAAACGGTGTTATCGCAATCGACTTGAGAGAAGGTGATGAGGTAACAGAAGTAAGAATGACCAACGGTAACAATGAAGTTGTGATCGCAAATCGCAATGGTCGTGCTATTCGTTTCCACGAAAGTGCTGTACGCGTAATGGGTAGAACTGCTGCCGGTGTACGTGGTATGACGCTCGACGAAGATGGTAGTGATGAAGTTGTAGGTATGGTTTGCCTGAAAGACAAAGAAACAGAAACTATTTTGGTTGTTTCTGAACAAGGTTACGGCAAGCGCTCACATATCGATGACTACCGTATCACAAATAGAGGTGGTAAAGGAGTAAAAACTATAAATATAACCGATAAAACAGGAAAACTTGTAGCTTTGAAAACTGTTACTGATGAAAACGACTTGATGATTATCAATAAATCGGGTATCACAATTCGTACAACAGTATCGGATATCAGTGTTATGGGTCGCGCTACGCAGGGTGTGAGACTTATCAATCTTGAAAAGAGAAATGATGAGATTGCTTCTGTTTGTAAAGTGATGTCAGAAACTGAAGAAGATATGGTAGTGGGTGAAGAAGTACAAGTAGATGAACTTAATTCTACTGTGGAAAACGAGAATTAATTTTTTATATTCACATAATTAAATATCAATTGCAATGAAAAAATTTGTTTTCTCAATTGGTTTGTGTCTACTAGTTTCTGGTAGCATGTTTGCACAAAAGAAAAATGTTAGCACAGCTGAGAAGTTAGTTAAGGGAGAGAAGCCAGAATTTGCAGAAGCAGTTACACTGATTCAAGCTGCTATGCAAGATCCGGAAACTAAAAATGATCCAAAAACTTGGTATGTTGCAGGTTTCATCGAAAATCAGCAATTTGATGCTGAGAAAATGAAACAAATGTTGGGTCAACAACCAAACGAAGAGGTAATGTACAAAGCATTAGGAGAAGTTCTTCCATATTTTATGGTATGTGATTCTCTTGATAATTTGCCAGATGCTAAAGGTAAAGTAAAACCTAAGTTTGTAAAAGATATCAAATCAATCTTGCGTGCAAACTTAAACTACTATATCAATGGTGGTGCATACTATTTCGACAAACAAGATTATCCAACTGCATACAAGTTCTTTGATTCTTATTTGGAAATTCCTAATCTTCCAATCTTTAAAGGAGAAAAAGAACCTCTAGTTTCAAAAACTGACTCTACTTATAAGATGATTCAGTTCTATGCAGGTGTTGCTGCCTCACAAATGCAACAACCAGCGTTGGCTATCGAAAAATACAAAGCATTGAAAGATGCAGACTATCGCGGAAATGAAGTGTATCAATGTCTAAGCTCTGAATATCTTCAAGCTGGTGATACTGTAAACTTCATTGCTACGCTTAAAGAAGGTGTAGATAAATTCCCAGAAGAAAAATATTACTTGTTGAATCTTATTCAACAACTTATTGCTTCAGGTAAAAACCAAGATGCTGTAACTTACTTGGAATCTGCAATTCAAAAAGATCCACAAAATGCACAATTGTATGATGTAATGGGTCGTCTTTATGAAGAGTCAGATCCTGCGAAAGCTCAAGGATATTTCGAAAAAGCATTGGCTATCGATCCTAACTATACAGATGCATTGGGCAACTTAGGTCGTATCTACTTCAACCAAGCTGTTAAGATTCAGACAGAAGCAAATGCAATCAACGATAACAAACTTTATCGTGAAGAGCTAGACAAAGCAAAAGCATTGTACGAAAAAGCAATGCCTTACTTCGAAAAAGCTCATGCTGCTAATCCAGAAGCAAGAGAATATATGGTAGCTCTTAGAGGTATCTATTACAACTTGAACATGGGTGACAAATATGAAGCTATCGAAGCAAAAATGAATCAATAATTCATTTATTCATAAAATAGGAAAGGGGAGTATCTTTTGATGCTCCCCTTTTTCTGCGTTATAATGTTCTGTTCCGCCTCAACTTGAATTGTATTTGTCTATTTCTACATAAAATGTGCAGATTATAGACTATTCTAAACTCTCTGAGATTTGAATATTTGAAACCGTTCGACTCATTGGGCGTAAATATTAGAATAATGAAAGGTTAATGAATTGGCGAAATATCAATAAAAAAGGCACACTCAATAAAGAGTATGCCTTCTGAAAATATATTTTGAGAAATATATTAATATCCGCGGATAGCTTCGATACCTGGAAGTACTTTTCCTTCGATGAACTCAAGAAGAGCACCACCACCTGTAGATACGTAGCTAACTTTGTCTGCAAAACCAAATTTGTTGATACATGCAACAGAGTCACCACCACCGATAAGTGAGAATGCGCCGTTTGCAGTTGCAGCAACGATAGATTCTGCGATCATTTTAGAACCAGCTTCGAATGCAGGGAATTCAAAAACACCAGCAGGACCATTCCAAAGAATAGTTTTTGAGTTTTTGATTACTTCGCTCATTGCTGCACAAGACTCAGGACCTAGGTCAAGACCTAACCAACCTTCTGG
>DLYT01000083.1:12622-16732 GCA_003447595.1 Porphyromonadaceae bacterium
AGGACCATTCCAAAGAATAGTTTTTGAGTTTTTGATTACTTCGCTCATTGCTGCACAAGACTCAGGACCTAGGTCAAGACCTAACCAACCTTCTGGAACGTTTTTGTCTGAACAGATTTGAGTGTTTGCATCAGCAGCAAATTTGTCTGCAGCTACACAGTCAGTAGGCAATACAAGGTTTACACCAAGTTCTTTAGCTTTAGCCATTACCGATTTTGCAACGTCAAGCATCTCGTCTTCGCAAAGTGAGTTACCAATGTGGCCACCCATTGCTTTAGAGAATGTAAATGCCATACCACCAACGATCAAGATGTTGTCTACTTTGCTAAGTAGGTTCTCGATGATAGTGATTTTAGAAGAAACTTTAGAACCACCGATGATAGCAGTTACAGGTTTTTCTGATGATTTGATTACTTTTTCTACTGCGTCGATTTCTTTAGCCAATAGGTAACCAAACATTTTGTGATCTACATCAAAATAAGCAGCGATAAGTGCTGTAGAAGCGTGAGCACGGTGAGCAGTACCAAATGCGTCGTTTACATAAACATCAGCATATGAAGCAAGACGTTTTGTAAATTCTTTTTGGCTTTCTTTTACTGCTTTCTTAGCTTCTTTCTTTTCTTCTTCTGTAGCATCTTCTGCCAAACCACGTGGTTTGCCATCTTCTTCTGCATAGAAACGAAGGTTTTCTAGCAAAAGAACTTCACCTGGTTGAAGAGCAGCAGCCTTAACAGCAGCTTCTTCGCCAATACAGTCATTTGCAAACTGAACATCTACACCAAGAAGTTCTGACAAATGATTAAGAATATGTTTTAGAGAGAACTTGTCATTTACACCTTTTGGACGACCAAGGTGAGAACCGATAATTACGCTACCACCATCAGCAAGAATTTTCTTAAGAGTAGGAAGCGCTGCACGCATACGAGTGTCGTCAGTGATCTCAAATTTGTCATTAAGAGGTACATTAAAGTCAACTCTTACAAATGCCTTTTTACCGGCAAAATTGAAACTGTCAATTGTTTGCATAACTATTTGTTTTTAATAAAACGTTAATCGTCTTAACCGGGTGCAAATATATAAAATTATTTGAGTAAATGAAGTTTTTAAGACTCCAACTTGAAGCGTAAACGTAATCTTCCTTCAGTAAAATCCCAGTTTAGAATCTTGAAAGTTCCTATTTCTGAAGTATTATTTACATGGGCGCCAATGCAGGCACAAACATCATAATCCCCAACACGAACAATGCGTAAAGTATCTGTCGCATCCTCAGGAAGTTTGCTTAAATCTACAATAGATGCCGCATCTTTCTTGAGCATAAGTTCATCGGTGATGGCTAAGTTTTGTTTTATAATTGCGTTAACTTGATTTTCGACTTCTTGCATTTGCTCTGCAGTAGGAGCAATGTCTAAAAAGTAATCACATTTTGATTTCTTACGTTCAATGTGTGCATTCTGCGAACGTTTGCAGCCAAACATACGTACCATTGTCTGATTCAAAATATGCTCGGCCGTATGCATAGGCTCGAAGTAGTCTTTTTTGGGTTGATTGGTTTCTTGTGTCATGTCAAGATATTATACTTTTTGATTATATGCAAAGATAAGAATCATTCCTAGAATGTGTTGGGGTATAAACAAAAGGATCTTTTAAAACCAACTGTATATAATATATTAAATCAATCGTTTAGTCGTTGTTTTCTTAAGTTTGTTAGAAATGCTTATTTTTAATAAAAAAAATAAAGTACCTGTTTTTTGTTAATCTAGTTAGATGCTTCTTCTATTTTTTGAATGCCAATGAGTTGATTGTTAGTGTTATTTACTAGAATCACTTGTTGGTTAGAATTATAAATTGGTTAATAGACGCAATTGTTAGTAAATAAATTTAAATTATCAAAAGTTGCATTTTTAAAATACAATGCATATCATTGCCGTAGATAATCAATAATCAAATGTGTATTAGACCATTTAAAGAGAAAAAACTTAAGAATCTATACGCTTTGCTATTTATGATTAATTATTTTGATTCAAGAAAAGCATATTTTATTAACTAATAAATCGTTTACATGAAAAACTTTTTTCATTCAGGGAAACTATTGCTATTAACACTTCCCTTAGGCATGATGCCCGATGCCTTATCTGCCACAAATTATCCGAGTGTAAGCTCTAGTTATATAGTACAACAAACTCTTAAAGTAAGTGGTATTGTTACAGATTCGGAAGGAGAACCACTAACCGGCGCTACTATTCGCATTGAAGGAACTACTACCGGAGCCATGTCTGGTATTGACGGAGAATATGCATTGAATGCGAAAGAAGGAGATATGATAGTTGTTTCCTATATCGGTTATAAGACGGTGAAGGTTAAAGTGGGAAACACTCCGGTTCTAAATTTCACGCTTCAACCAGATGTAGTGACAACAGAAGAAGTAGTAGTGATTGGTTATGGCTCACAAAAGAAAGTGAACCTTACCGGTGCTGTAGCTTCTATTAATACAGATGAAATCAAGAGTAGACCACAGACCAATGTAGTTTCTGCACTTCAGGGATTAGTGCCAGGTGTAACAATTATCAATCGTCCGGGAGCATCTCCATCTGTTAACTTTCGTGGAAGAGGGAATCTTGGAAGTTCAGAGCCGTTGTATGTAGTAGATGGTGTGATTGTTGATGCTGGGTTCTTTTCAAGTATAGATCCCAATGTAATTGAAAACATATCCTTCCTTAAGGATGCGGCATCTTCATCTATTTATGGTTCGCGAGCTGCATACGGAGTCGTGCTTGTTACTACTAAAAATGGATCGAAAGGAACGACACAAGTTTCATATAATGGTATGGTAGGAGCTAAGAAATTTACCTATACTCCAGAATATGTAAACTCGTGGGAATATGCAGAACTCTTCAATGAGGCCATGTATAATACGACACCGGCTAAAGGAAAATTCCAAAAGTATACTCAAGATCAAATCAATCTATTTAGAGACGGATCACAACCAGATCTTTATCCAAATACAGATTGGGTTGATTTGATTTATGATAAATATGCCGTAACCACACAACATTCGTTGAATCTTACCGGCGGAACAGATAAATTAAGCTTCTTTTCGGGCTTTGGTATCGTATATGATGATAACAATCTGCCAGGGCGTGACAACACACGTTATAACATGAATATCAATGTGAAGTCAGAAATGAACAAATGGCTTACTTTCCGCACAGGAATGAAATTCATTTATAGCAAATACAACGTAGACGGCGGGTCTCCATCAACAGATAATATGATGATTGTGCCAAGTACATTTGTAGCGCAACACTCGAATGGACAATGGGGATCGGTAGAGTCAGGACAAGCAGCAAGTAATACATTTGTAAATAGCAATCCGTTACGAGCTTTGAGCAATAGAGATTGGCGTAGAGATAAAAGTACGAAGGGAATCTATGAAGCAGCTCTAGATATCACGCCAATAGAGCGTTTGGTTATTACTGCTCAAGGTGCGTATAGCAACAATGACTTCAAAAACAAGAACTTTGTAGGAACGAGAGATGATGTTCCGAGTTTTCTTGCAGAAGGATCTATTATGCCTAACTCGGGCAACTCTCAAAATTACATGTATATGAACTGGGGTGAAACTTCTCAAGAAGCATATACAGCAACAGCTAGATATAATTTTGATAAAGGAGTGCATTCGTTTGCGGCAATGGCCGGTACATCGTACGAAATCTTTAAATCGCAAAAATTAAATGCACAACGAGATGGTTTCCCTACTGATGGAATGACAGATATGTCGGGCGGAGCTTCTTCTGGTCCGAGCTATAAAAACAGTTCAGAGTCGTTCGAGTATAAAATGATGTCTTATTTTGCTCGAGTAAACTATAGTATCAAAGATCGCTATCTGTTAGAAGCCAACATGCGTGCCGATGGTTCTTCTCGTTTCCACAAAGACAATCGCTGGGGGTATTTCCCTTCATTCTCGGGAGGATGGAGAATCAGTGAAGAAAGCTTCGTTGAAGATTACAGAGACTGGATGAATAACTTGAAATTGAGAGCATCATACGGTAGTCTGGGTAATATCAATAACGTAGGTTATTACGATTACTTCTCAAACTACGGATCGGTAGG
>DLYT01000083.1:16995-19757 GCA_003447595.1 Porphyromonadaceae bacterium
AACTTTGGTGTAGATTTCGACTTTTTCAATAATCGATTGAGTGGTACGGTCGAGTATTACATAAAAAACACCAACGACATCTTGCTTGCTTATCCGGTTCCTACTGAAACAGGTATAGCAAAAGATCCTTCGCAAAACCTAGGTCGAGTGAGAAACAACGGTTTGGAAATTACATTAAATCACCGTAACACAGTCGGAGATGTTACATATTCGGTAGGTGGTAACCTTACATGGAATAAGAACAAAATTACAAAACTTGCGAGTGGAGACATTATTCAGAATGTTTCAGGGCATGGAGTAGGTAAATTTATCTTACGTGAAGGAGAAGCTATTGGTTCTTTCTACGGTTTCAAAACAGACGGATTGTATACTCAAGAAGATATTGACAATGGAGAATACTATAAATATGGAACAGTAACTCCAAATGCAGGAGATATTAAGTTTGTGCCAAATCGCGATATCAAATATGGTGAAGCTATAACAAATGATGATCGTGTGATCCTTGGACAAGATGTTCCGAAGTTAACCTACGGACTAAACTTCAACGTTGGTTATAAGAACTTCGAACTTACAATGAACGGACAAGGAGTAACGGGCACTAAAGTTGCATTCGAGGTATATCAAATGCACCCATTCTTTCATGGGCAAGATAACCCACGTAAGTTTCATATGAATCGCTGGACAGAAGAGAATCCAAATGCGAACGCTATTTATCCGAGAATATATATGGCTAGTGATCCTCATACAGCCTATAATCGCACATTTAGCGATTATCATTTATTCGATGCTGACTATTTCCGTATCAAGAACCTTACATTGGCTTACTTAGTGCCAAATGCTGTAACCAAGAATCTTGGTTTGTCAAACTTGAGAGTATACGTAACCGGAGAAAACCTCTTTACTATCAGAGCTGATAAAAAGATCAAAGACTTTGATCCTGAAACAGCTGGCGGGGTAATCTCGGCTTACGGAACGAAAACCTTTGCGTTTGGTGTGAATGTATCATTCTAATCATAACTGCAAAACAATAGAACAGACAAACATAAAAACAAAGAAGTCATGAGAAAATTATATACTTATTCATTTGTATTAGCTTCACTTATGTGTGCAAGCTCTTGTAATCTTGACGTAGAACCACCTACAAGTATCTCTGCCGAAACGTTTTGGAAAACAGATAAAGATGCTTGGTATGCACTCAATGCTTGTTATCGTAGTATGCCGGCTGTTGATATTTATGATGAAATGACAACAGACAATGCTCACTCTCATAAACCATGGGAAGGAAACTTCGAATTGGTGCAAAACGGAGGTATAAGCACAGCAGCTACTTATGGAAGCTATAGTTTTGGTCAAGTGCGCAATACCAATATCTTCCTAAAAAACGTGGAAGGATGCACAATGGACAATCAAATAAAAGAACGCATGAAGGCCGAAGCTCGTTTCTTAAGAGCATTATCATACATGCGCCTTACATCTTATTACGGAAAAGTGGCAATCATTGAAGAACCACTTAGTTATACCGATCCTACAGTACCTCGCAATAGTGTTGAAGAAGTGCAAGCGTATATCTTAAAAGAGCTAGCTGAAGTTGCACAAATCTTGCCGGAGCAATATACCGGAGGTTATTTGCAAGAAACAAGCCGCATCACACGTGGAGCCGCTAATGCATTGAGAGCACGTGCAGCACTTTACTTTGGCAATTACGCAGAAGCCGAAAGCTCTGCTCGCAAAGTAATGGATATGGGTAGATATGGCTTGTTCCGTATTTCGTCGCTCAATGCAAAGCAACAAAAAGAGGCCGACGAAATGGCATTATACATTGACTTCGAGGCGAAGGGTATAGATAAAGATGCATTTGCAAAAGGTATGTTCAGCTACGAAGGACTTTGGCACCGTGGCAATGCCAATGCTTCGAATCCGGAATTTGTATTGTTTAGAGAATACAGTACAGATGTTTCATCGCTCGATGTTTCTCGTTATACGTATATGATCCCGCTACAAATGTCGCTTGACTATGGTTTCTCTTCATACGAACCAATGCAAGACTTGATCGATGCTTACTGGGATATTGATGGTAAAACATTACGTACACCAATCAGCGTAGATCAACGCAAAGCAAACTATGAAAAGATTTGGAAACAAGCCAAAGACATGCGTGATGAGGAGTACAATGAATTTGCTTCGAGCGAGAAGTTGATGGAGTATGATTATATGAATGAATTCCGTAATCGCGACAGCCGTTTGTACGCATCGATGATGTTCCCATTCAAAGGATGGCATCACTCCTCAAAAGGTTCTGTGTTGTATTTTAAATGGAATCCGGCTTGGGTTAATAGCAACGGTAACGAATCGTGGACAGGATATAGCTATCGTAAACTGGTGACAGTAGATCCGTTGATGATGGATAGTTATGGCTACTCGACAGAACCTTATCCGGTAATTCGCTATGCAGAGGTATTGCTTACATTTGCCGAAGCCAGAACGATGAATATAGGTTACGATGCAGAAGTAAAAGCAGCATTAAATGATTTGCGCGATCGTTGTGGTATGCCAAAGGTACCTGAAGCTCTATCAAAAGATCAAGCAATAGAACTCATTCGCAACGAACGACGTATCGAGTTGGCAGCCGAAGGGCATCGTTACAACGATATCCGTCGTTACGGAAAAGACTATGCACGTAAGGTGATGACCGGAGCTTCTACCGCGCCCGACGGTTCGGTTGTAATTCAAAAAGCATGGGACGACAAGCTGATGTTAATGCC
>DLYT01000083.1:19998-37405 GCA_003447595.1 Porphyromonadaceae bacterium
AAAAATAAATGAACAACTAGCAAAGGGTTGTCTTCTTCGATACCGAAAGAAGGCAACCCTTTCTTCTAACTCTAAATCAAATGAAACCATTCTTAGGAATCTGTTGTCTGTATAGCCTCGTTGCATGCACCACAACATATCCGGGCGAAACAAGTCAGTACGAAAGCATTGCGCCCGACGGAATCGAAATCAAAGTCGCCGAGACGCCTTGGACGGCCGATATGCACGGAAATCACAGGGCTATAGTGCAAGTTTCGGGAGATGAAGTCGTAGCCAAAGCCTCTTTGAAATGGCGCAGACCTGATCTTCGTCCCGATACCAAGAAAGTAGTAGTAACCGACGCACAAGGAAATGAAATACAAAACGTACTCGTACAAGCCTTGAATGCCGAAGAAGGCACCATCTTGTTCGAGCCTACGGCCGGAAAAGGAACGTATTATATTTATTATCTGCCCTATAAATACCGTAAAGGTTGGGACGATGCCCGCTACGGCAAACCCTGGAACGACTATCTTGCGCCTGTATACGAAGCAGATGCTTCTTGGGTAAATACGGCAAAGCAAACAGATCAGCAAGCTGTGGCAAAAGTAGTTGGCTATGAAAGTCGTACGCAATTCGACTTCTTTACTCCGATGGGGCTTATCGCTACACAAGCAGAAGAAGACTCGATCAAAACTGTAAACCCATCCAATCCCGTGGTCTTTATCGAAGACAGAGCCTATCCCGTGCGTTTGAAATATAATTTGCCCGTAAAATGGAAAAAGAATACAGCGCACGACAACTTTGAAGGAAAGGCCTCGCCAAACGAGTATTATACGTGGCAAATTGCCTTATGGGCAGCACGCGATACGGTAGAAGACGTGAAGCTAACATTCTCCAACTTCAAAAACGGATCGTCTGTTATTCCGTCGGATCAAGTAACTTGCTTCAATCAAGAAGGTATCAACTGGGATGGCAAACCGCTTTCTTTCGATATAGACCTCTCGAAAGGACAAGTGCAACCGCTTTGGTGTGGTATTCAGATCCCTGAAAATGCGAAACAAGGTACATATACCGGAACGGCAACTTTGCATGTAAAAGGTAAAGCACCCGAAGAGTTGACTATTGCAATTCATGTGTCGGGCGAGCCATTGACCGATAAAGGTGACGGAGAATTGTGGCGTCATTCACGATTGCGTTGGTTAAATTCGCAGTTGGGCGTAGATTCGCTTCCGGTTACACCATATACGGCGATTACGACAAAGGGGAATGAAATCACTGTTGCCGACAAGTCGGTATCCTTACAACCTAATGGATTAATCAGCAATGTGAAAATCAACGATCGAGCGTTATATGCTGCGCCGTTGCGTATTGTGGTACAAACGGGCAGGGGCGATGTGGTCTTTTCGGCCGAAGATCTGGAAATCAAACAACCGGCTCCGGGACTTGTAGAGTGGAAGGCTTCGTCGGTTCAAGATGGACTTAACTTTGCATGCAAGGCATATATGGAATACGATGGCTTCATTCGATACGTTGTTTCTTTGACGGCAAACCAAGAAATGGCAATCAAAGACATCAAGGTAGAAAGTGATTATACTGCATACGCATCAACATATTTTATGGGTGCGGGCTTCAAAGGTGGACTTACTCCAAAATCGTATACATGGAATTGGGTAGGACCGTATGATAGTTATTGGATTGGTAACGAAGAGATCGGCGCACACGTTGAGTTTAGAGGAGGCACCTACCATGGTCCGTTGCTCAACGACTACAAACCGGCACCGCCTGCCGTATGGAGCAATGATGGAGCGGGTAGTGTTTCGCTCGTGAAAAGTGCGAATAATACAACGAAAATCGTAGCATCTACCGGAGTTTGTACCTTGGGAACAACTCCTACAAACCTTGAGTTTGACGTGTTGCTTACGCCGGTGAAGAAACTCAACAGCAAGAAACATTTCTCGGAACGTTACTTCCATTCACAACCTTCTGCATTTGATTCGGCTGCGACCGAAGGGGCAAATATTGCCAATATTCACCATGCACGCAACCTAAATCCTGTGATCAACTATCCGTTTATTGTGCGAGATTCGTTGGTGCAGTTTATTAAGCATCAGCACGAATACGACAGAAAGGTGAAACTGTACTACACGATTAGGGAACTGACCAACTATACCACTGAGATCTATGCATTAATGAGTCTGGGCAACGAGATATTTCACGAAGGTCCGGGATACGGTACGCCTTGGCATACCGAACACTTGATTGATGGATACAAACCGGCGTGGTACACTGAACTTCCGGGCGAAAACGCAGATGCGGCTTTAGTCTTGAGCGGATTCTCCCGCTGGATCAACTACTACCTCGAAGGCTTGCGTTGGATGTTCGAAAACTATGAAATAGACGGTATTTACATGGACGATGTATCGTTTGACCGCAACGTAATGAAACGAATGCGCAAGATTATGGAGCAATACCATCCGGGCGCGCTGATTGATCTACACTCGAATACGGGCTATTCCATCGGGCCAATGAATCAGTACACTGATTTCTTCCCATACATCGATAGGTTGTGGTTTGGCGAAAGCTTTAAATACAATCAAATGACACCCGACGAGTGGTTCGTTACGTTTTCGGGGATTCCTTTCGGTATGATGAGTGAAATGCTGCAAGACGGAGGCAACCGTTTTCTCGGAATGGTGTATGGAACCACGGCACGACATTCGTACGGACCGTATTCTCCTGCTCCGGTTTGGGCGCTGTGGAAATCGTTCGGAATTGAAGACGCTACTATGATCGGATATTGGAACGACGCATGTCCGGTACAAACCAACAATAGCCGACATCAAAGCAACATGCTATGTTAAAGACGGAGCTACATTGATAGCACTCGGGAACTTCTCCGATAAAGCACAATCTACGACGCTCACGTTCAATTGGAAAGCGTTGGGACTTGATCCCGACCAAGGTAAAAGTAGTTGCGCCGGAAGTAGAAGACTTCCAAGCTGCAAATACATATAGCCTCGCAACCCAATATACGATCAATCCCAAAGAAGGTCTTCTTCTTGTCGTAGAAGAGTAATTCTTAATAAAAGAGGGTTTCGAGATAATTTATAATCGGGAATCAGGTTTAGAGTCTAAATCTGATTCCCGATATTTCGTTTACATCATGAGTAACACAATGACAACTCCCCATAAAATCAGCAATGTATTTCCTACTGCATATGTAACAGTATAGCCTAGAGCTGGAATTGTACTTTCAAGTGTATCTTGGATTGCTCCTAATGCCGCAGTTGTTGTTCTTCCTCCGGCACAACAACCAAGTGTAACGGCGGGATGAAATTTGAATAATTTATCTCCGATGATAACGCCCAAAATGAGCGGAATCGAAGTTGAAAGTATTCCTGCAACAAATACAATTAAACCCACGTCTTGCAGTCCGGTAATAAATTTAGGGCCGGTAGTAATACCTACAACTGCAATAAACATATTTAATCCGATGTTATTCAAGATCCATAAGGATGCTGGCGGAATGTTTCCGTACATAGGACGTTTGGTACGTAACCAACCCAATACGAGTCCGGCAATTAAAGCACCGCCACTGGTACTCAGGCTTATCGGAACTTGACCTAAATGAAAAGCTAAAGAACCAATTATCCCTCCGATAACAATACCTAAACTTACAAACGTAAAATCCGTTTTATTAGACGGTCGTTCAACATAACCTAAACAAGGAGCTGCTCTCATTATATCTTGTGTGAGTCCCACTATTTCGATGCGATCTCCTTCATGTATCAAAGTTTGCTTTAACACCGGAATTTCAATTCCGGTTCGTGTGATTGAGCGTATTGTAACGCCATGCATATAAAGCGATTTATTAAGCTGCTCTACTGTTTTGTCTCGAGCCCCTTTATGATTAACCAATACATATACTTTTTCTACCGGAAAGTTTAGTAGTACAGCATCGTGGATTTCTTCACCGATCCAACCTTCATCTTCGATGACATATTCTCTTCGTCCCGAAAGAACAATATCGTTGTTTATTTCTAATTGCAGGTCGGGATGAGGCTCAACTAGTTTATCATTCTTTCGCACCCGCTCTACGTAAGCAGTACGGCCTAGTTTCTGTATCTCTTCTTCCAAAGCTTGTACTGTTTTCCCGTTTGTAAACCAAGCCCCTTCGATCTTATAAGCTCTGAACACTACGGGCCTATTGGCATTTTCAAAAGCCGGATCGTCTAATATTTCGCTTTTGTTGAGTTGTACTTCTAGCTCCTTTGTTTGTGCTTTCACTTTTTTGAGGCCGCCAAGTAAGAGTGGACCTAACATACTAAGCAGATATGCCGACCCAATTGTGCCGAAAAGATATGTTACGGCATACGAAACGGGCATTATGTCGTACCATTGTTGCTTTATATCAGATGCTACATTTGAAGTCTCTATGGTTGAGGTACCCACGCCTAATATGGCAGACATGGTTTGAGATCCGGCTAATAGACCTACAGCTTCCCCTGTGTTGAATCCGAATAGTTTAGAGACACCGAAAGGTGCCAGTAAGCACATAAGGCACAAAACAATAGCAAACAATACTTGCTTAAGACCATTGGAACGCATTGCCCGAAAGAATTCGGGGCCAACACTGTAGCCTATCGAGAATAAAAATAGTAGGAAGAATGTAGACTTCATCGGTCCGGATATCTCGATATTCATTTGCCCAACTACTACGCCAACTAATAAGACGCTTGTAACTATACCGAGAGAAATACCTTTATATTTCAGATTACCTATCCAAAAACCAATTCCCAACGTAAGAAAAATTGCTAACTCAGGATTCTCGCGAAATAAACGAACAAACCACTCCATAATGCACAAATTGAATCTTTATACAATGTATCTCTTAAATATAAAACATATTATAAATAAGCAAAGTTTTGTGATACATTGCAATAAATTGGTGGTAATGAGTTAAAAAAGAGTTCTGAATCTTATGTTTTCCTTAAATATTATGGCCGTAAATTGATTAGAAACAATGGAAACACCGAATATTTGGTATATAGATAGACAAAGGTGTTGTGCAGTAAAAATAATAATTTATACCTTTGCGCTCTAATTTAAATATTCTGACATGTCAGTACATATTGAAGATACAAGAAAAGTGACAACTCAACGCTTGCGCGAGATGAAACAGCGCGGCGAAAAGATCTCTATGCTAACGGCTTATGACTTCTCGATGGCGAAGTTGATTGATCAAGCCGGAATGGATATTATTTTGGTTGGAGATTCGGCATCGAACGTGATGGCGGGTAATACAACTACATTGCCAATGACATTGGATCAGATGATATACCATGGTCAGTCGGTGGTGAGAGCGGTAAAGAGAGCTCACGTTGTTGTGGATATGCCTTTTGGTACTTACCAAGGTGATTCGAAAGAAGCGCTAAAGTCGGCTATCCGTATCATGAAAGAAACCAACGGTGATAGTGTGAAAATGGAAGGAGGCTCAGAGATTCGCGAATCAATCGAGCGTATTCTTACTGCCGGTATTCCGGTGATGGGACACCTTGGTCTTACTCCTCAGTCTATCAATAAGTTTGGAACTTATACAGTGCGTGCAAAAGAAGAGGCTGAAGCTCAAAAGTTGATCGAAGACGCTAAGATGCTTGAAGAGATTGGCTGCTTTGCTTTGGTGTTGGAGAAGATTCCTGCAACGCTTGCTGAGAAGGTTGCTGCAGAGGTTTCGATACCGGTAATTGGTATTGGCGCAGGTGGCGGTGTAGACGGACAAGTATTGGTAATGCACGATATGTTGGGTATTACGCAAAACTTCTCGCCTAAATTCCTTCGCAGATATGCCGATTTGCAATCGATTATCAATGAAGCGGTTCAACAATATATCGAAGATGTAAAGTCTGGCGACTTCCCGAACGAAAAAGAACAATACTAATGCGGTAACTGCTTGCCGTGCATCGAGAAGCAGAAGCAAAGGATATTACATAGCGAAAGTCCCTTATCTTATGTTCTGGTCTTATAAAGACTAAAGCATAGGATAGGGGACTTTCTTTTTATTCTTAATGAGAAGAGAATCGTCAGGTCGGCACCTGACGATTCAGTCTTCATTTGTTTTGAGAAAGAAGTATTTGGAGACTGTTTTTAGTTGTCGTGATTGATTCAGATCAATACCATTTGCGGCGACGGATATACCACCATACGAAGACTGCAACCAGCAGCATGAGCGACCAACAAATTAAGTATCCGTATTTCCATTTCAACTCAGGCATAAATTCGAAGTTCATACCCCATACGCCTGCCATAAAGGTAAGGGGGATGAAGATGGTAGAAACTACGGTGAGACGCTTCATGATGTCGTTGAGTCGAAGGTCGTTGTTCGAGATGTATAAGTCGACCAACGATGAAATAATTTCTCGGCAACTTTCTGCTGTTTGCGATACAAAGAGCAATTGGTCGTATATATCGTTGAAAAGCGGAAGATTCTCTTTGCGAATGATGTTGTCGCTTTCGTGCAAAAGCTTTGCAAACTGATCTCGCAACGGATAGGCTATCTTCTTGATCTTCATATATTGCTTGCGGCGACTTTGAATAGAAATACCTATGTTATCCTCCGAAGAGATGTCGAGTAGCGCTTCTTCTAAGTCTTCCAAACTTTCTTCCAGAAAAAGTGCCGTTTCGGTAAGCTGATGGATGCAGTTGCTAAATAGAATATACAGCAGTGCATCGGCTGTTTTGGTACGAATCTTGAATACATTGTCTTCAATTGCTTTTCGACTGTAATCAAAGAGTATGCCTTGGTTTTCGGCAAATGAGATCACTGTATTTCCTTTGAGAAATAAGCAAATGTGCTCTTCTTTGAGCTCGTTGAATTCGTCATAATAGCAGAAATTGAGAATCAGAAAGACCGAATCTTCGTACTTCTCTATTTGAACAACGTGTTGCGGATTCAAGATGTCTTTAGCATCAAGAATGCTAAGCCCGAATTGCTTGGCAATACTTGTGATTTTCTCGGCATTTGAAAGCCCGGTTACTTGAATCCAATTAACCAAGTTGTTTTGTGTAAGTGTATAGAAGTCTGACTGATCCGATACATCCCGTTCCGTTATAAAATCCTTATCGTATTGCGTGAGTTTTATGGACGTAGCTGTCGTATTCGAACCGGTATAAACAACTCGATAATCAATCTTTGCAAGACTGCTATTTTTTCGTTTGCGTGTGCGATTGGTTTTTACTTTCATAGGATTTGCGCTGTGTATTCATTTATTTAACAATCTTATACCCTATAAGTTTGTCATACTCTTGCGAGATACTTCGATGATAGATCAGAATTGTGTATTCATTCTCAGTTTCCGAGAAGTTTCCTTCAAGAAGTGAGAAGTCGAGAGCCTTTGTTTTTTCATCGTTCGTTGCATACATGTAATTGTAATAACCTTGCTTCAATACGATTTCTTTTTCATAGCTTGCAGTAGCTGCATTATACTCCATTTTGTTGAAAGGACAGGGGCGTTGCTCAAAGGCTTCTCCAACAATATAAACGTCTTTACCGGGTAGAGAATCGGCTATTAGCGTGAATTTGACTTTGCAATAATCGGCTTCGGTAGATGCGTCTGCAACTCCTCGTGCATTTATCGTAAAGCGTCCGTTAAAGTCATTTGCAATCATTCCGTTATAGGTGCTTCTTGGCGCGTCGGCTTTCAAGAAGACATCGGCTTTCTTGGTTCCTTTAGCTACAGAATCTACATGCAGACCACCTTTTTGCTTGGAGGTAAACTCCATGGCGCGGTATTCGTTTCCGGCAGGAAAGCGCAGTGCGTTGCTGTTGAGATATTGTATTTTAGTTGTTGATACTGTTGTGGGGGCTAGCGATCCCGACTTGACTGGAATGTTGTTTTGATAAATGTTGATTTTAAGTTCGGCTTCCGCGCTTGTGATGGTATAGGACTCGGGTATGATTTCCAAGTTGAGTTGTTGCTCATTGTCCTTGTAACCGATGCTTTTGTCTAACGATGCGATAATTTCTACTTTGTCGTCGAGTACGCAAAAGCAAGTTGTAAATAAGACTTTCTCAGGATAATCCTCTCTAAAAAACTCTACTGCGTAGTTTCCGGCAAGTAAAGGTCGGGTATCTTCGTTTGGAATACGTAGGTTGTAGTTTGTGTATGTTACACGAGTCCCCGAACTGGTTGCAAAATCATTGATAGTAGACTCTGCAACTCCGCTTACGTATTCATGTGGCGAAAGATGAGCTTTGCTCCAATCGGCATTGCAAAAGAAGATCCGATAACCGATGCGATGTGGATCGGCATGGATAATATCAAAATTGATATCAATCTTTTGCTTCGAATGAAGAGCAATAAGAGGAACGTTGGCATTAAGTGTACTGGTTACTTTTACCGACTTTACGTTCTTGTCTGCAATGCTTGCAGTGATTTTTCTTTGAGAAAATAGAGTTAAAGTGCTAATAATTAAGAACACAATAGCGAATAATATGTTTTTCATATTAAAAGTGATTTATTAAATCGAAAAAACATTGTTTTTTGTCGATGCAAAAATATGGAAATAATTCACTATTTATTCACGCAAACATGTTATTCAACACTAAAAAAGTGCTACATTTGCGAGCAATTTATATACAAACAATTTTTTTGTTATATCATGGCAAATGTGATAAAGATTAAGAAAGGTTTAGACATTAATCTGAAAGGCAAAGCCGTAGAAACAAACCTAACAGCGGAAAAGTCGGATGTGTTCGCACTTATCCCAGATGATTATGTAGGTGTTGTTCCTAAAGTTATTGCTAAAGTAGGAGATGTTGTCAAAGCCGGATCGGTGTTAATGATTGACAAGAACCGCCCGGAAATTCATTTTGTTTCACCGGTAAGTGGTGAAGTAATCGCAGTAAATCGCGGTGAAAAACGTAAGGTCTTGGATATTCTCGTTAAGGCTGATGGGAATGATGAGTACATTGATTTCGGGAAGAAGTCGGTATCATCGCTAAGTGGCGAACAAGTTAAGGCAGCTATTCTTGAAGCTGGTTTGTGGCCATTTGTAAAGATGCGTCCTTACGACAGAGTGGCAAACCCACAGGACGCACCAAGAGACATCTTTGTTTCTGGTTTCTATTCTGCTCCACTTGCACCAAACTTCGATTACATCGTGAAAGGTCAAGAAGCAGACTTCCAAACAGGTCTTGATGCTCTTGCAAAACTTACTACAGGTAAAGTTTACCTAGGTGTAAGAAACGGATCTACACTTCAAGCAAAAGGAGTAGAGATTATCAATGTTGAAGGTCCGCACCCTGCAGGTAATGTAGGTGTACAAATCAACCAAACAAAACCAGTTAATAAAGGTGAGGTTGTTTGGGTGATGGATCCGGCAGACGTGATCTTTATCGGCCGTTTGTTTAATAAAGGTGTAGCTGATTTGACAAGAACAGTTGCTGTAACAGGTTCTGAAACTACAGAAAGAGGTTATCTTAAGACTAAAGTTGGGGCTACTATGAAAAGTATCCTTAAAGGTAAAGTTTTGGGAGAAAACCACCTTCGTTACATCAGTGGTAATGTTCTTACAGGTACTAAAGTGGCATTGGACGGTTATTTGCGTGGTTATGACAATCAGGTTACTGTAATTCCTGAAGGTGATAATGTGCATGAGCTATTCGGATGGGCAACTTTGGGCTTGAACAAATTTAGCTTTAGTCATTCATACTTTACTTGGTTGCAAGGACGTAACAAAGAGTATGTTATCGATGCGCGTATCCGTGGTGGAAAACGTGCCATCATCATGTCTGACGAATACGATAGAGTATTCCCGATGAGCATTTTGCCGGAATTCCTTATTAAAGCAGTGATTGCTTATGATATCGACAAGATGGAAAGCCTTGGTATTTACGAGGTTGCTCCGGAAGACTTCGCTCTTTGTGAATTCGTTGACACATCAAAGCTAGAAATCCAAAAGATTATCCGCACAGGATTGGATATGCTTTATAAAGAAATGAATTAATAACGTCAATAAAATCGTAATACATTGAAAGCTTTAAGAAATTATATCGATAAGATTAAGCCTAATTTTGAGAAAGGTGGAAAGCTGTCGATGTTTCATTCTGTATTTGACGGAGTTGAAACATTCTTGTTCGTTCCTAATACGACATCAAAATCAGGTGTTCATATTCACGATAGCATCGATTCAAAGCGTACGATGTCTGTCGTAATTCTAGCTTTGCTTCCTGCGTTGTTGGTGGGTATGTATAACATCGGTTATCAACACAATTTAGCTTTGGGTCAAGATCCTGGTTTCTTGATGACATTCTTGTTTGGTTTCCTTGCAGTACTTCCAAAAATTATCATCTCTTATGGTGTTGGTTTGGGTATTGAGTTTGCTGTAGCGCAAGTAAAAGGTCACGAAATTCAAGAAGGTTTCCTTGTTTCAGGTATGTTGATCCCTATGATCGTGCCTGTGGATACTCCACTTTGGATGATTGCTGTTGCAACTGCGTTTGCAGTAATCTTCGCGAAAGAAGTATTTGGTGGTACTGGTTATAATATTTTCAACGTTGCATTGATCACTCGTGCATTCTTATTCTTTGCTTACCCGGCAGCTATGTCTGGTGACAAAGTATTCGTTCGCACAGATTCTATTTTCGGTCTTGGTGCCGGTCAGGTTGTAGATGGTTATTCTGGCGCAACTTTGCTTGGTCAGGTTTCTACTGCTGCTCCGGGTACTGAACTTACTCTTAGCAATATCGTTGGTAATCCTATCTCATTGTGGGATATGTTTATCGGTCTTGTTCCGGGTTCTATCGGTGAAACTTCAAAACTAGCTATCCTTATTGGTGCTGCTATCTTGATCTTTACAGGTATCGCAAGCTGGAGAACAATGATTTCGGTATTCGTAGGTGGTGCTGTAATGTCGTTGATCTTCAATCTTATCGGAGCTAATGCTTATATGACTTTGTCTCCGGTTGACCAACTAATGCTTGGTGGATTTGCGTTTGGTGCTGTATTTATGGCAACAGACCCAGTTACTGGTGCGCGTACTGAAACAGGTAAATATATCTATGGTTTCTTAATCGGTATGATGACTATCATTATCCGTGTATTGAATCCAGGTTACCCTGAAGGTATGATGTTGGCTATATTATTAATGAATACTTTCGCTCCACTAATCGACTTTTATGTGGTTGATGCCAACGTTAAACGTCGTCTTAGCCGTGTTGCAAAGAACTAATAAGCAAATAGATTGAGATTATGAATAGAGACGGAAATGTATATACCGTTGTGTATGCTACAGTAATGGTAGTATTAGTTGCGGTTGTATTGGCATTTACTTCGCAAGCTTTGAGAACTCAACAAAAAAAGAATGAAGATATCGATAAGATGACTCAAATTCTTCGTTCGGTACGTGTTGAATCAAAAGCTGCGAATGCAGAAGCAAAATATAAAGAGTTAATTAAAGAAGCATTCCTTGTAAACAGCAAGGGTGAGAAAGTAGAAGGCGATGCTTTTGCTACAGATCTAGTAAAAGAATTTGCAGCTCCTGCAGATCAACGTGTGTTGCCTGTGTTTGTTGCAGAGGTTGACGGTCAAACTAAGTATATCCTAGCTATGAGAGGTGCTGGTCTTTGGGGCCCACTTTGGGGATATATCTCGCTAGATTCTAATAAAAATACGGTTTTCGGTACCGACTTCAGCCACCAAGGTGAAACTCCGGGGTTAGGTGCAGAGATCACAAAGCCGGCTTTCAGCAGCCAATTTGCAGGTAAAAATATCTTCAATGCTGCCGGTGAGTTTAAATCTATCGCGATCGTTAAGCCAGGACAATATGCTGAAGGCATGGAATATGTTGACGGTATCTCGGGTGGTACTATTACTAGCCAAGGTGTAAACAGCATGCTTAAGACTAGTTTGTCTGATTACTTAGGTTTCTTAGAAAATAAAAATTAATAAGAAGATGGGACTATTTTCAGGTAAAAATAAAGCCATTCTGCTAAATCCTTTAAGCAAGAATAACCCGGTTATTATTCAGATGTTGGGGATTTGTTCGGCATTGGCAGTTACAGCCAAGCTAGAACCAGCTATTGTTATGGCAATCTCAGTAACAGCTGTTACTGCATTCGCAAACGTGATTATTTCATTGATGCGTAAAACTATTCCTAACCGTATCCGTATCATCGTGCAACTTGTAGTTGTAGCTGCATTGGTTACTGTGGTAAGTGAATTGTTGAAAGCTTACGCATACGATGTGAGCAAACAGTTGTCAGTATTCGTTGGTTTGATTATCACGAACTGTATTTTGATGGGTCGTCTTGAAGCATTTGCTTTGGGTAATGGTCCTTGGGAGTCTTTCCTTGATGGTGTTGGTAATGGTCTTGGATATGGTATTATCCTTATTATTATCGGTTTCTTCAGAGAACTTCTTGGTTCGGGCTCATTGTTGGGTATTCAAGTAGTGCCTCAGTCTTTCTACGACTTAGGTTACGTAAACAATGGTTTGATGATTTTGCCTCCAATGGCTCTTATCGTTGTTGCGATTATTATTTGGGTACACCGTTCTCGTAATCCTGAATTGCAAGAAAATAATTAATTGAAAGACTAAAACATAAAATAGAATGGAACAATTATTAAGCACATTTGTCAGATCTATTTTTGTTGACAACATGGTATTCGCATACTATTTAGGTATGTGTTCTTACTTGGCTGTTTCCAAAAATGTAAAGACAGCTTTAGGATTGGGTATCGCCGTTACGTTCGTATTGACGCTTACACTTCCAATTAACTATATGCTTGAAAATTATGTATTGAAAGAAGGCGCTCTTAGCTGGATGGGTCAAGAGTTCGAAACAGTAAATCTAAGCTTCCTAAGCTTGATTATCTTTATCGCTGTTATCGCGTCTTTCGTACAGTTGCTTGAAATGATCATTGAGAAATTTTCTCCGGCATTATACGCATCACTTGGTATCTTCCTTCCTCTTATCGCTGTAAACTGTGCAATCCTTGGTGGTTCGTTGTTTATGCAACAAAGAGAGTTCCCAAATGTATTGGAAGCTACAACCTTCGGTTTCGGTTCAGGTATCGGCTGGTTGCTTGCAATCATTGGTATGGCTGCCATTAGAGAGAAACTTCAATACTCAGATATTCCAAAACCAATGAAAGGTTTGGGTATCACATTCCTTGTAACAGGTTTGATGGGTATCGGATTTATGTGTTTCTCAGGTTTAAAGATCTAATAATTAATAACGCATTAAAGATATAAAGAGATGACTTTATTAATGTCGGGCGGACTAACTATAGCTGCGAGCGTTGTAGTGTTCTTGATCGTAACACTTGCTCTTGTTGCTGTACTTTTGATCGCTAAAGCAAAGTTGATGCCATCCGGAAACGTAAAGGTGGTAGTCAATGACGAGAAAGAATTCTCAGTTCCAATGGGTGGAACCGTTCTTTCTACTCTTCAATCTGAAGGTATTTTCCTTCCATCTGCTTGTGGTGGTGGTGGTAGCTGTGGTCAGTGCCGTTGCCAAGTAGTTGAAGGTGGTGGTGAAATCCTTCCAACAGAGAAAGGTTTCTTTACTCGCAAACAAATCAAGGATCACTGGCGTTTGGGATGTCAAACTAAGGTGAAAGAAGATATGAAGATTCAAGTACCTGAAGAGGTATTTGGTGTTAAGGAATGGGAATGTGAAGTTGTTTCTAACCATAACGTTGCTTCATTTATCAAAGAATTCGTAGTGAAGCTTCCTGAAGGTGAAAACCTTAACTTCAAACCTGGTAGCTACATGCAGATTACAATTCCTAAATACGATATTAAATTCTCTGACTTTATTATCGAAGATAGATTCAAATCTGAGTGGGATAAATTCAAAATGTGGGATCTTACTTGTAAGAATGAAGAGGAAACAATTCGTGCTTACTCTATGGCCAACCACCCTGCAGAAGGTAATATCGTGATGTTGAACATTCGTATCGCGACTCCTCCATTTGACAGATCAACTGGTACATGGAAAGCAGGTATTAAACCAGGTATCTCTTCATCTTATATCTTCAATTTGAAGCCAGGTGATAAAGTTATGGTTTCTGCTCCTTATGGAGACTTCCATATCTTGGATACTAAACGTGAAATGCTTTACATCGGTGGTGGTGCAGGTATGGCTCCGCTTCGTTCTCACTTGTTGCACTTGCTTCAAACGTTGAAAACAACTGATAGAACAATTTCTTATTGGTATGGTGCTCGTTCGAAAAACGAAATCTTCTACGAAGAAGACTTTAGAGAACTAGAAAGAGAATTCCCTAACTTTAAGTTCCATATTGCACTTTCTGAGCCTCGCCCAGAAGACAATTGGACTGGTTATGTTGGATTTATCCACCAAGTTATCCATGATGAATATTTGGTTAACCACGAAGCTCCGGAAGATATTGAATACTACATGTGTGGTCCTGGCCCAATGGCTAATGCCGTTAAAGGCATGCTTGATAGCATAGGTGTACCTCGCGAAATGTTGATGTTTGATGACTTCGGTGCATAATTGAAGATTTTATTCAATGCATATAAAGGCGTTCTCTTAGGAGGGCGCCTTTTTTTTTGTATTTATTAGTTGATAATAAAATAGCATATAGCATGCTTTAAAATACAAAGTCAATTTAAAAATTGAGGCGAGGAGGAGATGTTTTTAATGAGGAACTATGTAGGATGAAGGAAATAGTGATGAGGTTAACAAAGTTTAGTTTTGACCGAATCAAGCGGGAGTGTTCGCTATTTATTCTATGGAGTCTTTGAGCATGTCTTGATACGAAGGTATATCGGGTAAGAAAGTGCTCGTGTTTTGCGTGTAATCAATTTTACAACAAAAGTGTTGCATGCCATTGCTTACTATCAGGTATTTTACGCGCAATACGATATTGTAGCGATAAATCTGTTCAAAGACTTCTTGTGTGATTTTAATATGTGGAGCTTTGTACTCAATGATGGCAATAGGGGTAAGGTATTTGTCGTATACTACAGTGTCACAACGTTTGGATGTAGAATTAAGACGTAACAAGACTTCGTTTGCCATTAATTCGATCGGATATGCTTTATGTTGAGAAAGGAAATTGATAAAGTGCTGTCGTACCCACTCCTCTGGTGTGAGTACGATGTATTTTTTGCGAAGAGGATCGTATATTGATCTTACGCCATTATTATCATTTAATTTAACGGGGTAAGATGGTAGATTTAGTGAAGACATTTGTTACATTTGTTAAGTAGTGGATGCTATAGATAACATGCACAAAATTAGCAGATTTATGAAAACCAAACAAGAAATAGTAGAGAATTGGTTGCCGCGATATACGGAACGACAACTAAATGAGTTTACGGAGTATATTTTATTAACCAACTTCACAAAATATGTGGAGCTATTTGCCGAGATATATAATGTGCCTATTCAGGGATTGAAATCATCAATGCCTAATGCTGTAGCTGGTGATATAACAATCATAAATTTTGGAATGGGTAGTGCTAATGCCGCAACAATAATGGATCTGCTTACTGCAATAAAACCAAAAGCAGTATTGTTTCTCGGTAAATGTGGAGGATTGAAGCAGAAGAATTCATTGGGCGATTTTATTCTGCCGATTGCCGCGATACGTGGAGAAGGAACATCTGATGAATACTTACCTCCTGAGGTTCCCTCTCTTCCTGCATTTAATTTGCAACGTGCAATATCTTCTGCGATTCGAGATTCAAACAGAGATTACTGGACAGGTACAGTTTACACAACGAATAGAAGAGTGTGGGAGTTTGATACGAACTTTAAAGACTATTTAAAGCGTATTCATGCAACTTGTATTGATATGGAAACTGCCACATTATTTACTGCCGGTTTTTACAATAAGATCCCTACAGGAGCCTTGCTAATGGTGTCTGATAAACCAATGGATGAAGAGGGGGTTAAAACAGATGAAAGTGATAAGATCGTGACGAAGAACTTTGCTCATGAGCATGTCTTATTAGGTATAAAATCTCTTGAACAATTGATTGAAGAAAAGAAAACAATCCGGCACTTGCATTTTGACTGGTAATATTAGAGTGCTTAATTTGATAAAAGAATCTGTTTCCGTAATTTTGGAGACAGATTCTTTTTTTTATTTACGTCCCTTAATGGGGGAGGTGAATTTAAACAAGTAAGAGAATCTATAATACGAAGCTTTATCAATTTATGGCAGCAAAAGAACAATCATTTGACGAGATCATTAAGGATATCCAGAAGAGAAATTTCAAACCGATTTACTTCCTAATGGGTGATGAACCTTACTTTATGGATAAGATAACAGACCTGCTGATTAAAACCGTTTTGCCTGAAGAGGAACGTGATTTTAATCAGATGGTGATGTATGGGCAGGATACTGATCTTACAAGTGTAATGAATGCCGCAAAGCGTTTTCCGATGATGTCGGAATATCAGCTTATTGTTATAAAGGAAGCACAGTTGCTTAAAGACGCAAAGGATATTGAGAATTTGTCGGCATACGTAAAACATCCATTGAAGTCTACAATACTTGTTATTAACTTCAAAAATCGAAAATTAGACGGAAGAAGAGCTTTGTCTTCAGCAATTCGAGAACATGGAATATTATTTGAATCTAAAAAGATTTACGATAGTAAGATTCCGGGCTTTGTGTCTTCTCAGTTTAAGACGAAAGGAATAGGAATTGAAGAGAAGGCCTTGCAGATGCTGGTAGACTTTATCGGAAATGATCTTTCTAAATATGAGTTAGAAGTAGAGAAGCTTTCTATTCTAGCTGCATCTTCCAAAAGAAAAAGAATTACTGCTGATGATATTGAGCAAAATATCGGCATCAGTAAGGATTATAATAACTTTGAGCTTATTAAAGCTATATCGAACAAGGATACGCTAAAAGCAAACCAAATCATAAACTACTTTTGCAGTAATCAGAAGAATCATCCCATTCAAGTGACATTAGCTATGTTGTTTAACTACTATTCTAATTTGCTTATCTGTTATTATACGAAGGATAAAAGTGATGATTCCTTGCTACGGACACTGGGGCTAAAGGGTACGTTTCAATTGGCAGATTATAAATCTGGACTTCGAAATTATACAGCGATGCAAGCTTATAATGCAATTGGATATATTCGAGACTGCGATGCTCGAATAAAAGGATTCGGAGGAGGATCTGCTTCTCAGTTAGATATTGCGAAAGAGCTTTTTTTTAGATTGATGCATTAATTATATAAACGAAGAATAGTGAACCGCTTTACGGGGCTTAAAATGCCTTGTAAAGCGGTTTTTTTGTTTTCTGTAATGTCGAGTAGTATATTCTGTATCTGAAGGCCAGCTTGTAGTAGTGTGTGTATATATTTCTTTTAAAATCCGAGACCGGTATAAATAGTTTAACATACTGATAGTCTGTTGTGTATACTTGTTTTT
>DLYT01000030.1:0-961 GCA_003447595.1 Porphyromonadaceae bacterium
TAAGTGTATTTTCTCTTATCGATAAGGAAATTGAGAAGTCTCCACTAGGTGCTAATAAGTTGTTGTTTCTACCTTATTTATTAGGGGAGCGTACTCCACGCTGGAATGTGGATGCGAAGGGGGCTTTTATCGGGCTTACGTTGACTCATTCTCACGGAGATATGTTGCGTTCGGTGATGGAAGGTATTACATTAAACCTCGGTTATATTGTTGATATCTTCAAAAATCACGTTCCGATTGATTCGATTACAGTTGTAGGAGGAGGTGCGCAAAATGCAATTTGGCAACAAATTATGGCAGATGTTTATAATACCGACATTCTTATTCCGAATTACCTGGAGGAGGCGACTTCTGTGGGTGCGGCAGTATTGGCTGGTATTGGTGCAGGTTTGTACCCCGATTTTTCAGTAACCGAGCGATTTATAAAGACGGAGAAACGAATTACTCCTATTGCTGAGAATGTAAACCGTTATCAACAATTAATGCCTGTATTTGATGATGCCTATTTTGCATTGTGCGATGTCTATAAGAGTTTGTCAAAAATGTCGATTTAAAAGAAGAAAAATATGAGAAGTGTAATAGTGCGTTCTCCCGGTCATATCGAGTTGGTAGATATACCTACTCCGGTAATTTCAGCTTATCAAGCTTTGGTAAAAACGGAAATGGTAGCGTTTTGCAATGCAACGGACCGCAAATTAATAGAAGGTCATTTTCCGGGGCAAGATGAGTATCCGATGGCTTTGGGGCATGAGAATGTTGGGGTTGTAGTTGCTAAAGGTGATAAAGTAGAAAATTTTGAGATTGGAGATCGGGTTATCGGAGGTTTAATTTCAGACTTATCGTATGCCGATTTGCATAGTGGTTGGGGAGGCTTTAGTGAGTACGTTGTGGTAAATGACTTTGAAGTGCTAAAACGTGATGGTCTTGCTACACCCGAATCTGGCTGTTGGGATAGTTTTGA
>DLYT01000030.1:1222-13658 GCA_003447595.1 Porphyromonadaceae bacterium
GGTGCATTCAAGGACTTTAATCTAACTCAGGAAAAAAAGGTGTTGGTTTTTGGCGCAGGTCCGGTGGGCTTAAGTTTTATAAAATTAGGACGTCTATTTGGTTTGAAGCAAATAGATGCCGTCGATGTCAGCATCGATAAATTAAGGTTGGCTAAAGAGATGGGAGCAGATCATTGCTTTGAATCGAATAGCGTTACAAGTGAAGAGTTTTTGAAAGAGCATAGAGCCTCGTATGATACGGTTATAGATGCGGTAGGATTAGAGAGTATAGTGAATTCTGCATTGGCTTTGGTAAAAATGGGAGGTGATGTTTGTGTGTATGGTGTGATAACGGGTACTCCAACTTTATATCTTGAAAAGGCTCCGTATAATTTTAATTTACGTGTTCATAGGTGGCCTACAAGAAGTGAAGAGAAAGCGGCAATGAAACCGTTGACCGAATGGATCGAAGCAGGTACATTATGTGCTTCAGATTTTATATCACATCGATATAAGATTGATCAAATAGAGGATGCGTTTGCGGCGATAAAACGAGGTGAAGTAATAAAAACAGTAATGACCTTTTGAGGTATATAGTAAGAAAAACAGATTATGGAAGAGTTAATAAAAAGTTTGAAGGTTGAAGAGTTGGCTGCAATGATTGATCATACGTATCTGAAACCTTATGGAGATAAAAGTAATATGGAGAAGTTGTGCGATGAAGCAATGCAGTATGGTTTTGCAATGGTTGCGATCAATCCGGCAGAGGTAGAGACTTGTGCTGCGTTACTTAAAGATTCGAAAGTGCGAGTGGGTGCAGCGATAGGTTTTCCATTGGGACAAAATACGCGTGAAACGAAATATTTTGAAACTGTAGATGCCATCAAAAAAGGTGCCACTGAAATAGATACGGTGATTAATATCCGAGAATTGCAAAAAGGAAATGTACAACTGGTAAAAGGAGAGATAGAAGACCTTGCTCAACTTTGTCGTGAAACTGGAGTGATCAGCAAAGTTATTTTGGAAACTTGTTATTTGTCTGAGGAAGAAAAATATATAGTTTGTGAATTAGCAGTTGCTGCGGGAGTTGATTTCGTAAAGACATCTACAGGCTTTGGTACTGCAGGAGCAACCGTTGAAGATGTAAAACTAATGCGTGGTGTAGTAGGACCAGAGATGGGGGTTAAAGCTGCAGGTGGTATACGTGATATCAACTATACATTACAACTTATCAAAAGCGGAGCAACGCGTATAGGTACATCTAATGGTATCGCTATTGTTGAAGCATTCAAGTTATTAAAGAATCAATAAAGAGAGAAAGGTGTATCTGTGTTTGCTCAGATATACCTTAAAAGAAATACTTATGAAGAAGCTTTTTATATACTACCTGTTTCTTTTTGTGCTTCCTGTTTTAGTAAGAGCTCAGTCTGTAGATTACTCTTCCGGTCTTTATGTTACCGATTACTCGGGTAATAAAGTGTTGAAGTTAACGAATGGAGTCGTTGTGTGGGAGCATGAGGCTCCGATGTCAAATGATTTATGGGTGCTTGAAAATGGAAATGTGTTGTTTGTTACGGGACACGGAGTTTTAGAACTCACATCAGACAAGGATACAGTCTTTAATTACCAATCAGAAAGCTTGATATTTGCTTGTCAACGATTGAAGAATGGAGATACTTTTGTCGCTGAATGTAATAATGGGAAATTGCTCGAAGTTAGACCTGACGGTTCGATTCGAAAGGATGTCTCTTTATTGCAAGAAGGTACACGCGCCTCGGATGGTTATATGCGTAATGCACGTAGATTGGATAATGGAAATTATCTCGTGGCTCATTACGGAGAGAAGCGTGTTTGTGAGTATAATGCGAAAGGTAAATGTGTTTGGCAAAAGGATGTCCCGGGAGGACCACATTCAGTTATTCGTTTGCCTAATGGTAATACGTTAATAGCGGTAACTGATATGACAGGTAATCCTGGAATATGGGAAGTGAATCAGAAAGGAAGTTTAGTTTGGTCTTTTGATAACAATGATGTTGAAGGAGATCCTCTTAAATTCATAGGGGGGATGCAATACCTTCCTTCTGGGCATATTCTGTTCGCAAATTGGACAGGGCATGGGGATGTAAAGGATAAAAAGCATGTTTTATTAGTAGATCGAAATAAAAAATTAAAGGTTATACTTGATAATACAGATATTCTTAAAACTGTATCCTCTGTTTTTTTGTTTCAAAATGGTAATAAAGCGTTTCATTGATTTTCATGGATATTTGATTAGTTAGTCGGGAGTCGGTCTGCGGGTTGCAGATCGACTCTTTTTTTAGATAACTTCATTCAAATCATACATAAAACGAATATTTTGTGAAACATATGTTCAGAATTACTGTTGTTTATATACTGTGGTTTTTTTAAGCTTATTTATTAGAGCAATGAAGTTAAAACACTGTTTAAATCTGGATATACTCCAGCAGCCGGATGATACTACATGTGGACCAACAAGTTTGCATGCTGTGTATGCATATCATAAACATGATTTGCCTTTGCAGGACGTTATTGATTCGGTGAATGCTCTCGATGAAGGGGGGACCTTTGGCGTAATGCTGGGGTTGGATGCGTTAAAACGTGGTTTTGATGCTACGCTTTATTCATTTAATATGAAGCTGTTTGATCCATCATGGAGTGAACTCTCGCCCGAAGAACTATTCAATAAACTTGAGCAACAAAAGAAATATAAGAAAGGAAAGCGTTTTGATATTGCGACAAAAGCGTATCAGGAGTTTCTTAAGCTTGGTGGGAAAGTTGTCTTAAATGAAGTGTTAACACCTAAGCTTTTATCTGGCTTCTTTGCGAAAGATTTACCAGTTTTGACAGGGCTCAGTGCTACTTATTTGTATCAGACTAAAAGAGAATTTACAGGAAAAAACAATCAATCGGTTTATGATGATATGAAAGGTGAACCAATGGGACATTTTGTTGTTCTATGTGGAACTGATCATACAAAAGTATTTGTAGCCGATCCGTATGAAGAAAATCCAATATCAGAAACCAATTATTATGAAGTAGATATCTATCGGCTAATAAATGCAATCATGTTGGGTATTATTACCTATGATGCAGTATTGTTGATAGTGTCGCCAAAGAAAAAGGCATGAAAAAAGTTGTTGTTGTGAACAGTCCCTCTCAATGGGACTTAGATATCCCTGACTTGGAGGTTATTACTCCGGCAAAATATTTGAAGAACGATTGTTATGCAGATGTAAAGAACTTACGTGTGTTTAATTTGTGTCAAGATTATGCTTATCAAACAAAAGGATATTATGTATCTCTTTTGGCAGAAGCTAGAGGACATAAAGTAATTCCATCTGTAAAGCATTTATTGGACCTTAAAGTACAACCTGTGGTTAAGGTTGTATCAGAAGAGCTCGATGACGTTATTCAGCGAAGTTTGAAAAGAATCAAGTCGGATGAATTTATCTTGAGTGTGTATTTTGGAAAGAATCTAGCTTCACAATATAATACGTTAGCGCATGAATTTCATAAACTATTTCAAGCGCCATTGCTTCGTATTCGTTTTGTGCATGCAAATGGTAAATGGGAGGTAAATTCGATTAAAGCGATCTCTTTTAAAGAGATTCCAATGCATCATATGTCATACGTTTTTGAGTTTGCAAAAGAATACTTTACGCGCAAACGTTATGACGAAGCCAAACGTGGCAAATATACTTATGATCTTGCTATTCTTGTAGATCATAACGAAGCCGAACCTCCATCGAATAAAAAAGCACTACAAAAGTTTGCATCTGTAGCCGAGAAGATGGGGTGTTATGTAGAGTTTATAACAAAGAATGATTATGGTAGGGTACGAGAATTTGATATGTTATTTATTCGTACTACTACAGGAGTTAATCACTATACCTATCGATTTGCACGTAGAGCACAATCAGAAGGTTTAGCCGTAATTGACTCTCCTGAATCAATATTGAAGTGTGCAAATAAAGTATACTTGGCAGAGTTGTTGAAAGCTGCAAAAGTACCTACTCCTAAGAGTATCATTGTTTCGAGTGTAAAGGACGAAAAGATTCCTGACTATATAGGTTTTCCTTGTGTCTTAAAATTACCGGATTCATCATTCTCTATGGGGGTGAAAAAAGCGAAGACTCCGGAAGAACTCAAAGAAAAGCTTGGTGTTATGCTCAAACAGTCGGATTTAGTTGTGGTGCAGGAGTTTGTTCCTACAGATTTTGACTGGCGTGTAGGTGTGCTTAATAATGAAGTTTTGTTTGTTTGTAAATACTTTATGGCCAAAGGTCACTGGCAGATTTACAACTGGGGCACTAAACAGAAAGAAGACGTTTGTGGTGAATTTGAGAATGTGCCGATTGAGAATGTGCCTGATTGTGTGATTAAAACAGCACTGAAAGCGACTAAATTGATCGGAGATGGTTTGTATGGTGTAGATATTAAAGAAATTGATGGAAAAGCGATTGTTATTGAAATCAATGATAATCCGAATATCGATGCCGGAATTGAAGATCAATTGGCAGAAGATATAATCTATAAAAAGTTGATTACACATTTAATTCATTCAGTTGACTTAAAACACATTTGATCATGAAAGAAAGACTACATCTATTTACTGCGATCGGTATTGAATTAGAGTATATGATCGTAGACAGAGATACCTTGAAAGTGAAGCCGATCTGCGATAAGTTGATCGAAAAGATCTCTGGAGAAATCTCTGGAGATTATGAAAATGGAAAGATTGCATGGTCAAATGAGTTGGTTACACATGTGGTAGAGTTAAAAACGAATGGTCCCGCAAAATCATTTGTAGGTCTATCGGATCACTTTTACAAGAATATCGAACAGATCAATGGGCTATTGGCTTCGTTCAATGCAATGCTTTTGCCAACAGGTGCGCATCCTCTTATGGACCCTCATACTGAGACTTCGATCTGGCCACACGAGTATAACGAAATCTATAGCTTGTATAATAAGATTTTCGATTGTAAAGGGCATGGCTGGTCCAACCTGCAAAGTATGCACATGAACTTGCCTTTTGCAGATGATGGCGAGTTTGCCGCATTGCATACCGCAATTCGTTTCTTGATGCCAATAATGCCTGCTCTTACAGCAAGTACTCCTATTCTAGATGGAGCTCCAACCGGGTTTATCGATTCGCGTCTTGAGACGTATCGACACAATCAGGAAAAGATTCCTTCAATAGGTGGGCTTGTTATTCCGGAAGCAGTATTCTCAAAACAAGAATATTACGAAAAGATCTTTAATCCGATCATTCAGGATATAAAACCTTATGATACTGAAGGTATTTTAGAACATCATTTCTTGAATAGTCGTGGTGCAATTGCCCGCTTCGATAGAGGTGCAATTGAAATTCGTATCCTCGACTTGCAAGAAGCATCAAAAGTAGATTTAGCTATTGCTGAGTTTATATTCAGAGCGCTTGAACTATTGTCAAGTGGAGAGTGGATTTCGATCGTTCAACAGACTGCATTTAAAACAGAGGATTTGTCAAAAACATTCTTGAATGTTGTCAAAACCGGCGAGCAGTATATTCTTCTCGATAAGAATTACATTTCGGCTTTTGGTTTGTCTACAACGAAACCCGTTACGCCAATAAATATATGGGAGGTAATACTTTCGAAAGTAGAAACAGAAATGCAGCATGAAAGTATCAAGTGCATTAAAACGATTTTGGAAGAAGGCTCGTTGAGTACGCGCATTTTAAAAGCACTGAATGGAGATTACTCGAAAGAGGCTATCAATGGTGTTTATGAGCAGTTGGCTGTATGCTTGAATACCAATCAGCAATTTAAGGTCGCAAAATAAGAACTTACATATAAAAGGAAAACCTGTTTGAAATGAGTTTCACTCAATCAAACAGGTTTTTTTATGAGGGTTATAAAGCTCAATGAGCCTTATATGATATTAGCGAATAAACAATAGTTCTCTGTATTTAGGAAGAGGCCAAATTTGATTATCTACAATTATCTCTAGTTTGTCGATGTGATATCTGATCTCGTCAAGGAATGGAACTACCTTGTCGTGATATGCAATTGCCATATCTCTAGAATCAACCATGCTATTTGCTGCTTTACGAGCATCTGTCATTTCGTGAACTTTTGCATTGATTGCATTGATGTGTTTCGAAATAGACTGAATTAGGCGAAGCGGCTCTGCTGCCATCACTTTAAATTCTTGTTCAGAATAAAGACCTTTCAACTTCGTTACATTATCAAGAAGAGAAGTTTGGTAGCGAATTGCAACAGGGATGATGTGGTTAAGAGACAAATCTCCTAATACGCGTGATTCAATTTGAATTTTCTTTGTGTAAATCTCCAATTTCACTTCGTTACGAGCGTGAAGTTCTACTTCTGAAAATACATGTGTCGCTTTAAACATATCTATACTCTCTGGTTTTAGATAGTTGTCATAGTTTAAAGGAACACTTGTTTCACAGTCAAGCCCACGACGTTTTGCTTCTTCTTTCCATGCGTCGCTATAACCATTACCATCGAAACGGATTGGCTTAGACTCTTTGATATATGATTTTAGAACCTGGAAGATTGCTTCTTCTTTAGAAGCTCCCTTTTCGATCAATGTATCTACTTCGCTGCGGAATAGTTGCAACTGGTGAGCCATTGCCGAGTAAAGAGCGATTAGTGCAGATGCACAGTTTACAGAAGATCCGGGAGCTCTAAACTCAAAACGGTTTCCTGTAAATGCAAAAGGAGAAGTTCTGTTACGGTCTGTATTATCAAGTAATAGTTCTGGAATATGACCTACACCAAGCTTTAAGCCCTTCTTATCATCTACTTGAATTGCATCTTGTGGTGTGCTGTTCTCAAATCTGTCAAGAATTTCAGATACTTGTGTACCTAAGAATGAAGAAATAATTGCAGGCGGAGCTTCATTAGCACCAAGACGGTGTGCATTTGTCGCTGAAGAGATGCTCGCTTTCAACAAGCCATTATGCTTGTATACTGCCATCAATGCATTTGCAACAAATGTGATGAATTGAAGATTTTGTGTTTGATCTTTACCAGGAGAGAATAGGTTGACACCAGTGTCTGTTCCAAGCGACCAGTTACAGTGTTTACCAGATCCGTTTACACCTTTGAAAGGTTTTTCGTGAAGTAATACTCTGAAGTTGTGACGACGAGCTACGCTTTTCATTACAGACATGATCAACAAGTTGTGATCTACTGCAAGATTCGCTTCTTCATAGATAGGAGCAAGCTCAAATTGGTTTGGCGCAACTTCGTTGTGTCTTGTTTTTACCGGAATACCTAATTTGTAAGCTTCGAATTCAAGATCTTTCATGAAAGCTTGAACTCTTTCTGGAATTGCACCGAAGTAGTGGTCTTCGAGCTGTTGATTCTTTGCACTCTCGTGACCCATTAGTGTGCGCTCTGTTAGAGCAAGGTCGGGACGAGCAGCGTATAATTCTTCGTCAACAAGGAAGTACTCTTGTTCCCATCCTAAAAACGAAGTAACTTTTTTCACGTCATTGTCGAAATAGTTACAAACAGGAGTTGCGTGTTCGTTTACTGCTTCGATAGCACGGATAAGAGGTGTTTTATAGTCCAGAGCTTCTCCTGTATAAGAGATGAAAATCGTAGGAATACATAATGTACCGTCCATGATAAATGCAGGAGAAGAAGGATCCCATGCAGAATATCCACGTGCTTCAAATGTATTTCTCAATCCACCATTAGGAAAACTGGAAGCGTCAGGTTCCTGCTGTACAAGAAGCTTACCGCTAAACTCCTCGATCATTCCACCCTGCCCGTCGTGCTCTACAAAAGCATCGTGTTTTTCGGCAGTACCATCAGTTAGTGGATGAAACCAGTGAGTGTAGTGTGTAACTCCGCGCTCCTGGGCCCACATTCTCATTCCGGCAGCTACTTGGTCTGCGATTTCTCTTGGAATGGGATTCCCATTGTCGATAGCCTCAGTCAAAGCTTTGTAAGTGTCTTTGAAAAGATACTTTTTCATCGCTTTGCGGTTGAATACATACTCTCCATAAAATTCTGAAGTCTTTTCAACCGGAGTCGTAATCTCTACAGGCTTTCTATTTGAAGCCTTTTCTACAGCATTGAAACGTAAGTTTGACATAAAATGATGTTTGTTGACTAATACCAGTTAGATTATAGTTCTATAACGTTGCAAATATAACGTCATTTTTTGTATACTTAAGTGTCATATGCAACAATTTGAAAGTGAAATATGTTAGAATATATTATTGCTGATGCTTTTTGTTGCGATTTATTATCTTATCGTAGATCGATTTGAAAATTACACTTTATTTGCAATGTTTTTATGTCCGGTTTATCCTCTCTGTGTGAACTATCTTTTATTTTTCAGGTTTTTTTAGAAGAGACGAAATCAATTGCTTCGTTGTTTCTTTAGTGGAGTTTAAACTCCGTTCGACGGACCTGTTGAGAGATAGATTTAAAGAATAATTTTCAGAGTTAAATATAGATTGTCATGCGGTTAAAAGCGATAGATAAAAAATATGCCAGAGGTTTGGCATTAAGTGGTGGAGGAGCGAAAGGTTTTGCCCATCTCGGTGCATTGACCTTATTGGAAGAAAAAGGTCTGAAGCCCGATCTGATCATTGGAACCAGCGTTGGTTCTATTATGGGTGCTTTATATGCAGACGGTTATACTCCCGCTGAAATTAAGAAGTTGTTTACAGGTAGAGAGTTTTCGGAGTTTGCCGAAATACAAGTTCCAAAATCCGGACTATTCAGCAGCAGACGTTTCAAGAACTTTCTCAACAAGCATTTGCGAGCTAAAACGTTTGAGGAGTTGCAAATGCCTTTTATTGCTGTAGCTACAGATTTAGATAATGGACAAAGTGTTGAGTTTTCTTCCGGGCCATTGGTGGATGCAGTTTTAGCATCGAGCAGTATTCCTATTTTGTTTAATCCTGTTTTTATTGATGGCGTCTGCTATGTGGATGGCGGTATTTTTAGAAATTTTCCGGTTGCAAATATTCGCTACTATTGCGATATGGTGATTGGGGTAAATGTAAGTCCACTCGTTCCGTTGGCATATAAGAAAACAATACTTAATATAGCAGAACGATCTTATCATTATATGTTTCGTGCCAATACGATTGAGGATCGAGAGTTGTGTGATATTCTAATTGAATCAGAAAAGTTTGGTGATATCCGAATGTTTGATTTGCAAAATGTAGAGCAAATCAGCAAACTTGGATATGATGCAGCTAAAGAGGCTGTAGAAGAAGCCGCAAAAAAAGGATTCCCCTTACTTAAGAACCATTTAACAGGAGGTTATGACAGTGAATAAGTTGACTATTTATCAGGTATTAATTCGGCTTTTTGGTAATAAAAATAATACGAATAAGCCGAATGGGACATTGTTGGAAAATGGTGTGGGTAAATTTGATGATTTTACATTCGAGGCTTTATCTTCAATCAAAGACATGGGGTTCTCTCATATTTGGTATACAGGTGTGCTCGAACATGCAACTCAAACCGACTATTCAGCATATGGTATCGAGAATGATTGTCCCGCAATTGTAAAAGGAATAGCGGGATCTCCTTATGCGATAAAAGACTATTACGATGTAGATCCGGATTTGGCCGAAAATATTCAAAGTAGAAAAAAAGAATTTGAGAGTCTTATTACCAGAACACATCAATCAGGGCTAAAAGTAATTATCGACTTTGTTCCTAATCATGTAGCTCGTGTTTATAAATCAGACTCAAAGCCCGGTTGGATTACAGACTTGGGTGAATGTGATGATTCTCAATTTGCGTTCTTACCTCAAAACAATTTTTATTACATTCCAGGCACAATGCTTTGTCCGAGGTTTAATATTTCGGGCATAGATAATGAGTATGTCGAATATCCGGCAAAGGCAACTGGCAATGATCGATTCGATGCTTTTCCTGAAAGAAATGATTGGTACGATACGGTCAAGCTCAATTATGGTGTTGATTATTGTGGAGGGCATATTAAATACTTTGATCCCATTCCGCCTACATGGCATCAAATGCTAGATATCTTAAAATACTGGACTCAAAAAGGTGTTGATGGCTTCCGTTGCGATATGGCAGAAATGGTTCCGGTAGAATTCTGGGAGTGGGCGATTCCTCAAGTAAAAGAAATCAACAACAAGGTTCTTTTTATCGCTGAGGTATACAACCCTCTGGAGTATCGAAATTACTTATTTAATGGGAAATTCGATTATTTGTATGATAAGGTTGGATTATACGATACCTTAAAATCGGTTATTTGTCACAATCATTCAACATTAGAGATTACCGGTTGTTGGCAACAGCTTGAAGGTATACAAAAGAAGATGCTCAACTTTTTAGAGAATCACGATGAGCAGCGTATTGCATCTGACTTTTTTGCCAAAGATCCGGTCAAAGCAATCCCTGCATTAATCGTATCCTTTTTGATGAATACAAATCCAGTTATGGTTTACTTTGGCCAAGAATTAGGAGAGCGAGGGATGGATGCCGAAGGATATAGTGGTTGTGATGGTCGCACTACAATATTTGATTATTGGAGTGTTGATACAATTCGAAGATGGAATAACGATGGAAAGTTTAATAACGATCGATTGACCGAAAAAGAATTGAACCTAAGAGATTTATATATAAAGGTTGTTAATGTATGCAAGAATGAGAAGGCAATATCTGATGGTCGCTTTTTCGATTTAATGTATGCAAATACAAACAACGTGCACTTCGATTATAATCGAGTTTATGCTTTTATGAGAGGGGATGAAAGAGAGGTTGTGTTAGTCGCTGCAAACTTTGCCGATTACCCGCAAAATCTCGATTTATGGATTCCTCGACATGCCTTCGAGTATTTCAAAATACCAGAGGGTGTTTCTCTCGAAACAGTCGATTTATTGAGTGGAGAAAAGGGGCAATTTGTACTCGAAGAAAGCCTTCCTCTTTGTATCTCAGTAGACTCGAATTCTGCAATTGTCGTTAAAATGACATGGTGATATAAATTTTTTTTAGCGGAGGCCGCGAAGGTTTGTAAAATAGTTTTACTAATTTTGCGCCCAGATTACAAACGATTTATTCAGGTAAATTTTTCATAACAATGATGCAACAGCCTTCTTTTCTGGTGTTTTCGGGTACAAAGTCCCGTTATCTTGCAGAGAAAATTTGTGAAAGCTTGGGATGTCAACTCGGGCAAATGAACATTGACCGTTTTGCAGATGGTGAATTCTCTGTTTCTTACGAAGAATCAATTCGTGGTAAAGATGTATTCCTAGTGCAATCAACTTTCCCTAATTCAGACAATCTAATGGAGCTTCTCCTTATGATTGATGCTGCTAAAAGAGCTTCTGCCCGTTCGGTAGTTGCTGTAATTCCTTACTTCGGTTGGGCTCGTCAAGATAGAAAAGATAAACCTCGTGTTGCTATCGGTGCAAAACTTGTTGCTGATCTTTTGGCTGCAGCAGGCGTTGATCGTGTGATGACAATGGATTTGCACGCAGATCAAATCCAAGGGTTCTTTAACGTTCCTGTAGACCACCTTTACGCTTCAACTGTTTTTGTTGATTACATCAAAACTCTTCCACAAGAGAACTTGGTAATTGCAACTCCAGACGTAGGTGGATCTAAACGTGCTAGTACTTACGCAAAATACCTAAGTCTTCCAATGGTAATTTGTCACAAATCTCGTCAACGTGCTAATGTTGTAGCAGATATGCAAATTATTGGTGATGTAAAAGGTATGGACGTATTGTTAGTAGATGATATGGTAGATACAGCTGGTACTATTACTAAAGCAGCAGACTTGATGCTTAAAGAAGGTGCTAAATCAGTTCGTGCTATCGCTAGTCACGCTGTAATGTCTGATCCTGCTACTCAAAGAGTAACAGATTCTGCTTTGTCAGAGATTGTATTTACAGACAGTATTCCTTACAATCAGGAAGCTTCGAAAGTGAAAATCCTTTCAGTTGCTGAAATGTTTGCTGATTCTATTCGTCGTGTATGTGACAATGAGTCGATCAGCTCTCTTTATGTATTGTAATATTACAAGATGATATAGAGTTATTAAAGCGGAACAATTGTATGATTGTTTCGCTTTTTCTTTATCGTATAGGTTTAGCTCTTTTTTCTTTACTTTACTACTAGACAGTGTATTATAGATCTGATTTTGATGTTTGTGTTTAGGTGTTTGTTTGATATAATAGCTATTTGAGTTGTTATTGCTAAATAGTCGTTCAAAAAAGTACTAGAGGTTTTTTGATGTCTGCGCGCTTTATTTGTAGTAATGTATTGAAAATGAATGGTGTTTGAGGTGTTTTCAATCCCCTTGTATTGTGAGAAAAAGTTGAGTTCAGTGTAACGCAATTTGGAAATGTCTCCGCGATGTTAGTCTGTAGTGTTATTAGCCTTTGCTTCTTATTAGGATAGATGTATTCTAAAAACTG
>DLYT01000124.1:0-734 GCA_003447595.1 Porphyromonadaceae bacterium
GTGGGGATTTACGACCGCAAAGACGCGACGATAGACGCGCTGTTTTCGCCGCGCCTTTGGACCGAAAACGGATTACTCACCCAAGCGGGAAGCGAAACCTTTTGGGATCGATCGACGTTGTATGCATTGAGAGGCGTGTTTGCCTGCGGTGCTACCGAGAAGGGGATGGAGCATTTGAAAAGTTATTCGGCAAAACGACTACTGGGCGACCATGTGCCGTATGCGATCGAAGCTTGGCCCGAAGGCAACCAACGTCACCTCTCGGCCGAAAGCGGATTGTATTGCCGAATCATCACCGAAGGAATGTTCGGGATTCGTCCCGTGGGGCTGCGTGCCTTCGAACTCACACCGCGCTTGCCGCAAGAGTGGAACACGATGGCACTTCGCAATGTAAACGCGTTTGGAAATAAGTTTGATATTGATGTGGCGCGCAAAGGCGACAAGTTGGACGTTGTGGTAACGAGTGGCGGACAAATCAAATACAAGAAAACGATTTCTCCCGACCGCACGGTTACAATTAAACTCTGATCGTTGTATCTTTGCCGTTACAGATCGCGTAAAGATTCTGATAGTTATATCTTAAAACAATTGTATATGAAATACATGGTCATCTCAGATATTCACGGTTCACGCACTGCCGTAGAGAAAGCTTTGATGCATTTCGACAACCTGAAGTGCGACTTCCTGATCGTCTTGGGCGATATCCTTTATCACGGTCCGCGCAATCCGTTGCC
>DLYT01000124.1:1114-10215 GCA_003447595.1 Porphyromonadaceae bacterium
TACGATGTGATGTTGTTTGGGCATACGCATTTGTGGATGCTGGAAGAGAAAGATGAAGTGCTTTGCTGCAATCCCGGTTCTATCGCACTGCCTAAAGAGGGGCGTCCGGCTACGTTTGCGCTCATCGAAGACGGACAAGTTTCGGTGCGCACCTTGCACGAAGGAGAGATTCTAGCCTTGTATAAAGTAAATTAATTGATTGAATATATGCAGAAATACACACATACATATACCGTGCGCGGTTGTGATATGGATCCTGAATACCGATTGCGTAAAGACATTTTGATCTCCTATATGTTTGACTGCTCTTCGCGCGAATGCCAGGAAGTGGGCATGGCTACTTTCGACTTGCAGCAAGAGCGTCGCACGTGGGTACTTACCGACTTGCGCATCGACTACCTTACCGATAAGATGCCTTACTGGCGGGGTGAAGTGAAGATTGAGACGTGGTCGCGTCCCGTAAAGGGCTTGCGTTGGTTCCGCGACTTTGAGGCGTATCACAACGGAGTTCTCATTGCGCGTGCTACCACCTGCTGGTCGATTATCGATGAAGATACTCGCCGTCCGGTTTATCTCGAACTGCCTTCGGTAAAGTTTGTGCAGCTGCCCGAACTGGTTTTTCCCGACTATAAACCGGCGAAGTTGCAACCCATCGAGCGAACCGACTTTAGTTCGAAGTTCAAGGTGCGCGCCTTCGATATCGATTTCAACATGCACCTTACCAGCATGCGCTATATAGAGGAGGCGCTCGAGGCTGTTCCGCTCGAACAAACTACGGGCAAAAGCTTGGAACGTATCGAGATTAAATACATGCGCGAGTGTTATCTGCACGACGAGATTACGGTGTCGGTAGAGAAGCAAGCAGAGGGCTTTGCGCATCAGCTTTATTCGCTCGACAAAGAGAGCGAGGTTTCGCGCATGGTGACTGTGTGGAATTGAACTGCTGCAAATTAAGATCGACTTATTGTATATCTTGATAATAGGGGAGGATAGGCTTGTATTCAGGCTTATCCTCTTTTTTTATGGGGTAAAAGCCAGTTTTTGCGCTAGATGATCGGCATTTGCGATCGTTTATTTTCTAACATTCTGTCGTGAAAAGTCCCGTGATGCGTAACGTAGATCGTTTGTCGTTACTGAGAAGTTTTTTTCAAGCGGTCAAAATGAAAGCAGTTTGGATGTGGGAGAATCAATTTGTGTTGGCTCAACTCCGGCTCAGTGGCTTGGAGCGATAGGAGGCCGGGCTTTGGTAGGCAGGTTGCAGTGTTGTCGCGATGAGGTCAAATGTTTTCACCGAACACGTAAAACGTCTTCAATGAAAACTGTTTTCAGTTACCGCGGTGAGTGAAAATAGTCTTCGAGGAGAATGTAAAAAGTCTTCGTGGTGAGTGTGGAAACTCTTCACGATGACTGAAAAAAGTCTTTGCAAACATCCAAAAAGGTATTCGAAAGAACCTTGTAAGGTCTTTGCGAGAAGTAAATGACCTTTTTTCGACAACCAAACGAGGTTTTTCCAAGAACTAAACAAGCTTTTTTCCCAAACCAAGCATGCTTTTGACTCGAAAGCCGCACAGTGAAGGCTGTTTTGTAGTCGGGGCTGCATTTAGGGATCGTTTCGTACCTTCGAAAAGTCCATTTTCTGAACCTGAAAAATCCGCCAATTCTTCCAATCTAGCATGAAAAACCCCTACAAAAACCCTCAATCCTTCACTCCCGAATCATACAACCCTCACCCCAAAACCAACCTTAGTGTAAATAGCGAGTGAAAGAAAATTATTAATATGTTATTATTCATTGTTTGATCTTTTAAATGCATTTGATCTTTGTCATTAATTATAAATGATTTATATTTGTGGTGTAAACATGTGTAATGTTGATAAAGGATATGGATAAATTATATACGATAGGAGAAGCTGCCAAAAAACTTGGAGTTAGTCAAGAAACACTTAGAAGGTGGGATAACAATGGTAAATTTAAAAGTCTTCGTCACCCAATGAATAATTACCGTGTTTATTCAGATGCTCAGATTCAGAATTTAGTGCAAGAGATACAACTTGATTGTTTTTATAAACCAATTCATTTAATGAAGGAGGATAGTTTACCTTTTTTTCAAACAGACTTAGGTGTGCTATATAATCGTGACTGTATAGAGTTTCTAAAAGAGTTGGAGTCAAACTCTGTGGATCTTATCTTTGCGGATCCGCCTTATAATATAAAAAAAGCAGAATGGGATGTTTTTGATTCACAGAGTGATTATCTAGATTGGACTGTAGAATGGGTAAAAGAGGCCCAAAGAGTTTTGTCAAAAAAAGGGTCACTATATATTTGTGGATTTTCAGAGATTCTTGCAGATATAAAGTATGTCTCTGCTCCATATTTTAAAGGATGTAGATGGCTTGTTTGGTATTATAGAAATAAAGCAAACTTAGGAAAAGATTGGGGTAGATCTCACGAAAGTATTCTTCATTTTAGGAAGAGTAATGAAACTATTTTTAATATAGATGAAGTGCGTATACCATACAATGAGCATACTATGCGTTACCCTAAGCGGACTCAAGCAGAAACATCACAATATGCTAAAGGTAAAAATAGTCAGAAATATGAATGGGAACCCAATCCATTAGGTGCAAAACCAAAAGATGTTTTAGAAATTCCTACTATATCAAATGGATCATGGGAGAGATGTGCTCATGAAACTCAAAAGCCAGTAGAATTATTGAGGAAAATAATTCTATCCTCATCGAATGAGGATAGTTATATTTTAGACCCTTTCGGAGGTTCAGGTACGACTTTTGCCGTTGCAGAGGCGTATAAACGCAAATGGATTGGAATTGAAAAAGAAGTTGGTTATTGTAAAGTTATAGAACAGCGTCTTTCTGACACAAGTCATATAGCCCGTATTTTATCAGCTAAAGATGAAATTGAATCTCAATTAAGAAGAAATAATTTAAGAGTTAAATAATACAAAAACATCATTTGTAATAAGTTCTGAAAAGCGTTTCATATACTTATTAAAAGGACTTTTTAATGCAGTAGGAGGCGGATCTAGATAGTATACGCCTTCTATTTGCGTTAGAAATTGTGTATATACCATAAATAAACCAGATACTAGAGTGAATGAGATATCACTGTTTTCTTTTCTTTGTACATCGTTGTTAAATATTCCAATAACTTTCTGAGGATGTTTTACGAATCTTTCGAGAAGAATTTTATCTATAAACATCTTACCCATACGATCTTTAGATGTTGTTTTAACAGAAACAACAATCTCTTTGTCATCCAAATATTCTGATGTAGAGTTAACTTTTTCAGTCGAGGATAATATTAAATCATTTTCGCATTTATATATTTTTTCACCTTCTTCACTTGCATATGGGATTCTTAATACAACTCGCTTATTTGCAATTCCTATTTCATCGAATATTACTCTAATTAATTCTTCAAAACGATTACCGACATGCTTTCTAGAGCTGTTTGGATCAACGAGTAAATCTAATCCAGCTCCTATTGATTGCTGAATTGTATATAAAAAAGAATTAATATTAAACTTCTCTCTATCGGTAAATTTTGTTTCTCCTATTTTTATTTTGAATAGTGTTTCTTTAAGTAAAATATAGGCTGAGTGAAATTCATCATTATTATTAATGTAAAGTGTTTTGTTTATTGGGCGAATATACTTTTTAGTCCCAGCCATATCGGAGACAGAAATAGTATAGTCATTTTTATCAACAGAGTGACTAAGAACATTAGGCATATATTCTTTTACTCGTTTAGCAATATTATAAAATTCGTCTAACGTCTTTTTGGGTTGTTGGAGGTCTTTATTTAGTGGGAGCATAATTAATTATTAATATGTAATGTGTTGAAAAAATAATAGGTCCATATGGCAAATATAACAAAACTATTTGAAAATTATAGACGGAAAATGTAAACAAATAAGCTTGAATATTTACATGAGGAGTATATAGTAGAGATGCTTAATACTATAAGATATAAGAAAGAACATGTTCAAGTTAAAAGGAGAGATGTTTTGATTAAATATGTTTAAAACCTTTGATTGTGTAAAGAAGTATTTGACTCGTATAAAAAGCGTATGCTTCTTCATCAAACTTAGCTCTTTCTTTTGATCCGTGTTTGCCAAACTGTTTCTCCAGTATAGCGCTGTAGTTAACGATTTGATGATTGTTTGTCTCCATAATATGCTTTTAGAGTTTAGAAGAAGATTGGTAAATATAGATAAAGTTGTTTGATTAGCTGCGGCATTGAATATATTTACGATTATTCGATAGATAATTTTAGTCTTTAAGCAATTCTATTATAACTATATCTCTTGTATTTTCTTTGTGCAAAGAAGATACAAGAGATAGAATAGTAAATCTTCTTATTGAAGGAGCTTTTGTGCGGTCTTTTTATCTACTTTGAAGGCTGTGCCGTGGCGGGTGCCTTTGGGAAAGGTGATTTGATCGGATACGTCTTCCCATGTTTTCCCGCCGTCGCTAGAGCGAACGGCTCCGTATTTTCCTTCCATGTATTTATCGAAATAAACGTAGATGTATTTCCCTACTTGCAGAGGTGAGGCTCCTTCGGCCCAGTAGTTGCCTGTGATAGGTTCCGAGACTGCGGTAGGAAAGCCTTTCTTTAAGTCGCGGGTACGCGTAACACGGATGTTCTTTTGTGGAGGATTGGGGTTTTCGTTCTTGACAAAAAACAAATACTCGTTGCCTTGTTGTAAGATAGCTCCGTCGATTACGCTAAAGTCAGGATTGAAGAAGATCGCCGTTGGGGAAAACGTTTCGAAGTCTGGCGTTGTCACAAAGTATTGTCTGTGATTCAACCCTTTTTCGGTCTCACTTTCGGCAACGGGCGAATGCATCCCCGGGATGGTCGATGCCCAGATAATGTAATACAGTTTGCTTTTGGAGTCGTAGAAGACTTCGGGTGCCCAGCTGTTTTTGGTTTCGGGAATATGATTCATAACCGGGATGATTTGCTGGTTGCTCCAATTGATTAAGTCGGCCGATGAAGCATGTCCGATATGTTTGTCCCACCATCCGGTAGTCCATACCATGTGAAACAAGCCGTCTTCTCCTTGCACGATACTCGGGTCGCGCATCAATTTATCTTTACCAAGTTGCGGCGTAAGAAAGCTCTTTCCATCTGCAACCGGTGTCCATTGCAGTCCGTCTTCACTATAAGCAAAGTGCAAACCGTCTTCACCGTTGCCTGTAAAATACGAGAATAGATATACGTCTTTTGCAAATAGCGAGGCGCAATAGCAAAAGAGAACCAAACAAAAGGATGCTATACGATAGTTTTTCATGTTGAAGATTATTTGAAAGCGATTAAACAAAACGTTCGCGTTTTTGCAGGTTTTGCATGGCAATAAGCAAAGCAACCACACAGCCTACAGCCAGAAACATTCGGTTTTTGAAGATGATATCTTGCCAGATAACCATGTTCATGTCTCTGATTTCACTAAAGGGATTGAGAAAGATATCCCACATGCTATTCTGTAAGATGCCGTTGCGGGTAATGAAAAAGGAAGCAAGTCCTACTACAATCATTACGATTGATGTTCCGCTACCACTACGAATAATGGTAGAGAACATAAAGGCTAGATTTCCTAAAAACAAGACCGGCAGCATGATGCTATTGGCAATCTGAAACGGATTGACTTCATAGAGCATGATGGATCCGATAAAAGCAAAGACGATGAGTAACAAATAAACCAAAATGTAGATCATTACCAATCGGATCAGCCATACCTTGAATCGGTAGTTGGGGATGCCGAAGATGATCTCAAGGATCTTGCTGTCTTCATCGTTTTGAATGCTGAATGAAGTGGGGTAGAATACGATGAGTAGCGACGGAAAAAACAGGAGTTGGTATACTAATCCTGTATTCAACTCGGCGTTGTTCCAAACACTTAAGAACATGGTCAGCATGTAAAATACCAACGATGCCAGCAGAAACCAAATGAATTTATTGGCAAAGATAATCTCTGTGTTGTATTTGGTCATTGGAACAACTGTAGATAACAGGTCTTTTATTTTCATGATTACTAGAGTTTATAAGTTTTTAAGCATGCATAGGTATGCATCCTCCAAGTTTGGTTCTACAAGCTGCGCTCCTTCGTACGGAACGTCAACAGAAATGTATCTTACCTTGATAAGATCTCCTTCTTGGATGTGATGTACTACCATGCTTACGTCAAGGTCTTCTTCAAATCGCTGCGCAGAGATATTGAACTGCCAAACTTTGTTATGCGCATAGTTTACCATCTCGCGCGGATTACCGAAGTATTTGAGGTCGCCTTTGTTAATGATGGCTACCTGATTACATGAGCTGGCAATGTCTTCAATGATGTGAGTAGAGAAGATTACGATGCGCTCTTTACTCAATTCTACAAGCAGATTTCTGAAACGAATACGTTCACGCGGATCGAGTCCGGCAGTAGGTTCGTCCACCACAAGTATGCGAGGAAGGTTGAGCAAGATAAGCGCAATACCGATACGTTGCTTCATACCTCCGGAGAATGAACCGATCTTTGCGTCTTTTCGGTCGTACATGTGTACGGCTTTAAGCACATATTCGAGTCGTTCCTTTCGTACCTCCGGATCAACAACTCCTTTGAGGATGGCTTCGTAGTTGAGGAAATCCCATGAAGACATGTTTTCGTAGGTGCCAAACTCTTGAGGCAAGAAGCCAATAAGCCCTTGCAGCTCTTCCCGATACTCTTTTGTGTTGTACTGGTTGATGTGAATGGTTCCGTAGCTCTGCTCAAGAATACCGGTAATGATACGCATAAAGGTTGATTTGCCGGCACCGTTTGGCCCAAGCAAACCAAACATCCCCGTCTTGATATCAAATGATACTCCCTTAAGGGCCTTGAAGGGAACGTGGCGCTTGCCGATGATCGGAATGCTTTTTACAAACTTGTAGTAGCGACTTCGGAAGGCGGCAAAGCGCCCTTGCAAGCGTTCGGTATTGATCTGATTACTATATAAGAACTCCGATGTGCGGACGATTTGTAATACGGTATACCATATCAGTAATGCAAAGACGGCTAGTCCGGTTGCATAGGTTTGTTTTCCGAAGATGAAGCAAAGGATAAGCGGTAATCCCCATTTTAGGATGGTTGCAATACGACTGCTCCAGCGTGTCGACTTGTTTTTATAGTGTCTGTATCCGTTGATTTGTCCGATAAACAGAAGTATAAAACGATAGATCACGATCGAGAAAATTAATTTCCAGAATGTGCTTTCGAGGTAGAACCAAGTAAAGTAAACCAAGAATCCCAACAAAGCATACTGCCAGCTGCTTTTGAGGAAGTCTTTGATGGAATGAAACTCGTTGGTGAGTCCGAGGCGACGACGCAATACAATTCCGCTTTGCCATTGTCTGACAAATAACGATGGTCTGTCGTAGATCTTTACCAGATTCTCTACTCTGATGTGAATAGACTTGTGCTCGGGGATCAAACTACTGTCGGCTCTGCGCAAGGAGTTAAGGACAAAGTAAGTTACTCCCGGAATAAGAAGCGTAACTCCTACAAACCAAACACACTTGAGAAGCAATCCGCTTATGTTGAAATAAATATAGCAGATGGCTCCTGCAAAAAGGAGTGTATGCAGAATATAAATGTTCTTATGTAATGTTTTGTACCAAGCAATGCTGTTTTCGAGTCCGACGCATACGGTCGGAATCATAATCAGCGTAAGCAAAGCGGAACAAGCCAAGCCTCCAATTACAGTGATGGCAAAGGGTGCTCCGATAATGCCCGAGTATTCATTGTTGCCAAGTGCCAATGGAAACATGGCTACGATGGTAGTAATGGATGTGATCAATATAGGACGCATGCGAGAGAGTCCGGCCATGATCAGGGCTCGATTGCGACAATAGCCTCGTTGCCGTAAGATGTTGGAGTAGTCGATCAGGATAATACCATTGTTTACTACCACACCAAGCAGGATAAGGAAGCCGGTAAGCGAATTGGCATTCATCAAGCTGTTGCCCGATAAAAGCAAAGCGACCAAAGAGCCAATGGCTGCCAAAGGAATGGTGAAGAGGAGTACAAATGGTGTAACCAACGACTCGAATACGGATGCAAGGATCATGAAGATGAGAATAAAGGCTGCAAAAATCAAGAACTTGAAGTCTGCAAACTGGTCTTCTTCTTCAATAACTTCTATAGCAATACCGGCCGGAAGGTTGTAGTTGGCGATGAGCTGTTCTATTTCTTCCTTGTATCCGTTTAGTACTTCTTCAGATGCTTTGTCTTCAAACTTGAATCCGTAGTTGAGCCTTATTTGTTTTTCTTTATCTACACGAGAGATGTTGGAGATTCCTCGCGATTTGATTACGGTTGCGATTTCATCGATCGATTGAATCCCTCCTTTGGCATTGTTTACTTGTATACGCTTGAGTTCGTCAATGCTTTTTTCTTTGGGCAAATCGGCAGGGTCTTCTTTCTCCGGACGTTCTTCGCGGATAATGATTTCGTAATCCTTTTCGTCGATGGTGATTTGCGAGCCGCTGGCAAAGTCTCGGTTGAGAGACATAAGACCGTTTGCGATATCCGAACGATTGATTTCGTACGAATGGAGTAGCGGTTGATCAAACAATAAATGTATTTCAGGACGGCGGCCTGCCGACGAAAGGTTGTTCCAAGAGATGAAGTCGAGTTTGCTTACTTGATAACGTAAGTCTTCTCCTACAATCTGCATCATCTCGAAATCGCTCCCTTTGATCAGAATGCCTTTTCGCCCGCCACCGGCACCAAGCATACTCATCATTTGTCCCATTCCGTTCATCATGGCATCGTTTTGTCCACCCGAATGGGCTTCGTTTATCATGACTGAGGTGATGCGTTCGTGTGGTATCTTTTGCATCAACTCATCGCGAACGGCTCCGATATCTCTACGACCAATGCGCTCGAAGTTCTCTTTCAAGACCAAGGTAACGTTGGCAGTGTTTTCTGAGATATTGGTAACGACTTCTTTTATTTCAGGGATGTCTATAATACGACCTTCATACAATTCGATTACGCTATTTGTTTCATCCAACGTGCTACCGAAGCGAGTAGATAGCTGGATGTTGATGCG
>DLYT01000124.1:10477-14264 GCA_003447595.1 Porphyromonadaceae bacterium
ACCAATGCTCCTACGCATGCGGCAAAAGGATGGCGCATGCAGGTCTTTAGCAATACCAAATAGATCTGAGTAGGACGTTGTGTGATTGCTACTTTCTCATAAAATCGACTGTCGCCTTTCTTTAGCTTGAGCATGAGATAGGTGGTCATCGGTATAAAGAGTAGGGCTACAAACAACGAGATACAAAGCGTAGAGATGATGGATACACCAATTTGGTATCCCATCAGCTGTATGATGTAATTGTCGGAAAAGACAAAAGGCAGGAATACGGTAATGGTAGTAAGCGTGGCTGCAAAGATAGAGCGCCAAACTTCTTTGGTTCCTTCGGTAACGGCTTTCTCCGGAGTATATCCTTGTGCCGAAAGACGGTAGATGTTTTCGAGTACTACAATGCTGTTGTCGAGCAACATCCCTACGGCAAGGGCCATCCCGATGAGCGTAAAGCTGTTGATCGATACACCAAAGGCATAGAATAGGTTGAATGCCGTGAAGATGGAGATTGGTATGGATAGTGCGATGATAATAACCAATCGCATATTCTTAAGGAAGAACCAAAGTATAATTACAGCCAGAAGTCCGCCGATTAATGCCGACCAACTGATTTGCTCTAGGTTGGTTTCCATGATCTCGGCCGTATTGTTCTGTACGGATACTTCCACTCCATAAGGTGCAAGATCTTTATTGATCTCATCGATGGTGGCAAGTACCCGGTGCGAAAGATCGATGATGTTGCTTTGCGAATCGTTGGTGATCGCACAAGAGATGGCTTCTTTTCCGTTTACACGACTGTAAGAGGTCTCTTCTTTGTAGTCGAAGAAGATGGTGGCTACGTCTTTTAGTAATACCGGACCGGGTGCTACAACCAGATTCTCGAGTTCGTCGATTCGCTCGTAGGCCGCGTTGGTATGGACAAACAGCTTTTGGTTGCTGTCGGTGATGTTACCAACAAAGGTACGCTCTTGTGTATTGGAGTTGATGACCGAACTGATTTTGCCCGGTGTTAGGTTATAAGCCTTACATACTTGAGGGTTGAGCAATATCTCGATTGCTTTCTGACGTCCGCCAAATACATTGACTGAGGCAACGCCGTCTACATTTTCAAGCTTTCCTTTCGATTCTTTCTCAAAGATATTACGTATACGGTCTACTCCGCCATCACCACGTATTTGCAAAACGATGAAACTGTTTGCCATCGAGGCATCCATTCCTTTTTGTACGTTTGCTCTGATACCGGTTGGTAAAGTAGAGGTGATTTCGTTGATCTTTTCTTGTAGTTTGATCGACGCGTATTTGATATTCGTGTTCTTCTTGAGATTAATTCGCAAATTGCCTCCGCGCGTATTTGCATTTGATTCGATCGTCTCAATGCCGTCGAGGGTGCTTACAACTCCTTCGATGGGGATCAGTGCTTGTGATTCGATAAATGCAGGATCGACTTCGTTTTGTGAAGAGATTTGCACAAACAAAACCGGCAATTCGGCATTGGGCAACAACTCGAGTTGTAGTTGCTTATACGATACGTATCCTAGCACGGTAAGTGCCAGGAATAACATAAATATCGTGATACGTCGGGTTATTAAAAACTTCATACTTAATTTCTCCTTCCTGATTTAAGGCGTTCGAATGTGAGGTACAGACAAGGGATTACCAACAAACTCATCAGTGTAGAGGTGATGAGCCCCCCAATTACGGCAATGGCCATTGGGGCACGTAGTGCTGCTCCGTCGCCAAAACCAAAGGTGAGCGGAAGGAGTGCGAGTATTGTTGTAATGGTTGTCATGAAGATAGGGCGAATACGTTGTTGACCGGCTTCCGCAATTGCTTCAATGAGGGTGAGGTCTGTTTGCTTGAGCTGATTGATTCGGTCTACCAGGATGATGGAGTTGTTTACGGCAATCCCCACCAACATTACAACTCCGATTACTCCCATAATATTGACCGTTGTTCCTGTAACAAGGAATGCAAGAATTGCTCCGACTACGGCAAGTGGAATGGTAAGCAGAATGGTAAATGGATGTAGAAACGATTCGAATTGTGATGCCAATACCATGTATACAAGTACGACGGAAAGGAACAACGCAAAAAGAAGACTATCCATGGCTTCTTTGCGTTTGGCTTCTTCGCCGGTAATTGAAATGGTATAATTAGAAGGCAGTTCGATGTCTTTCAGTGCTTCACTCACCTTTTGTGCGGCAACATCGAGGGATGTGTTTTCATCGATATTCGCAGTGATCTTTCCTAAACGCGTTTGATTGCGTCTGATGATCTCTTTCGGTGATTGTGTATGCGTAATGGTTGCAATCTCGGACAAACGATATTCTTTATCTCCTCCTTTGATAATGATATTATCGAGTTGTGATAATTCGATATCAGGCAATTTGATTTCAATATCGCGGCTTTCGCCTTGGAAGTCGATTGCTCCGGCTGTACGTCCCGATAGCTGTTGTTTGATTTGTTCGATAACCGAACTGATTGCCAGATTATTGATTCCGGCAACGGTGCGGTCGAGCATAATGCTTACTTCGGGGTTACCATTTTCAATCGAAGTGGCTACATTAAATAACTCTGGGATGGATTGAATCTTTCCTTTTGCTTGATCTACAATGAGTGCGATGTCTTCCAGTTCTTCTCCCTTTACCTCTACAACAATAGGTGCTCCATCGTTTTCAAGTAATGTGTTGAGCGTGTTGTTGTCTTGTACAAAGGCGATTTCTGCACCTTGAATGTCTTCAGTATAAGGGGTGAGTTGGCCTATGATATGGTCAATGTTGACTTGTTTATCATTAAGGATCACTTTCAGCGATGCGGTATTATCTCCGTCGAGTACGCTACTACCGTTACCGGTTTGTTTTCCGATATGCGAATAGATTGTACAGGCCGAATCGCCAAGCATCGTATAAATTATATTTTCAAGACTTTCTACTGTTGAGGCGGTGCGCGAAATCATGGTGCCCTCTGGTAGTTTAACCTGCATGATGAAGGTTGAATTATCTGATTTAGGCATAAACTCCGTTTTTAATAAAGGAACTAGAAGGAATGCTCCTAGTAGCACAAGAAATGAAACCGCTAAAACGATTCCTTTTTTTTGTAATATGCGGGTAAGTAGTTTGCCATATTGCTTAAACTCAATAGAGGCTTTTTGCTTTACAGGTTGCGTTTCTGCTTTCTTTCCGAAAAGCTTTGTATAAAGCATCGGAATTGTAAAGATCGCAACGAATAGGGACGAAAGAAGTGAGAAGGTTACTGTCCATGCCTGATCTTTGAATAGTTCGCCGGATGCTCCATGCAGATATACGATAGGCAAGAATACGACAATGGTTGTTAGTGTTGAGGCGGTTACAGCACCGGCTACTTGTGCGGTGCCATTTACTGCTGCTTCTTTAACACTGTCTCCTTTTTCATGATTTCGGAAAATGCTTTCGATCACAACAATTGCATTGTCAACAAGCATACCGGCGCCAAGAGCCATACCTCCAAGGGTCATGATGTTAAGCGTAAGTCCGCCGAAATACATGAGGTTGAAAGTCGCCACCAATGAAATAGGAATAGCGATACTTACTATTAAAGTGGTGCCAAAACGGCGTAAGAATACAAATAATACGATGATGGCAAGAACAATACCGAGTAGAGCTGTATCTTTCACTTCACCAATCGAGCTTTTGATAAATGTGCCTTGATTGGCCACAATATCAAAATCATAACCGGGTAATGCTTGCTCAATCTTCGTTAGTTGTTTGGTGATATTATCTACGACCTGTACGGTATTGTAGCGCATCTCTTTGTAAAC
>DLYT01000065.1:0-1874 GCA_003447595.1 Porphyromonadaceae bacterium
GCAACTTCGATACCGTCTACTGTTTTTTCTTTCGGCATTTCGCTTACAAACGGAACTACGTTGCCCAAAAACTCGAGTGTACGACGCACGCACATATCGCGCTCTGCACTTACACAGAATACAGGGAACATACCTCGAGTAATAAGCCCTTTGTGAATACCTTCACGCATTTCTTCTTCAGAAAGTGTACCCTGATCGAAGAACTTTTCCATCAATGACTCATCATTCTCGGCGGCGGCTTCGACCAATGCTTGATGCAATGCTTCGGCTTTCTCTTTCTCTTCTTCCGGAATCGGCAATACTTCAGGTACGCCTCCTTCTGGTTTCCAACGGTACATTTCCATCTTCAACACGTCTACCACAGCATTGAATGATGCTCCGCAACTGATAGGATATTGCACGGGCACGACTTTGGAGCCGTAGGTTTCTATCAACTGCGCAACGGCATTGTCATAGTCTGCTTTTTCGTGGTCGAGCTGATTGATAACGAAAATAACCGGTTTGTGGAATTTGTCTGTGTAACGGAAGTGATTGATGGTTCCTACTTCTACTCCATACTGAGCGTCAATAACCATCAGAGCCGTGTCGGTAACATTCATTGCCGAAACTGCTGCGCCGATAAAGTCGTCCGAACCGGGACAATCGATGAAGTTTAGTTTACGCCCTTGCCATTCTACACTAAAAACCGTAGAAAAGACTGTATAACCATACTCTTTCTCTACGGGGAAATAGTCGCACACCGTATTCTTTCCTTCAATTGATCCGCGACGTTTTATGATACCACTCTCGAATAGCATTGCTTCTGCGAGAGTGGTTTTCCCGGCGCCCGAACTTCCCAAAATGGCGATGTTCTTGATTTCATTAGATTGGTACACTTTCATAACTCATAGTATTTATTGGTTCAACGTAATATATATTCTATTGAATGAATAGTCGTTTCTTCGTGGTCTTTGTTTTAAACTGCTTTTCTATTTAAAACAAGTATTAACAGTAGTTGGTTGCTTGCTGTCGCTTGCAAATTAGAAATAATGAAATAAAAACACAATACATGTTTCACTTTAAAATTCAATGTTTTACAACATAGAAGGCTAATCGAAAAGAAAAGCACTACCTTTGTTCTGATTGAATCCATCAAACCTGAACCGTATGGCCGGCATATATATACACGTTCCTTTCTGCGCCAAGCGTTGTGCTTATTGTGATTTCTATACGCAAACCAATCACAACCTGATCAACGAATATGTTGACGCAGTATGCAAAGAGATCGAACTTCGCAAAGACTATTTACACAACGAACCCATCAAAACAATTTACTTCGGTGGAGGAACTCCTTCGCAGTTATCCCCGGAGCAAATCGAAAAGATCATGACACAACTGGGTCGTTTCTATAATCTTTCTTTGTGCGAAGAGATCACCCTCGAAGCAAACCCCGATGACCTCACGGATGAATTCCTTTCCCGCTTACTTGCATTGGTACCATTCAACCGGATTAGCATGGGTGTGCAAAGTTTCGACGACGACGATCTTCGCTTTCTGAACAGACGTCACTCGGCCGCGCAAGCCAAAGAAGCCGTTGCCCTTTGTCGCAAACATGGTATCACAAACATCAGTATTGATTTGATTTACGGCCTTCCCGATCAAACTCTCGAAAAGTGGGAGCGCAATATTCAAGAAGCAATTTCACTGAGAACGCCTCACCTTTCGGCCTATCACCTGATCTATGAGGAAGGTACGCCATTATATAAGCTTTGGGAAAAGGGGAAAGTAAAACAAGCCGACGAAGAGTTGAGCGTAGAGATGTTTAAGATGCTGATCGACGAACTCGAGAAGGCTGGAATCGAACAATACGAGATCTCGAACTTTGCCAAAGACGG
>DLYT01000065.1:2158-3415 GCA_003447595.1 Porphyromonadaceae bacterium
TGGAACGTGGCTTCGATCAAACAGTATATTGAAAGCATCGACGCAAACACCGTAAACCGAGAAGTGGAAGAACTCGATACCCGTACACGTTACAACGATTATATTCTGACAGGCCTTCGTACCAAATGGGGCATTGAGTTGGATTACATCTCGTCTCACTTTGGATCCGACTACTTGTCTTATTGCCTCGAGCAAGCTGAGCCTTTCCTAAAAGAAGAGTTATTAGTGCGCGATAACAATACCATCAAGCTGTCGCGCGATGGGATCTTTATCTCCGACGGAATCATGTCTGATCTCATGAAGCTAAACGATACAGAATGCTGATTCTAGCTATATATAAAGTACTCGATCAACCCAACCTTTGATCGTAAAAACAAAAAAGCCGAAGCACAACTCTTTGAGATAAGAGTCGCGCTTCGGCTTTCTGTATTTAGAGACTGCACGAATCAGAAGAAAAGGCAGCCTGTTGTTTTATTCTACAATATCCATTTCGTCCAATAGATATCCGGCACCCGCATATTTGTCGATAACAAACAATACGTAGCGAACATCCACGATAATGGAACGTTGATAGTCTGGCAAGTATTCGATATCACCACCAACACCTTCCCAGTTACGGTCGAAGTTGGTACCGATCAGTTCGCCGCGCGAGTTCAACACCGGGCTACCTGAGTTACCTCCCGTAGTGTGCGTTGTTGCCGCAAAAGCAACCGGCTGTTTGCCTTGCTCATTTGCGTAGCGACCAAAGTCTTGCTTCTTGTAAAGTTCTTTCAATTTATCCGAAACCACAAACTCCCAGTTGTTCGGATCTTCTTTGTCCATCACACCATCAAGGGTTGTTGTTGCATCATAAGTAACCGCATCGGTAGGACGGTAACCTTTCACTTGTCCGTACGTAATACGCAATGAAAAGTTTGCATCCGGAGCCATAGCCAATTCGCCTTTCATATCCATCAAGCCTTTCAAATAAGCACGATGCGCAATCGCGTAGCCCGAATCAAAATCGGCCAATGCCTTCTTCAACGCTGCATTTTCTTCTTGTACCGAAGCCGCCAAATTCATCATCGGATCGGCATCCAACTGCTTCAACGAAGGCTTCTTCATAAATGCGGCAAGGTTTTCTTTGCTGGCAAAGATCGATGTATCGAACGTAAAGTCGACAAACGCATCGGTATCACCGTTGAATTTTGTATCGATCAGTTCAAGGTAAGCCGGTCTTTTGCCCGCAGGAACCAACTTGGTATATTCTTTCAAAAG
>DLYT01000065.1:3802-4138 GCA_003447595.1 Porphyromonadaceae bacterium
CACAATGGTTTCGAGCGTTTGGATTGCTTCGATGTAGTTCGAACGGCAATTCTTTTGCGACCAAGCCAACAACTCGTCTTGCATTTGTTTCTTTACCCCTTCGAAGTCACGCTTATTGATCGCCCAGTTTGTTCCGATCGCATTCTTATATGCATTGGTCGAACCCGCATATTTGCTTGCATATTGGATACGTACTTGCGGATCGGCAAGCATCTCTTCAAGCATAGCTTGCTGACGAAGGTTACGGATATTGATGCGAACCGCGTTGTCTATATCGCGACGTTCTGCTACTTCCCAAGATGTATAATAACGGTTTGTTGTACCCGGAAAGCCCAT
>DLYT01000065.1:4420-7816 GCA_003447595.1 Porphyromonadaceae bacterium
GGATTGCCATTGGCATCGGCATACACACGAAACAACGAAAAGTCGCCCGTGTGACGAGGCCACACCCAGTTGTCAGTATCCGCGCCAAACTTACCGATTGATGAAGGCGGTGCTCCTACCAAACGCACGTCGCTGAATATCTTTTTCGTAAACATATAATACTTGTTTCCGCCAAAGAATGGTTTGATCTCTACAGCCGTACCCGGGTTATTCTTTAGAAACTCCGCGCCTACTTTCTTCTCTGCCAAACTATTCAAATAAGAAGCAGACAAGAACTTCATGCTGTTGGGATCGGTATCGCTCTTCAAATCCTCTTTTACATAATCGGTAACATCATCGATCGCATCGATAAACGTAACCGTTAGTCCCGGATTTGGTAGCTCCTGCTCACGGCTCATCGCCCAGAAGCCATCGGTAAGGTAATCATGTTCTACCGAACTATGTTGTTGAATTTGACCGTACCCACAGTGGTGGTTGGTAATCAACAAACCTTCCGGAGAGATCATTTCGCCCGTGCAACCGCCACCAAAGATCACAACCGCATCTTTGAGCGAACTAGAATCGGGGCTATAAATATCTTTCGCTTCGAGCTCAAGGCCCAACGCTTTCATTTCATCAAATTTCTGTTGTTTAAGAAGTGGCAACAACCACATGCCTTCATCGGCAAGCAGCGGCTGAGTTAGCAGTGCCACTGCCAGTGAAACGATTACTTTCTTCATCAATTAATAGTGTTCTTGTTATAGGTTTTTCTTATTTCCAGTTTTTGTAGGGATTCTTGGATAGCATGGCGTTGTAATAGCGGACGTCGCCGGTTACTTCTTTGCCTAGCCATACCGGAATCTCGATGCTGTCATTCTCATTTTGCAACTCCACCTCGGCCATCACCAAGCCTTCGTTGTCGCCATGAAACTCATCGATCTCAAAGGTATGCATCCCCACTTTGGCCTCGTAACGCACTTTGTCGATTACACCCGGCTCGCACAACTGAATCAACTGTTCGGCATCAGCAACGGAAATCTCTTTTTCGAACTCAAAGCGAGACAAACCCGCTTTATTCGAAGCCCCTTTGATGGTAAGATAACCTCGTTCGCCACGGATACGTACCCGCACCGTACGTTCGGGCACAGACGATAAATATCCCTGCACGATACGCTCGGCCAGATACGTGTCTTTTTTAAAATCGCCCGACACCAAAAACTTACGTTCTATTTCAAGTGCCATAACTCAGCTTGTTTTATTTGATTGTTACCATCGTTGCACCGTATCCGTATTCTTGGAACGAAGCATCTTGCACGCCGTATTTGCTGTACTTACGTCTTAGTTCGTCCATCAACGCTTTACGCAAAACGCCTTCGCCTTTACCATGGATAAACACGATCTTTTGTCCGGTATTTTGTTTGTATTGATCCAATACGCGTCTGAACTCATCCATTTGATAATGCAGAATAGCCGTATTGTCCATACCCGTAGTATCGTCGATTAGTTCTTCGATGTGCAAATCCACCTCTACGATATCCCCTTTGTTACGTTCCGATTTGTCGATACGTTGTGTTGCACGACGCTCTACACGCGCCTTTTGGTTCATCATTGTTTCAAGGTCGTGGTGCGACATCACCATTTCTTTTACAGGCAAGTCGTTGCGCACTACATTGTACACCAAAGCTCCTTCGTTAAAGAAGTCTGTTTGCTTGAAGCTATGCAGTTTGTAGAACTTCACCGTGTCTACACGAATCTCTACCGATACCGCATTTTTAAGCGCGAACGCTTTGTCTTTTTTGTATGCGGTAAACTGAATGCACACACGCTCTAGGTCGTTCAAGTCTTCTTTTACAAACTCCTCCATAAACAGGCGGGTGTTTGGTTCGATCTCTTCTTGATAGCGTAACTTCCAGCCGTCGTCGGTTCTATTTAGATACGAAAGCGAAAGGTAATAATTGCTCTCGTTGATGATGTATGCTTCGTAGTTGGTCGTTGAAAGCTCCTTTGGCTTCACAGGCAAAAAGGCCAGATACACATTCAGCGCGTCGTTGCCCTTGATCTCTTCCGGCGTATACACCGGATCGTTGTGCTCGGTGCGACTTGCAGCCTTTTGAATCTCCTTGCTTGGTTGCACGGTTTTGCTCACTTGGATTTGTTGCTCTATCACAACACACTCACGAATCAATACCGGAATCTCAAAGCCATCTTCTTCTTCAACCAATACAATATCTTTTCCTTGGAATCGTCTTACAATTCCTCCGCCCACACTATTTAGGAAGCGAACTTTATCGCCTATTTTAACGCTCATGATCTATTTTTCTAAATTGTTATACGTGCAAAGTTGCTTATTTTTATGAACATATAAAAACAAAGCAACGCTCTTTCGGCAAGATACATTAATTTTGCAAATCCAACCGTATACGAATGGTTGCATTCATATAGTTTAGAACAAATGAAACAGACAAAAGAAATCAAAATAGAAGAATATAACTATCCGCTACCCGACGAGCGGATCGCCAAATTCCCACTTCCCAAGCGTGACACTTCGAAGCTTTTGCTTTACCGCCACGGCGAAATCGAGGAACATACGTTTAATCAAATCGACAACTACATTCCCGAGCAGGCACTAATGGTTTTCAACAACACGAAAGTTATTCAGGCACGCATGCATTTCACCAAAAATACCGGTGCGGTGGTTGAGATCTTTTGTCTCGAACCCTACGCACCCAACGACTACGCGCTGGTTTTTCAACAAACCGAACGCTGCACGTGGGTATGCTTGGTAGGCAACTCGAAACGTTGGAAAAGCGGATTGCTTCAACAGCAACTACAGGTGGGTAACAAGCAAGTAACCTTGAGTGCCGAGCGCATTCAGAACAACGGCGAAAGCAACCTTGTAGAGTTTACGTGGGACAATGCGGAGATTACTTTCGCGGAGCTATTGGATGCCTTCGGCGAACTCCCAATTCCTCCGTATTTGAAAAGAGACACGGAAGAAAGCGACCTTGAAACCTATCAAACCGTTTACTCGAAAGTAAAAGGTTCGGTGGCTGCTCCTACGGCCGGGCTACACTTTACACCCGAAGTCTTCGAGGCCTTGAAAAAGAAACACGTTACCTGCGAAGAGGTTACCCTGCACGTTGGTGCCGGCACCTTCAAGCCTGTAAAAAGCGAACTGATTCAAGATCACGAGATGCACACCGAGTTTATTTCGGTGAATAAAGCAACGATCGAAAACCTATTGCACAAAATCGATTGCGTGATTGCGGTGGGAACAACCTCGGTACGCACGATCGAATCGCTTTACTTTGTAGGCGCCATTCTCGAAGCCAACCCCAATGCACAACCGGCCGACCTGAAAGTAACGCAATGGATGCCTTATGAAGGAAAACTTCCTACAATCACGGCTCAAAAAGC
>DLYT01000070.1 GCA_003447595.1 Porphyromonadaceae bacterium
ATTGGCGCGGCCGTTGCTTATGCGTTGGGGGCACCGCCGCTGGGGGTGTTTTCGTGTCTGATCTGCGGTATTATCGGCAGCAACACCATTGCAATGGATGGCGCGGTTGCGGTGCTGAAAGTGGGCGAACCCGTAGGTGCGATGGTGGCAGCGCTTGTGGGCGCGGAGGTTTCTAAGGTGGTGAACAACCGAACGCCTGTAAATATCATTGTGATTCCTACGGCTACAATTCTGGCGGGTGGCTTGGTAGGAATTTACATTGCACCGGTAATCGCGGAGTTTATGCAGTCGCTGGGCATGTTGGTAAACAGTGCCACGATGTTGCACCCGTTTTGGATGGGGGTAGCGGTGGCTTGTATCATGGGGATTTTACTTACACTTCCGATTAGTAGTGCGGCTATCGCGATTTCGTTGTCGCTGGGCGGATTGGCGGCGGGTGCTGCCACCATAGGATGTTCGGCGCATATGATTGGTTTTGCGGTAGCGAGTTTTCGTGACAATGGTTGGGGCGGACTGATTTCGCAGGGGCTGGGAACGTCGATGATTCAGGTGCCGAATGTGTTGCGGAAACCCGTGATCGCCCTGCCGGCTATACTGACTTCGATCGTGCTTGGCCCTGTAGCTACGGTGGGTGTGCAACTACAAAACAACAGCGTGGGTGCGGGTATGGGAACCAGCGGACTGGTGGGTCAGTTGATGGCCATTGAAACCATGGGAGCCGATCATACGGTGCTGATTCTGGCCACTACCATGGTTCTTCCGGCTATTGTGGCATTTGCCATTTCGGAGTTCATGCGCAAGAAAGGCTATATCAAGCCCGGCGACATGAAGTTGTAACTATTGCATGATTACAACTACGGGGTTATCTTCGTCTCCAATAAGGTTGCCATTGATTTTAACTCCTTCTATTTCGTGCGGCTGAAGCAGTGCGACAAACTCGCCCTTCGGGGAGATGTTTCGGATTCGCAGGTCGATTCCGACGGCTTCGTCGCGTAGTTTGTCGGTATCGGTCACATGCGTGATGTTGTTTTTCTTATCGTAAAATCCGCAGTACTCTACCACATCTTCGCCCGGACGTAGCCCTTTGTGCATACGCAGATACAGGTAATCGTCGTTTTCGAGTACAAAGTCGATCTTGATTTTCGACTTCAACGCCTCAGTCTGGAAGGCTTCGTCGTAGGTGCATTGCCACTCTCCCAAATCAAATGCCAGGTGAGGAACAAACGTATTGTCTACGATGTTGTAGATGGTATCTACGTCGAGTCCTTTCAGCCTATAGGCATCGTCCATTTTCCAAATCGACGGACTTTCGGGAACAATCTCGAATCGGCCTCCGTCTTTCATGCTTGCTAAGATCATTCCGATTCCCCCTATTTTGGCATATTGATCGTTAAGTACATTGATCGACTCTATTTGACTCATATCACATGCTTTACGCGGATGAATTTGCGCTGTGGTATCGGCTTCGGCAGTGGTTTGCGCAGAGAAGCGGGCAGTCTCCCACGGACAATTTCCTAAATACGATCTACTGTGAGTAAGCACACTGCCTCCGTCTATAAAGAACTGGTTATTGGCAGTATAATTCTTTATATTCTCGGGATAAACTATTTTACCTAAGTAATTACCCATCAAGTCGTAATGTTGGAGTTGTTTGTTTTGTGAAGTCACGTAGATGGTTTGGTCGCCGGCATCAATATACATGATTGCGGGAGTTCCACGCCCACCGGTGTATTCCTCGGGCCCATTGCCAAGCTTGCCAATCTCCCGTATAAACTTTCCGGTCTTGCGGTCGAATAATTTGACTGGAAGCCCATCTGAAGACATCAGAATGTAGTCGTCCATCACACGGATGTCTGCAATTTTACTGATGATGCTTTCGTCGGTCGTTTCCAATGGGATGTATTCGACTTTATCAAACAGGGATGACGTGGCGAGGGCTTTTGCTTCTTTGATTCCGGAAGCTACGTCGACCGTGGTTATACCGCTTTGCGACGACTCGCCTCCGCACGAACAAAGCATTAATACACTGGCTGCTAAAAAAATGTTTTTCATACTCATGGGATTAGATTGTGATTATATCACGACAAATATAATCGGATTTATTAATATTGAACTCAATGATAACAAAAGAATAACATTTGCATTGAAATGATTTATAAATGACTATTTTAGGCGTCGTTATTCCGACAAAAGGACAAACAAATGAGATCTATTATAAGATCATTTGACTCCTTTTATTAATACCAACCAATAAATTATTGAATTATGAAAACTGTAAAGATTTTAATGGCTTCGTTGTTCTTAGTTTCATTACCGGCTTTGGCTTTTGCTCAGTCGCCACAAGATCAAAAGAAGGAAAAGACTGAATGCCCACAAAAGAAAGAATGCACAAAAGACAAAAGCAAATGTACTAAGGAGAAAAAAGAGTGTACAAAACAATCAAAAGAGAATTGCGACAACAAGACTAAAAGCTGTCCGAAAAAGAAATAATAAGATGATTTGCATGGATAGATCGTTGTCTTCCGGTCTTACATCGACCGGGAATAAACCTCTATCTTCTGATCAACAAACAACAAGAGCAGCAAGCCGAAATTGGCTTGCTGCTTTCTTTTTATAGCTTCTGCTTTACAAGAACATAGCGTACTTCTTTTGTTTTTAACTACTAAACGTAAATATTACAATACAATCAGAAAATAATACAATCTTATTAACGTAAATAAAAGCCTCTTTTGTAATGCAATAGAAACTCGACTTAACAATCTTGGCGATACCATGAATAACACATTGTTAAGTTAGATTCAACTTGGAATGTTTTTCATAACATACTTGTTTTTCAAATATTATTCGGGTTGAAAATAGAGACTCTAGCACCTAGAGATCTCTATTTTTCTAAGAACAATACAAACTTAACTGTATATACAAACTTTATTTTTCATACATTTTTCGGGTAATTTAGGTGGTGTGCTTTATGCACAATTATTTCAACATGAAACTTTCTAATGGTTAGTATGTGTTAGTGTAATAGCTGCGAAGGGGCATCGCAGCTATTGCTTTTTTTATACGGTTCGTATTCCCCTTTATGCTTTATAATACATTCCGGTTCTACGCATTTCTTTTTTTCTTTCCACAAAAAATAAGTTCCTTTGCCAGGCAAACCTATAACACACAAACATGAAAATTGCACTTCTAACTCTTACGGGAGCGATGTTTCTTTCAAACATGGCGGCCCAAACTGTCAACTTTGACAATACGATTAAAATTAATAAAGGAGATAACGAACAAGTTATTCTCGAAAAGGCTGCTCATGTAATTCCTACCAACAATCAGCTTTCGGCATTACGCAATGAATTTATTGCTTTCATTCACATGGGGCCAAACACCTTTACCCGTAAAGAATGGGGAGACGGAAAAGAAGACCCAAAGGTGTTTGATCTTAAAAACATAGATACCGATCAGTGGTGCCAAGCCATGAAGGCTGCCGGCATGAAGATGGTGATCTTGACTGTAAAGCATCACGATGGTTTTGTATTGTGGCAAAGTCGCTATACCGACCACGGTGTGATGTCTACGGATTTCCAAAACGGAAAAGGAGATATATTGAAAGACCTTTCGGCTTCGTGCCAAAAGTACGGTCTTAAATTGGGTGTTTACCTTTCTCCGGCCGACTTGTTTCAAATCGAGAATCCCAAGGGGCTTTACGGCAACTTGAGTAAATACACCAAACGCACCATACCAAGACCGGTAGCGGGACGCCCTTTTGAAAACAAAAAGACTTTTGAATTTGTCGTTGACGACTACAATGAATATTTCCTAAATCAACTGTTCGAGATTTTGACCGAATACGGACCTGTGCACGAGGTTTGGTTTGATGGCGCTCATCCCAAAACGAAGGGCGGACAAACCTACAACTATGCCGCATGGAAAGAGTTGATTAAAGCGGTTGCTCCCGAAGCGGTGATCTTTGGTAAAGAAGACATTCGTTGGTGCGGAAACGAGTCGGGCGGAACTCGCTCTACCGAATGGAACGTGATCCCATACACGGAGAATCCCGACACAATGGTGTATTTCCCGGATCTTACCGATGTGGATCTTGGTAGCAGAGCTCAGCTAAAAAAAGGAAACTACCTACATTATCAACAAGCCGAGACCAATACTTCGATCCGCGAAGGATGGTTCTACCGAGACGATACTCACCAAAAAGTGAGAAGTGTAGACGACGTTTTCGATATTTATGAACGCTCGGTGGGTGGCAACTCTACGTTCTTATTGAATATTCCGCCTAATAGAGACGGTCTTTTCTCTCCTACGGATGTGAATGTGCTTGTTGAGACGGGCAAACGTATCAACGAAACATACGGCAAAGATTTGCTGAAAGGTGCAAAAGGCAACAAGGCTTTATTGGATAATAACGATGAGACGTTTATCGAAGTTGCCAACGGAAACGAGGGAATCATCCTTGAAACGCCTGCTCCGATTACCGTGAATCGCATTGTGCTGCAAGAGCCAATCGGCAAACGTGGCGAACGCGTAGAGCAACATGCGGTAGATGTGTGGATCGACGGCCAATGGAAAGAAGTGGCTAGTGCGACCAATATCGGGTACAAGCGCATTCTTCGCTTCCCGGATGTAACGACTTCGAAGTTGAGAGTACGTATTCCTTCGGCACGACTTACACCGGCTATCAGTACCGTTTCGGCACACCACTACCAGTCGCGTCCGCCTCAACTGATCATTTCTCGCAGCCTCGACGGTATGGTTACGATTGCTCCCAAACCGCAAGACTTCGGATGGAAGGCGCACGGAGAGGATGTTGCCAAAAATTTGAACGCGGGATACAAAATCTATTATACAACCAACGGACAAACTCCTACTGCTTCGGCAACAGAGTACACCGCTCCTTTCAATATGGCAAACGGCGAGATCAAAGCGGTAGCTATCTTGAACGAAGAAACCGGTGCCGTTAGTCAGGAACGTCTTGGTCTGATCAAAAAGAACTGGAAGTTGCTAAGTGCGAGCAGCGAAGACGCGAAACACAAGGCGGTTGCTGCTTTCGACGAAAACCCGAAAACCTATTGGGCTTCTACTCCGGCTCAAGCTCCTGCATTCGTTGCATTCGACCTGGGCAAAAAAGAGACGTTGAATGGTTTTGCGTACACCCCACAAAAGGAAAACTCGAAAGGTATGATCGCCAAAGGTACAATCTGGATTAGCAACGACGGCAAAACGTGGAAGAAAGCCGACACGTTTGAGTTTGGTAATCTGATCAACGATCCCGAAAAGAGATTCCAATTCTTCAAGGCTCCTGTGAGTACACAATTCGTAAAGATTGAAGCGACAGAGATTGCGGCCAATGGCGACTATGCTACGGCAGCAGAACTTGATCTTTTCTAACAAACCATACAGCCCGGGGCTACCCCCTACCCACCATCGTAGCAGTAGCCCCGAGCTTTTTCATATAAACAAACCTTGTTTAATTAATAGACCATGATTACATCTTGTTTTTTCTCTCGCTTTTCAACAGCTATTTGTTATTTGTTTCTTGCATCAACTGCTTGCAGCTGTACGTTTACTTCTGACTTAATTGAAATAAAACAAGCTAAACTCTTTCAAGATTCTGATTTTGGAGAAGCCATTCATCTGCAACACGAGGTTTATAACGATGATTTTATCGGAAATCCATTCCTCGTCAAATCAATCGGGACTACACTATACGCTATCGACAACATGAATGATCCGTTAATTCATGTCTTTGACCAAGGGAGATACAAAGGGCAAATCATTAAGAAAGGACAAGGACCGAATGAAGCTGTATCTCCATTCGAACTTTCACCTTCTTTTGATGGTGAAAGCATTTGGATCTATGATAACTCGACCCAACGTTGGTTGGAGTTTTCAGGAAAAGCCATAGCAAAAGAAATGAAGTCTGTCGTAACAGATAAAATAGAGTTTACAAAAAACAACAATACCCCCTTTGCACTGGCAACACCTTTTTGGATCACTAGCAGCCAATTCATTTGTACAAATCCTTGGAATCATGAAGATCGATTCTATATCATAGACCGTACAACGATGGAGAAAAAAGGAGTTCAGAATCCGCACATTACATTTACAGATCAACTTCCGGCCTCTATCCTTAGCATTATATTTGATGCTAAAATGACCATGAAGCCGGATCGATCGAAGGTTGCATTGGCCGGAAATTATCTCGATGCCATTGAGATATTCAATGTGAATGGAGAGATACTCAATACAATAAAAGGTCCGGAAGATGGTTTCAACTTTGCTTTTGATGAAGCAAAATCATTGGAGATGAATATCCTATCAACCAATGCAGATACTAAAAAAGCATATGTAAATATCTGCTCAACAAATCAGTACATCTATGCATTGTATTCGGGTAAACGCAAAGGAGGAGAATCAAACTATAACTTAGGAAATTGTGTATATGTCTTTGATTGGAACGGAAAACCGGTAAAGAAGTATTTGCTTGATCAGGACTTGATTTATTTTGATATCAATGAAAAAGAACAGCGACTCTATGCTGTATCAAAACCAGACAACTATATTATGTATTATGACTTGAAGGAATAAATTGTTTTCTCTTTTTCGTTTTCTGTTGATCACTTTTGATAAGAAGTAAAACTCTATAATATAGAAAAGGCTACCTCGCAAGCGAGGTAGCCTTTCTTTATCTAAGTATCAGATGGTGCTTAGTTTTGTTTTTCTGTAATGGTGAAGTCGCCGTTCGAGATGCTCCAGTCGTTGCCGAAGAAACCTGACACTTCTACGCCTTCAATACCGTTACGAAGCATATCAACATTGAAGATCAATACATCCGGGAATCCGGTGATACCCGAAATGTAGTCGTTGGCATATCCTGCTTTCATCCCTTCGATGCCTGTACCTGCAACAACACCTACGCTGGCAGTTTGGCTATCTTGACGAGGATATACAAAGTAAGTACCAAGATCGGTTCCTTTCATTTGTTTTCCGCCGAAGTTGATTTCGCCGTTTTTCACTTGGATAGGAGCATTCTTTAGTAGCTTGTTCCATGCTTTGTTGTTCGACGCGTTTCCATAAACTACTACGTTACGATCTTTGTATTTCACAGGGTTAAACTGAGTATCTGCAATTACATCGATCGAACCGTTGCCACGATACAAGAATGTTTCCGCATCGAAAGCGGCTTTGTTGCGATACCATTCGTTTTCTGCTTTGTTTCCGCCGGTCGCATATACAAAGACTACGTCGTTATCGAATGCTTGTTTGAATCCTCCCGAACGTTGTGCATATTTCTGAGTGGTTGGTACACCTTCGATCACAGTCCATTTGTTGTCTGCGTTCTTTAATGTAATTTCTTTTTCGCCATTCAATGCAATCGTTTGACCGTCGATAATGATTGATTTCAAGTTCTTCGAAGCCAGTTTACCTGTTTCGAACGTAATCATCTCTACGTTATTGGTTGTACCGCTGATGCTATTATCAATGATGTCGAACAATACGTTTGAAACTTGATACGCCTTCTGTTGCTGATCGATACGTAACCAGTGGTTGGTTGCCGAAATAGCTGGTGATGCTGTGTAGAACTCAACACGGTTCATTGCGCTATCTGCCGGGATTGAGTGACGATTGAAGAACTCAAAGATTGGCTTCCAGTCTACACTCTCGTTGCTATACCAGTGTGATCCGCCCGGATACTCGTAGTAACAGAAGTCGGTATGAAACTCGCCCAATTCCTGACGCAT